>CBHCMF010000022.1:0-30038 GCA_965974465.1 uncultured Noviherbaspirillum sp.
GATGCCGAAGTCATCCTGATGCCGGACGTGCACCAAGCATTCAGTCTTGGCAAGCAGATCGAAACGAACGAAGCACGCACTATGGTGCATCCCTACGATGGCCCTCTGATTGCGCAAGGAACCGCGACAGTCGGCCTGGAGCTGCTGGAGCAGGTGCCGGATCTAGATGCGGTACTGGTGCCGGTCGGAGGAGGCGGTCTGTGCGCGGGTATCGCTTCGGCCGTGAAGCAGCGCCATCCCTCCTGCGCTGTTTACGGCATCGAGCCGATCGGCGCCGATGCGATGTACCGCAGCTTCCAATCCGGACAACCGGAAAAACTGGAGCAAGTAAGCACGGTAGCCGATAGTCTTGGGGCGCCATATGCGATGCCATACAGCTTTAGCGTGTGCCACCGTTTTGTTGACGATATCGTGCGTGTATCCGACGACGAAATCTGTCGCGCAATGTTTTATTTGTATCGCGACATGAAGCTGGTCGCAGAACCGGCAGCAGCAACAGCGACTGCCGCACTGTTTGGGCCGCTGCGCAATCTGTTGCGTGGTAAGCGCGTTGCATTGCTCGTTTGTGGGTCGAACATCGATTCTGCACGTTTCTCCGAGCTATTGCACCGCGGCGCGCAGCAGATGCAGTAAGCGTATCAACGCATGATGCAAGGACGGGGCAGCTTATACAGTTGCCTCCTTGCCGTACAGGCATACCGCTTGATTGACGTGCATCACAAGGACGATGAGGTAATCGGCTACGCTCGCCACAACGGCGTTGTCACAACGCGTTTATTTACGAGAGGATCATTATGACAGTGCTCATCCTCGGCCTAGTTTTGTTTCTTGGCATACACCTCCTTCCCGTTTTGACCGGTGTACGAGCCACTCTCCACCAGCGCATGGGAGAGAAGGCCTACAAGGGTATGTTCTCCGTCATTTCCATTCTCGGCCTGATACTGATCGTTATTGGTTACGCATACGCCCCCTCCGAACCGCGATTCTTTTCGCCTTTCCCCGCTGCCATAATGCTTGCGCCATTGGCAATGGTCATCAGCTTCGTGCTGCTCGCTGCTGCCAACATGCGCACCTATATCCGCCATACGCTAAAGCATCCCATGCTGCTGGGAATCGGATTGTGGGCACTTGTGCACTTGTTGGCCAATGGTGAAGTGAAAGCAACGCTGTTGTTCGGCGCCTTCCTTGTCTATGTCGTGATCGACCTGCTTTCAGCTACCGCACGCCATGCAACGAAATCTTTTATCCCTACCGTTCGGCAGGACATGATGGCAATCAGTGCCGGGCTTGCGCTGGCTCTCCTGGTGATGATGTTTCACCGCCTTTTGTTCAGCGTACGTGTTGTACATTGGGGCATCTAAAGGGAACCCTCCTCTCCCCCACAAGGTCACATAAAAACAGTAGGCTTGAGCCAAGGATAGCGGTCCTAGCACAATCCATTTCGGGGAGAAGCGGTGCTAAAGCGCGCGTTACTCATTGTCAATCGCCAATGTCGTGGTGGCGATACCGATATTGGGCCAGTCATTGACCATCTCAAACTCCACGGCATCGAAACGCTCTCCTGGACACTGGATCGTCCTGAACAAATCCCTCTGATGATCCGGCGACATGCAGAGAATGTCGATTGTGTGATCGTCGGCGGTGGTGACGGTTCAATGAACGCGGCTGCGCCAGCACTGGTCGAAACTCGTTTGCCACTTGGTGTACTGCCCATGGGCACGGCAAACGATCTGGCGCGCACCTTACAAATTCCGAATGACCTCGCACAAGCGAGTGAAGTGATCACCGCTGGACCGTTACATAAAATTGATCTTGGCCGAGTGAACGGCCGGTATTTTTTTAACGTCGCCAACATCGGACTCGGCGTGCATGTAACACATCAACTTTCTCGCGAATTGAAGCAGCGCTGGGGCATCCTCAGCTATGCACACGGTTTGTTCAAAGCACTGAAATCATTTCGACCATTTCGCGCCGATATCGTCTGCGATGGACGGCGACAATATGTGCGTTCAATTCAGATTGCTGTCGGTAATGGCCGTCACTATGGTGGCGGCATGACTGTCGCAGAAAATGCCAGTATCGACGATCATCGCTTTTTCCTCTACAGCATCGAGCCGCTCAGCTTATGGGATATGGTGAAATTTGCGCCTTCGCTACGTGTGGGACGTTTCGACGAAAGCCATCCGGTTGCTCTGGAAGAAGGACGCCGCATACAAATAAGTACGAATCGTACGATGGCAGTGAGTGCGGACGGCGAAGTGGTAACACGCACCCCGGCTTTATTCGAGATGATCACGGGAGCAGTCACGGTATTTGTTCCACAAGCTTACTTCGATCATCGTCAGGAGTTGCGCTATGTTGCTCAGAGATGACCGGCAAGTTGCCTTAAACGTCGTCGAGACACTGTGCATCGAGACGGCTGATCACTACACTGCAGCCGCCACCAGCATCGATGACGCCGCCTTGGCGCATCTGTTCAACGATCTAGCCAGTCAGCGCCGACTATTGGCGGACGAATTGGCCACACATATCCGGGCACTGGACGATCTGCCACAACAACCGGATCCAGATAGGGAAGCTGCCGCACAAGCACTAAGCGCCATCAAAGCGTTCTTTTCAGGCAATGCTAAGAGTGTTCTTCTTGACGAACGGAAGCACGCCGAAGACAAACTTGCCACAGCGGTACGTGCTGCGCTCCAACAAGATTTTTCATCTGGAACCGTGACCTTGCTGGAGCGTATCTTGGCGCATACCTACATGGCCAAAGAAAGACTCAGCACAGCATGAAAATAGAAAGAGGCCAAAGACAGACAAAAATTTGTTCAGGACTTTACCGTCCTTATCCCTCGTACTAAGCGCCACGTCCAGTTCACCAACCTGCCTGTAACACTGTCCTCACGTCGTATGGCTCGCACCCAAACGCGGGCCCGTCGCACTATTGCATTTGCTGCATGATGGGCCACAAGTTTCCCGTAAAGCACCATATGCAGATAGGACCTGTAGATCACGAGGTCGTCAAGATCACGCTGCACACCGAGCAGACGTTTCTTATACTCGTCCTGCCCCCATAGAAAATGGTATTCATTGCCGCCGCGCGCAATACATTCACAGATGGTCAGATAGCAGCACAAGGTGCCAATCCGATAGTGATCGTAAGCAGGGTCATGTGCGAGCGTTTCGAGAAAATAATTGTCGCCTACGCAGTAATTGATTGAGCCCGCACATATGCAGCCATCGAGCATGATGACGCCCACCATTCCACATTCGCCAGCAAGCTGAATGATACGTTGTGTGGCATCTTCGTCGTTGCTCGATGCTTTGCCTTTGCTTGCCATGCGCAGCCGGTTAAGGTCGATGATGCGACGAATCTGCTGTTCATCAATCTCGTCTGGTGCCAATGCACGGAAAGAAAACGATGGAAAGTCACGCTTGAGCTTATTTAGATAACGGTGGATATAGCTACGCGTAGAACGCCCTAGGCTGCTGGTATAGCTTTCCGCATTGCTGGGCAGTGTAAGCACCATGTCTTCCAGACAGTTGAAGCGCTGATAAGGCATCGGCAATTCCACCATCTGAGGCTGTACGGCATGGAACGATATAACGTTAACCGCCGGGTAGCGAGCAAAGATATAGCTTGCAAAACGCGTAATGTCATCCTGATCGATGCGAATGCCTTCATTGATAACACGCACAGTGTTCCTGTAGCGGCAAAATAGCCAGGCACAAACAACCTTTTTCCCACTGCGAACAACATAAACACTGGCCTTGTCGGCGCCGCCGAAAATACGGAAGTACGTCAGCGATGAAAACAGATTGCCGTACAGTCGTTCCAGCGCAGCACCGATGAAGGGTGGCACGTCATTGTCATAGCATTGAATGGAAATGTCGGACCATGGTGCCATCTGCACCGCGATCGCGCTGGCGGCCTGTTTTTCGACGGATTGCTGGGGTTTGCTGAGCATTGCATTCATTCCCTGAATGGATCAACGGAGCCGGCATGTTGCAGCAACGTGCATACGAAAAACGATGCGTTCAACGAATGCCCGGCACGACAGCGGACCTGGGAGGATTCAAGCGGTTGGATTAGCTGAGACCGAAGAGTTCAGCACCGAGACCTTCATGCGCGCACATCTTTGTGTGAGCGCAAATGCACAAGCAAGGCACATGCACTGAAAAGAAACCTTGTGGAGAAAATGCATTCTTGCCTGGTTCGTACCTTGGCAAAGAACAGCGTGTCAGCACAGCTATTGATTCTCCAGCGATCCTATTTCTTGATGAGGCTAGGTATGAAAAGGAGGATGAATATTGAGAGAGATCGCACCTTGGCAATAGCGCCTCACATCATTGCAAGGGGCACAAGGAAAATTGCCTTTCGGAAAAATCCGTTAACTGGCGTAAAATGCAAGTGGATGGCCTTTTAGCATCAACGCCGTAATACGGGATGCTATCTACCTTGCCCTAAAACCAAGCTTTCCAAGCCCAACTGAACATGATCCGCTGGCTGCATTCCGTTGTGAAGAAACCTGTGCAATTAACACAAGGGGTTGTGCGAGGGTTATGGAAGCTGCAACATCGGGAACGCATGCGCCTGTGGGCAGAAATATCGGAAATGCGTGGCCTCATGCCGCTGTTGATGAAGCAACGCAACGGCTACCGCTGGAGCGAGTCGGATCGTCACGAACTGCGTATGCAATTGCGCAGACTGGCTTCTCTTAGTCCCTACATGGCACTGTTCATCGCCCCTGGCGGCCTAGTCGTATTGCCGCTGCTTGCATGGTGGCTGGATAGGCGCCGGCAAAAGCGGCTTGCCCCAGAGCGCCCCTCCGAGGTCAATCACTGACCCCTTTCCAGCAGTATTCTCTGTATCGTATGAAGGGATCCGCTCTGCACGGCCAGATGTCTATGCGCATTCGGTATTGGAAGACAGCACGCCCCCATCAAAATTAAGTAACTTTAAAGAACAGGAATAAAAATGGATATTGTGCTATCACCGGAAGTGCTAACAATGCTGTTTGCAGCTGCCACCATTGCCGGCTTTGTCGATGCCATCGCAGGCGGAGGCGGATTGATTACCATTCCCATGTTACTGCTCGCCCAGATACCGCCGGTGCAAGCACTTGCCACCAATAAGTTGCAATCCAGTGTTGGGGCTCTCACCGCGTCGCTGATGGTGATTCGCAGGGGCCTGGTACATATCACCGATGTGCGCACATTTTTTCTTTTTTCGTTGATAGGATCCGCGATCGGCACCCTTGCCGTGCAATTCATTCAGACGCAAACACTCGACATCCTGATCCCCATCGTTCTGGTTAGCATTGCCACCTATTTCCTGCTGGCGCCGAATGCCGGCGCTGTCGAAAAGAAGCCACGGATTAACCGTAGCGCCTATCAGTGCAGCGTTGTCCCCGCCATTGGGTTCTATGACGGCATGTTCGGCCCTGGTACCGGCTCCTTCTTCTCGCTCGCCGGAGTCGCGCTACGTGGACAGACGCTCATCGCGGCGACAGCAAATGCAAAGGTGCTCAACTTAGCCAGCAACTTTGCTTCGCTCGCCGTGTTCATCGCCGGCGGCAAAGTCGTATGGACTGCTGGTGCTGCAATGATGGTCGGACAGGTGATTGGTGCATGGGGTGGCTCACATGCAATGGTACGGGGCGGAACAAAATTGATCCGCCCCATGATCGTAACAGTGTGCGTGGTAATGTTAGGAAGGTATTTGTGGAAGAAGGGCTTGATTCAAGCACTCGTTATGTAGGTATAACAGGCTCTAGGACCTCGGAATCTGTGACACACTTGCATCTACATGTGACGCCGCAGCTGGCAAGCCCCCTTGCAAACAGGACTTTTCAACATGGAAGCCCACCAGTCCCTCCCTTATCTTCGTGAAACACTGCTTTTCCTTGGGCTTACCGGCATTCTGATTCCGTTACTGCAACGCTTGCGTATCAATCAGGTCTTGGGCTTCCTCGCCGTTGGCGTGCTCATTGGACCGTTTGGACTGGGGCTATGGGCGGATGAATTCCCATGGCTGGCATATTTCACCTTCCCGCGCGAGGAAGGCGTGGTGGCCTTGGCCGATCTGGGTGTGTTATTCCTGATGTTCATGATCGGCCTGGAATTGTCAGCCGAACGGTTGTGGGCGCTACGCAACTGGGTATTTGGCGGGGGTAGCGCGCAAGTTTACATCAGTGCGGCGATCATCGGCAGCATTGCTTACGCCTTTGGCAATAGCCTCGAAGCTGCAGCCATTCTCGGCTCAGTGTTATCGCTGTCCTCAACGGCAGTGGTAATGCAGTTAATGACAGAGCGCCGTACGCTCGGCACACCACTCGGTCAAGCCGGCTTTTCAATTCTGATGCTCCAGGACTTGGCGGTGGTACCGCTATTGATCCTGCTGGGCGTGCTCGCTAAGGGCCCCAACGAGGGCATGGTGATACTGATCGGTGTGACGCTGGCTAAATCCGCTGCGGCAATCATATTGATTTACTTGCTCGGGCGCCGTGTAATCGGGCCGCTTTTCCATTCCTTTACGCAGCAACATCAGCCCGATGCATTTATGGCGCTCACGTTGCTTGCAACGCTTGGGATTGCCACTCTGACTGAGATGGCAGGATTATCGATGGCTTTGGGCGCTTTCCTTGCCGGACTGCTGCTAGCCGAAACCGAATTCAAGCATGAGATCGAAGTCAATATCGAACCGTTTAAGGGTTTACTGATGGGGCTCTTCTTCATGTCAGTGGGCATGTCCATCGATGGGCGCGAAGTAGCGAAATCTCCAGTATGGCTACCGCTGTCCGTGATTGGTCTCTTCATGATCAAGACACTGGTGACCAGCATGATTTTCCGCATTGGCGGCTTCAACTGGGGGCGCGCCATCGAAGGCGGTGCATTGCTCGGACAGGGCGGCGAATTCACGTTCATCGTGGTAGGTTATGCTATGAGTACCAAACTGATGCCGCAAGACACCAGCCAGTTCATCATGCTTGTGGTCAGCCTCAGTCTGTTCGCCACCCCCATAGTCGCAAAGGTTGGCCGTGCATTCGGCGACTGGTGGGAAAAGCAACACCCAGAGCAGCAGGGGAATATCGACAATGCCGTCGTGGAGCCCAATGCCGGGCGCGTGATCATTGCCGGTTTTGGCCGTGTCGGCCAGCTTGTAGCGCAAATGGTGTCTTCACAAAACGTTCAATATGTCGCGTTCGAAACCAATCCACGCATTGCCAGCAAACTGCATTCGATTGGGTTACCGGTATACTTCGGCGATGCCGCGCGCGTGGAATTGCTGCGCAAAGTGCATGCGGACCAAGCATCGGCTATCGTGTTGACGATGGACCATCCGGTATCTGCGCTGCATGCAGTCAAAGCGATACGGCGCGAATATCCACACGTACGCCTGCTAGCACGCTCACGCGACGAAAAACATGCGTTGGCACTCAAACAGGCGGGTGTAAATTATGTGATCCCCGAAACGCTTGAAACCGGCTTGCAACTGTCGGCATTTGTACTACAAGCACTTGGTATATCCGAAAGTGCTGCAGCACATGCAATACAGATCGAGCGCGACCGGCGCATCGCCCAATTGCATGGTGAATATGTTTCATGACCACAATCAACAATCGCCATCCAGACACACACGAAAGGAGCTCCAATGAAAATCGTTAACGATGTCACCGAACTGATCGGCAATACTCCCCTGGTACGCATTCGTAAGCTTGCCGCTGATGCCGGCGCTGATGTAGTTGCCAAACTTGAGTTCTACAACCCTGCACACAGCGTGAAAGATCGGATCGGCGTAGCGATGATCGACGCGGCGGAGCAAGCAGGCTTAATCAAGCCGGACACGATCATCGTCGAACCCACCAGTGGCAATACCGGCATCGCGCTAGCCATGGTGTGTGCAGCGCGAGGTTATCGTTGTGTGCTAACCATGCCCGAAACCATGAGCAAGGAACGCCGCATGCTATTGCGTGCGTATGGTGCAGAACTGATCCTGACACCTGGTTCGGAAGGCATGACGGGTGCCATCAAGAAGGCAGAAGAAATGGTCGCATCCGATCCACGGTATTTGATGCCGCAACAGTTCAAGAATCCGGCCAATCCGGAAATTCACCGCAAGACCACGGCCGAGGAAATCTGGCGCGACACTGACGGTAAGGTCGATATTCTGGTGGCCGGCATCGGCACCGGCGGCACCATCACTGGCGTTGGGGAAGTCATCAAGGCTCGCAAACCCTCATTCCAGTGCATTGCAGTCGAGCCAGATGCATCGCCGGTGCTGTCCGGCGGCATGAAGGGCCCACATCCGATCCAGGGCATCGGTGCTGGCTTCGTGCCTGATATCTTAAATACCGGCATTTATGATGAAGTCGTCCGCGTGAAGAACGATGACGCGTTCGACTTTGCCCGCCGCGCCGCACGTGAAGAAGGTCTGCTAGTCGGTATTTCCTCGGGCGCTGCCTTGTGGGCTGCGACACAAGTCGCACGCCGTCCGGAAAACAAGGGCAAGCTGATTGTCACGATCATCCCGTCCTTTGGTGAACGCTATTTGAGTACGCCGCTGTTTGCCAATCTGGCGGACTAAATCAGCGGCCCCTGCATCGCTATCCGGCCTGGCCTTGGCGCTGCCCGCGCCACCAATCGCTCGGCCGGATAGCGCACAAAAAAGTCCGGAGCATCTCCGACCGGGCAATGTAGCCAATCGTCATACTGCGCGGGCTCAAGAATGACGAGCATGCGCTTTTCATCATTCGGCTTGTGAAAGCGCTGCATGAGCGGATGTCCGTCGGCATTGATGGTTAGCATCGAAAATGACAACAGCGGCAGGCTGTTGTTACCGTTCGGCTTAACCTCCCAAATGCCAGCGATACCTAATGGTGCGCCGCTTGCATCAGCAATCTCATAACGCTCTGCCTTGCCTGATTCGTAAGACGGTTCAAAAAACGACCTAAGCGGGATCAAGCAAAATTGCCGGCGCTTCCAGGCGTTGCGAAAGCTCGGCTTAGTGGCAACGGTTTCGGTCCTAGCGTTGTAGGTCTGTCGCGCTAGCTTCGTGTCCGCCCACGGCGGCACCATTCCAAACATGCCTAACGCACATGCACGATCACCATGTACGGCATCAGCACGCGGCGGCCGGATCATTGGTGCCATGTAACCAGGAAAAGCTTCTGCCTTATAACTGGAGTCAGGAGCCCCCACACCAAATATTTGTTGCAGCTGGTCAGGCGTAGAAGGCAGATAGTTAGCGCACATGAATGCATTCTAGCGCCTGTACACAAATAATTTTCGCCCCTCTTGCCTCTTTGTTTACCTTATCGCAAACTGCCACAATGTTGCCAAATGAAAATAAATTCTTGCCGGAAAACTTGAGCCCGACGTATCGTATGGCCCAAGGGAGGCGTTATGAGCTTGATATTTGGAAGCCCTTTTACGAAGGCGTGGCGATATCTATTGAGCAGTGTGCTAGGCACTGTCGTTATTGCACAAGCAGAAGAAACCAAGATCTATAAATCGTATGATGCACACGGCAAGGTGCCGACCTACTCCGATCGGCCGATCAATAGAACATCCCAGGTCTTTGCCGTCTTCGACGGCGAACGGTTGTGGCCGCGTGCAGGAACTGGCCCCGTCTCTTTGTCGCAGCTTTCCGTCCGACGCAATGCATTGGAACCGCTGGTGCAGCGCATTGCCAATTCGCACGGCATCCATGCCGCCTTACTCAAGGCCGTCATTGAAGTCGAATCCGGATTCAATGCTCGAGCCGTCTCCCCTAAAGGTGCAATCGGCCTGATGCAAGTCATGCCGTCGACTGCTGCACGCTATGGCAACTTCGATCTGTATTCGCCAGAGCAAAATATCGATGTTGGCGCACGTTATCTGCGCGATCTACTGCGCCTGTTCGGCGGTGATGTGCGTCTCGCAGTTGCCGCTTACAATGCCGGCGAAAATGCCGTGATCCGCCATGGCCGGCGCGTGCCGCCGTATCAGGAAACGATCAAGTATGTGCCGATGGTGTTGGAGCGCTATGAAAAGTTCCGGTCTCATTCGGCACCGTAAATAGACACAATAAAAATAGAGTAGACAGTCAAGCGCTGGTCGGGAGGCAATCCAAAGCGCTAATCGACTAGCGCTTCGATATTAGGTCGGGCTAAGCTCTCCTTCCAAGGCTTGCAACCGCTGGTGCAACCGCATCCATTGGGGAGCATTCCTATGGTCTTGCCCTTTGCTCACAAGATCAAATAGGGTTTCAACGTATTCATCAAACAGCGGGTGATGCGTCAAATGCCGCCTTAGCCGCTTCAGCACTACGGTACAACTATAGGCAGTCGATGGTGAATTTAAGGCATTCATGATTCTTACAGAGAAAAGTATCTCGCCAAAGAAGAATGGATATTCACATCAGGTAAGCGTCCCGGTGTTTTCAATGCTGCCAATACCGCACCAAGATTTGCTATGAAGGCGCTCTTTCTGATGCCAGCTGTTCGGTATTAAAACACCTGTCGATTTGCAGTCATAGTTTTTCAAACGGAACACTGTGCTAAGGAATTAATTGCCAAATATATAGCAAAATCCAGAAAAAGTCGGAAATGCTTTTTCCAAAAGTTGGAAATACAACATACTCATTAAAGAAGGATTGCTTCCTGGAATAGAAATGCCGGCAAAAATTCCAGCAGACAATGCGTTACTTTCGACGCTGCCGCGACGGATAAAAAAAGGGGCGCCATATGCTACGCGATAAAATCGCAGCCTGAATAACAACGCGGTTTTACGCTGGCAAGCGCTTTAGCCAAAACGAAAAACCACTAGACCAAATCGCTTGGCCATTAAGCACGATCTCATTGCGCCTTAGCCTTACATAGACACAGATAACGTACAGGCTGAAATAAGAAAAATAAAATGATGATTCTGACCTACACGCTACTTGCACTATCGATTGGCTCCGTTTGGCTCTCTCCCATTCCGGTTACCAGATGGTTATACCTCCCCCCTTGGCTCTTACTTTTTCTTTGTGCGGCCGCTAGTGGATTAACGGCAGGCTATCTACGGTCACCGGCGATAATGAGCTTAGGTATCTTTCTGTTATTCGCCTACCTTGCTCAACATAAGAAAGCGTCGCGCACGCAGCGTATGGCATTCAGTACGCTAACAGCCTTAATCGCGCTGGCATTGGCCACGCATCGTTTGCCTGGGTTCAGCTATCCCACTCTACTTGCTGACATCCAACTCTCTCCCGATGCCGCTTCGTACACTCTTCACGCCAATTTCGACAAAGGTGCCGTTGGCCTGATCTTGTTAGCCTTGTTCTGCCGCCGAACGCGATCCATCGCCGAGTGTGTCGATGTAATGCGTAAATCACTGCCGGTCATGGCCATGACATTTGCCAGCGTGCTCGCGCTTGCCATTAGCATTGGCTACATACGTCCAGAATTCAAACTGCCCGCAGTCACCTGGATCTTTCTTTCGACAAACCTCTTTTTCACTGTCGCGGCGGAAGAGGCTTTTTTCCGAGGCTTCCTGCAGGATCGCCTTGCCGGACTGCTCTCCTCATTTCATGTCGGCAAAGGGATCACCGTTGCTGTATCAGCCCTGCTATTTGGTTTAGCACACGGTGCTGGTGGCACGACCTATATGGGATTGGCAACGCTTGTCGGTTTCGGTTATGCCCTCGCCTATGCCCGCACACAGCGAATTGAAAGTGCAATCACAGCACATTTCCTATTCAACGCCCTTCATTTTATCGGCTTCACCTACCCTTATATTCAGTAGGAATTTTAGAAAGCCAGCTTCCATCGCTTATACCAATCTTCCGTTATAACGGAAGATTGGTATAAGTCGCCCCACGCCCGATGAAGATATTTCTCTTAAGCTTAGCCAATTACCATTAGCACAATTACAAGGTAGAATTTGACATTTTGAAAACATTCCCCCTTCCCTTCAAAACAAAAAAGGAAATGCAATGTTGGCTTGGAATAACTCCCCCCCTAAATTGGTACTGGCAATGGCAGTGACTGCAGGACTGATTGGCTGCACCACCACTCCGACAAAAGAAGCAATTTCGACGAAAGACGCACCAACAGCTATTGGCCCCTACTCACAAGCCATCAAATATGGCGGAATGCTCTTTCTATCGGGACAAATCGCAATTGATCCCAAAACCAACCAAGTGAATAACACCGGGCCCATCGAAGAACAGACAAAACTCGTCATGGACAATCTAAAGGCAGTACTTGCGGCGAATGACATGACAATGAATAACGTCGTATCCACCACGGTATATCTTAAAGACCTCAACGATTTTTCAAAAATGAACTCTGTTTACGGTAGTTACTTCGAGAACAAGCCTCCCGCGCGTGCAACAGTCCAAGCCGCCCGGCTACCGCGTGATGTATCCATCGAAATATCTGCAATTGCAGCGAAATAAGGATTTTTTCCTACACTGCCAAGCCAAATGCACTCACCGTGAAATTGATGTGCAAGCCCCGACAGTGAGTGCGATGATGTTTATAGACGCTGGGGCCGACCAGCGTTCGGATATATTCAAGATGAAGAGATTTAGAGGCCTGTCTTGTCAATAAAAGTGTTTCTGGCCGACGACCATCGGCTGATGGTCGAAGGTTTCCGTGTCACGCTGAAGAATTACGAAATCGACGTTGTCGACGTCGCGTATTCACTGAATAATTTAAAACCGCTATTTATCAACTCACAAGCCGATGTACTTGTCATCGACATCAGGTTTGACAGTAAAGATGGCGAGACGATAGACGGGTTAGATATGTGCGAGAAGATCCTTGCAGAACATCCATCGGCAAAAATTGTCGTCTTTTCCCAGTTTGACGACGAGTATCTCGTTGAGAAGATCTATAAGCTAGGCGTTTTCGCGTTTGTCAGAAAAGATGAAGAAACCGACGTGCTCGTCAAAGCGATCACAAGTGCCCACAATGGCAAGCCGTTCTTTCCGCCGGGCGTTGCGCAACAACTTGCCTGGGCAGCAGTAAAAGCGATAAATCCTTCACGACTTCTCGATGACAAAGAACTAAAAGTCTTCACACAAATTGCAGATGGCCTATCCATCTCAGATGTTGCCCATCAGCTTGGCCTCTGCGAAAAAACCGTTCGCACCATGGTAAAAAACGTCAAGCACAAATTGAATGTGGATAATTTTGCTGACTTCACCAAACTTGCGATACGGTTTGGGTTGACTAATCTTGAGGTAAGAACGAAAAGCTGATTTTCGTTCCTCTTCCCCTCTTGCTCTTGATATGGAGATCTGAGCCCAATACCCGGGCTCGCTCACGCATATCAATCAAGCCAATGCCTTGTCCGGTTTTCGCATTAATTCCTACACCATCATCCACAATGGCGACATCGAAACGCTTACCTGTCTGATGTATCGATATAGTGATATGGGCTGCTTCTGCATGTTTGACGGCGTTTAACAAAGCCTCTTGGATAATCCTATACGCATTTACCGCCACGGCCAATGGCATATCGGGCCGCTTGGGCAAGTTATGCTTCAGCGTGATGACAGGTCTTTCCAATATCTGCTTGTAATGATCAACCAATGATTCAATTGCGGTTGTCAGCCCAATTGAGTCGATGATCTCGATTCGTGTATTACGAATGATTTCGCGACAATCTTGATAAACGCTGGTGAGGGAACTAAGGACTTTCGCGACAATATTTTGCGCCTTCTCCACTTGCTCGGAATCGTGACAACTTGAATGAATAAGCGGCACCAGGTTTTGCAATTCCAGTTTGGCAAGAAGTAAACTGGGATTGATATCATCGTGAAGTCGTCGAGCGATTCGTCGCCTTTCTTCATCCATTCTGTTGTTGGCTTCCGCCAGTACACGCCGCGTCTCTTCGTGAGCGATGCCAATGGTTTTCTGATCCCTTCGTCTAGCGAGAAAAAGCGTATAGACAAAGAAAAACACCGTGATCCCGGCGATATGATTCGCTATCGTTCCCGGGATAAGTGAAGAGAACGGAAGTGCTACTAATAGCAAGGCCGCCCACGACCACAAAAAGTATTTGGCTAGCCTATTTCCGTTAAAAGATAAGTAAAGGCTTGCAAAAAATACTAAAAGCAGAAACGCGAAAAGCGTGAAGTAATAGACAGACTCCATCTTAATTTCCACGTCAGCGCCAAGGGAGGTACGGCTTGCTTTAGAGCGGTTTGCTGATCAGTGTACGGGCCTCGCCGGCCACGGCCAATCTCGGGCCTGCGGTGCTCGGTGTACACACGTACACGTCCGCTCCTCGGCCCGACCTTGGCTCCCGTACACGGCCCTTCAAACCGCTCTAGGCAACAGCGCTAACAAGCCATATTATTTTTTACTTGAGATAAATTCGTACGCTAGCTCAAGACATTTTTTGCAATGCAGATTCGCCACTGTCTCCTATGGAGACCCCTAAATCAAGCGCCTTCTGCGATACAGCGACAACCGTCGCCTTATACATGTCTTCATATGAATTAACGCCGGTCACAATGGCGCAGGCCTCTTCTGTTTTGTTGCAGGTCTCTGCATTGATATAGCCGCATGCCAGAATGCCATTCGGCGCTTTAACGATCAATAATGGCTTTTTCAGTTCAAATCTTAGCTTTTCAAACTCTTGCATAAATAACTCCTTTGGTGAAATTGAAGGCTGGCTTTGAAAGCGCGTGCCGCCTATTGTTGATCCTGCTTGCGCTTTGTATTCTCGATAAGTTCACTGATCTTATCGTTGTGAGTAATAAGCTTCATGTTCTCGATAAACTGTGCTATCGCCTCTGGATGTTTCTCATCAAGCTGGGAAATATCGATATTCATGCATATGAACCCGACCAGGCCATAGGCTTCATGGAATAAGGGAATGGTTGTAGATTTGATAGGCCGGCCATCTTTCAAGGCCAACCCATAGCTTACAAAACTTGTGCCTTGACCAGGCGTCATGTTGTAGTTCTTGATAAGCTCCAGGCCAAAGTTGGTGGTGGGGTCACCGAGCCGTCTGCCAGAGATAGGGTTCTGAATAGCGACGACAGACTTTAACGGATTACGCGTGTCATGCAGAACTATTTCAATTCCAGTACCCGCGAAGGTTTGGCCAATACCATTCACAATATCTTTATATGCGCTGAAAAAACGGTCGTACTGCAACTGTGCGTTCTGCAATCCGCTGTATTTGCTTATTAAATTTTTGTATCCCTCTTTCTCGCTGTCGTTCAGCATCAAAACGATATTGTTTGCATTTCCCAGATAAATGAGGTCAGAGATCGCTTTCGGAGAAGGAGTGGCCGACAAGTATTTCACCGCCTTAACAAAACGCTCCTTGTCCAAATAGAGGTGCCCCTGTGCATCAGATTGCACAGGATACAAGTCGTTGTACGTAGCAAGCGGCTTTCCAGGTAAATTCGTGTAAGTCTCTTGCGTTTTCGGCTTAAACGCAAAACTGTACACAGTCAGCACAACGATCAAAAGGGCTGGAACGAAAGAAGATATGAACAGCTTGCAGGACTTCGAACGGAAACCAAACATTTAACTTCCTTTTGGAAAGCAGTTTGCTTAATAAAAAAACAATTCTATCTAACTATTGTCAGATATTCCACAAAAGCATTGTTATTTCAGCAATATGGTATGTGAAACCAAAGTCCTAGAGGGATTGCGCATACGTACAAAGGAGGTCAAATCAAGAAGGGCAACTGTACATGGGAAGGGTGAGCAATTCGGACAGCATACCGCTCGCCCACGAAACGGCCCATGCTTGCAAGCCCACGAGGCTTTTAAAGCGAGTTGCTTAGGAAAGGAGGAGGTTGAACGACTGAGGGAAATGAAAATGTGGCCTCGCCGACAGGAATCGAACCTGTATCGCAGGCTTCGGAGGCCTGCATTCTATCCGTTGAACTACGGCGAGATTTGCGTCGAATCGATTCCCAAACACGAATGATCAGGAGTGATCTCTATGAAAGAACCTTATTTAACTGACTGATTATAAGGCATTTCAAACCATGCCTTACCACCCTCTTCAAAGGCCAATACGCTGTCGACTGCGGTGCAGCCGCGCTGAGGGACGTTGAAGAGGCGTGAAGCATACCGGTTTTCAGCGCTGACGTCCATGCGAAACAGTCATCTCAAGACCATCGTGAGAAATTTATCGCTTTGGCATAGATCATTCTCCACCTGCGCCGTAGCCCGATTTGGCGCCGATTTCCCCATACTATCGGTGCCCGTTTTCCGTTCCAACGTATGCGTTTTCCGACTATAATCAAAGGCTTTACGAGGTATTGCGACGCAACATCAGCAAGCCCCAGGCGTAAAACAACCTCCGCCTATCGCCCACCGGTTTTAAAAATACACTGAGGGAATAATGAGCGACGCACACAATGAACACCAATCTGTGATCAAGACGCCGAAGCAATTGATCGCAGCTGTTGCTGCCGGCTTTTTGGTACCGATCATTTGTATCGTTCTGCTTGTTCAATATGTCGCGAATGCCAACAAGGTCGGTGCTGGCTCCGACGGTCAAACGCCGGAGGCGATTGCCGCTCGCCTCAAGCCGGTGGCCGATGAAGGCTACACGCTGAAAGATGTGAATGCGCCAAAGCAGTTACAGGCAGGTGACGTAGTCTACAAGGCAGTATGTGCCACTTGCCACGATGCTGGTATTGGAGGCGCACCGAAGTTAGGCGATGCCGGCGCATGGTCGGCCCGCATTGCACAAGGTCAGTCCACGCTGGTAACCCACGCCATTAAGGGCATCCGTGCAATGCCAGCAAAGGGGGGCAATCCGGACCTGGACGACATCGAAGTAGAACGTGCAGTTGTGTACATGGCCAACCAATCCGGTGGCAAGCTGAAAGAGCCGGCTACGACACCAGCTGCTACAACCAGTGCCGGGACAGCAGCTTCCGCCACCTCAGCCAGCGCAGACAAGATCGATGGTAAGAAACTCTATGATGCCTCCTGCGCGGTATGCCACGGCACCGGTGTCGCCGGGGCGCCGAAGTTCGGCGACAAGGCAGCATGGGCACCGCGCATCAAACAAGGATCAGCCACGCTCTACGAGCACGCGATCAAAGGCTTCCAGGGCAAAGCAGGCATGATGCCTCCGAAAGGTGGCTCCTCTGCATCGGATGAAGAAGTCAAGGCCGCTGTGGATTACATGACGTCCGCTGTCAAATAAGAGCTGCGCCTCACAAAAAAGCCGACCTAAGGTCGGCTTTTTTATTGCCTATTGATACAGAATACTTATTGCCCCGAACTCTGGTACATCGGCTGCGAGCCCGGTTGGGAGATTGGTTGTGGTTGTTGTAGGGGCTGCGGCGCCTGTGCAGTAGTTTGCTGCTCAGCGACGAAAATTTCGACGCGACGGTTACGTGCTCGGTTGGCATTGGTATCGTTAGACACAAGGGGTTCATGGGAACCGCGGCCATCGATGCTGATACGGTTCGAGGCAACACCACGCGCCACCAGATAATCACGTGTGTGTGCAGCACGATTGACCGATAGCGGATTATTGATCGCGTCCCCGCCGGTATTATCGGTGTGACCAATGATATTAATCCGTGTATAGGGGTTCTCCACCAGCCCGGCGGCAAACTTGTCCAGAATGGGCCGAAAATCAGGTTTGATATCAGCGCGATTGGTGTCGAATGAAATATCAGAGGGAATATCCAGCTTGAGACGATTGTCGGCGGTTTGCGTTACTTGCACGCCAGTGCCTTGGGTGGCTTGCTCCATCTGCCGCTTCTGCTGCTCCATACGGCTGGACCAAATGTTGCCGATAACCGCACCAGCAGCACCACCAATTGCGGCACCGGTTGCCGCACGCCGTCCACCGCCCGGTCCTGTCGTTGCACCGAGCACTGCACCAATGCCAGCCCCAATACCTGCGCCAGTGGCCGTACCACGCTGGACCTCATTCATATTGGCGCAACCGCCAAGTGCGATAACGGCGACAAGCGTGCTTACGGTGAGTTGTTTATGCATCATGCGATCCTCGCTTATGTGAACACCAGCAATTTGACACAGCGAGTGAATGCAAGTTCGACAAATTACAAAACGTTAAATATTAGCTTGGTGTATCCGCCGCTTTCTTTTCTTTTCTTCTTGATAGGAACGCCACCGTGCCGGCCGCGAGTCCGGCATATACAACGCTGCGGGCAACGGTTTTCATCCAAGATTTTCTCTCTGACAGGGCCGAAACACCACTCATGAGGATGGGCAATACCGTTTGCAGCTTAAGTCCAGGGACGCCACTAACATTGCGTTTTCTGAAAAGGGAAAATGCAGTCATCACCATCTGATGCAGTGCCGCCTTGCCCAGTGAGTCGGGGCGCAAGCTTGCTGCAGTCGCCTGCTTTGCCAGAAGCACCTCGGCACGATAGATAGCACCTTGTGTGATCAATTGTTTTTTTCGGTCTGCACGACTCATCATGCGCTCTTTCATAGCAAGGCATCCCGGTCGTTACGCAACTCGGCCAGTGTGGCTGGCATCGACAACTTATCGTGCATTACCAATGCTCGTGCATATATCAGGATACCGAGCGCCAGTAACGAATAGACCACGGCGGCGATCAAGAGAATCTTCCAGCCCATCGATTCCCAAGTCAGCACCACCAGCAAGGCCGTCCAGCAGCCGAGAGCAAACATTACCGCGACAATCCCGAGTGCACCGATAAACAAAAACTTTGCGAGATTGTCACGGACTTCGCCAAGCTCAAGGGCAGCAAGCTCGATGCGACTCACCAGCAGCCCCAACATGTTTTTTGCTAGCCCGCCCAAGCCGGCAATGAGGCCGGGAGCTGGAGATCCCGGCCCCGCTTGTTGGTGATCCATATGCTGCAATTACTTGCGCGAGATCAGCAAACCGGCGATCAAGCCGACGCCCGCAGCAATGCCGACGGCTTTCCACGGATGCTTATGCACGAACTCATCTGTATTTTGTGCGGCAGCCTTGCCTTTTTCCACTGCGACAGCCTGGATCTCCTGTGCCTTTTCCATTGCGCTGTCAAGAAGTACAAGTCCCTTAGCGCGTAATTCTTCAGCCTTTTCGCCCGTGACTTGACTTGCTTCACGGAACAGTTCTTGAGCATCCCTGAGCAGGGTTTTCATATCATTCCTTACGGTTTTGATGTTGGATGTAAGCATGGTGATACTCCTACGATAAGGTGTACAGGAACTCAGACAAAAACAGAGGGCTTATTTATCTCAGGTAATGTATGAAATGTAAAGCCTTCTCAATCAAGCAAAGAACGCATTCCTGCCTCGGGCGCTTTTTTTGCGTCAACTCAGACAAATATCGCCTACTGGAGAAGTCGACTTATACCAATCTTCCGTTATAACGTGACAGATGAAATCGATGGATTTTTTCGTCCGGCAAGGCGGGACGAGGCGCTATAACGCGCTATGGCAACGACGAGTAACGAAGGCAGACTGCTCGGCGCCCCCCCGGAAAAAGACGCGATGTCATGTCACGTTATAACGGAAGATTGGTATTAGGTGCGCTTTACCGGCAAGCAGACTCGAAAGAGGGTTCCCCTGCCTATCTCGCTCGTCACTTCTATCCGCCCTCCATGTTGATTGACAATCTGATACGACAAGGACAATCCAAGCCCGGTGCCTTGTCCTACCGGCTTCGTGGTAAAGAATGGCTCGAAGATCCGTGCCAAGTTCTGCTGCGGGATACCACATCCGTTATCAGCGATCTCGACCCATACCGAATCGCCTTCATGTCCTGTCCGCACTTTGATCACACCGTCGCGATCAACCGATTGCGCGGCATTGATGAGCAGATTAAGAAAGACCTGATTCAGTTGGGCTGGTACGCATTCGATATCTGGAATAACGCCGTATTCCTTGACCACCTTGGCCTTTTTTCTCAATTCACCAGCGAGGATGTTGAGCGTGCTATCGATACCGGCATGCAGGCAAGTACTCTGCCATTTTGACTCACCAGCATGCGAGAAGCCGAGGAGATCCTGTACGATGCAACGCACGCGCTGCACGCCATCAAGAGATTCCGTCAGAAGATTGGTAAGGTCCGTCCGTACAAAGGTCAGGTCAAGCGCTTCACGGGCACGGCAGATTTCGCTGCGTAAGGCGGGATGTTGGTTCAGCACGTCGTCCGTGCGTTCGTAAATCTCGATGAGCTGAAGTAGACCGCTGGCGTATTGGTGCAGCGTGCCGAGATTGGAACTGACGAAGGCAATCGGATTGTTGATTTCGTGCGCAATGCCAGCAGCAAGTTGACCAATGGAAGCCATTTTCTCTGCCTGTAGCAGTTGCTGATACATTTCTTCCAACTTGCCCGTAGAGGCTTTCAATCTTTCATAGCTGTCGGAGAGGGAGCGTTCAGCACGTTGCCGCTCGTTAATTTCCTGTTGCAGTTGCGCGTTCTGTACCGCCAGCTGCTTTTGCATGCGGCGCAGATTGAGATGAATATTGACGCGGGCGATCACTTCTTCAATCTGAAACGGCTTGGTTACATAGTCGACGCCGCCGGCGTTGAAAGCAGTGACCTTGTCGCTGGCATATGTCAACGCAGTCATGAAGATCACCGGGATATCACGCAGGCTATCGATCGCTTTTAGTCGCCGGCAAGTTTCAAATCCGTCGATGCCGGGCATCATCACGTCGAGCAGAATCAGATCCGGCGTTGCAAACTGGGCGCGCTGCAATGCTTCTTCACCATCCTGCGCGACCATGGTGCGAAATTGATGATCTTCTAGGTACTCCACCAACAGACCAACGTTGGCCGGCGTGTCGTCGACGATTAATAGGGTCGGAGGTCCATGGTCAGACATGACTATCGGTCTCATGATTGCCGTTTATTGTCTACGTACTACCTCATCCAGCCGCCGATGGCTTTCGCATATATGTCGCGGCACACTGTTGAAAACGGTCCATGTGGTTGATGTGGTGTAGAAGCGAAATCTAACCAACCAGCTTGACCATGAATGCATTGCCTTTGATTGCGCTTGGCCGCTATTTCCCCTTATGCCACAGTTCGGCAATGCCTTCGATACTGCCGATGCTAATCGTGACGGGGTTACATATCAGCGCTGGTTGCATTGGCCGCCATGCAAACAGCCATTCTTTTTCTGAGGCGCATTGCTGGCTTTTGAAGAACGCATCACCAAGGGGGCTTGGGATGCCATAGGAGATTGCGGCATCAATACCGGCCCAGCTTGGTAGTAGCCGTTGCGCTGCGCGATGAATACGCTCTCCGAATTGCTCGGCGTCGTGAATCACCAGACAGCAATCGGCACCGGTGAAGATATCGAACAATCTTTCATCCCAAGTACTTGCCAAGCTGAGCGTTAAATAACCAACGTTTGTATGGCGCGGCCCAAACGGCAAAATCTGATCACCGCCTACACCGGGTGCCGGTACGGGAGCGCGCAAGCGGAATTCCCCGAATTGCAGCGACCGCTCCAGCCATTGGCGTTGAGAATAGCGGTACAACTTAGATGGACGTTGGAAAGCGGTAGCCAACATACGGGATGACGCTGGATTCAGATTCATGGAAGAGCCGACGGGAAAGGATGGTGTTCCATTTAAACAGATTAACGGGACGGCGACAAACCGCGATAGGCAAATGCGCAACGCAATACCTAGGGGCCGTTCAGGAATAAGGCGCACATTTTTGCTGGCCGTAGCGGGCGTGCTGCTGCGTTGCCCGCCGCTCGCAGTGCACGCACTGCGGCGCAACGGCCCCCTAATACATAGGGCCGTTGCTCCTTTGCCGCAAACTGCTTGTCAATGCATATATTCCGCTATCATGCTTGTGGTTAATATTGCGCTATCCTTTGACAGCCGCCGAAAATTTTCAACACTCAGGAGTTCTCATGCATCGTTCCCTCCCCATTGCGATTTTGTTGTTGGCTCAAACGGTGACCGCTACTGCGGCCAATGTCAACGTTGGTGTCAGCGTAGCCGGGGAAATCAGCCCTGGCGTCTATGGCCGTGTAGACATCGGTAATACGCCACCACCGCTGGTCTATTCGCAACCGGTAGTGATCATGAAACAACCGCGTGTGAATACCGCTCCGCTCTATCTGCACGTACCGCCAGGACATGCAAAAAACTGGGGCAAACACTGCCATAAATACAATGCATGCAGTCAACCGGTTTACTTTGTTAAGTCAGCCGAATACGAATCGGGCCACCACGGCCACAAAGGGAAAAAGCATAAGCACGATTAAGCAAAAATCGATTATGTTTTCTTGTAAAAAGCGGCCTACATGGCCGCTTTTTTTGCAAGAAGAAGCTATTTACTTACTTTGCGTTGTGGACTCGCTGCTCGATCCAGTGCCGCCGGTCGACTGACTGCTGCTGCCTGTACCACTAGTAGCCGCATCGGTGCTGGTACCCGTAGGACCGGCCGAAGATTTGCCTTGCGTTGCGGCAGAAGAAGCAGAGGATTTGGATTTTTCTCTCTTAGCTTTTCTGGCTTTCTTCTTGGTTTTTGGTTTTGCATCGGTCGTGGCATCAGTACTGCTTGCGGCGGAGCCGGAGGCGGCTGACGGCGTAGAGGAAGTGCCTCCGGTAGTACCGCTTGCGCTTGGGCCGGTGGTAGAGGAACCAGAGGTGGCACCGGTTGTATCGGGCGTCGTGCCAGAGGTGCTTCCACCTGTAGCACTCTGCGTGGTTGACGCGCTTGGACCTGTACCGGTTGCTCCAGTGCTGTCTGTGCCCGTCGTAGACGAACCATATGCGCCAGTGCCACTGGTGCCAGATGCGCCCGACGTAGCTCCGCTACTGCCTGCCGAGCCAGTATCGCTGCTGCTAGATTGCGCCAAGGCGATAGAAGACACCGACGCGACCAGAACTAAGGACAGTGACCGAAGAATGTTTTTTAGTGTCATGAATAGCTCCTTGAATGAGATAAAAGGCATCATCGATGCAGCAGCTTGGATGTAACGCTTGTTCTCTTGTTCATCAGATGCCACGGTACACGCCGGCAAAAGGCCTTAATTTTTTTGCAAGCCATTGAATATAAAGCTATTTTGGCAATGTAATAATGTGTAACGACGATGCGATAGATGGAGAAAGTTACAATGCGTGGGCTAAAGGCAAGGCCGCTGCCTAAAGAGTGGCAAGAGTGATCTTCTGGCTCACCGACCGATATCATTGCGGAAGAGAAAATACGCGACAGCAATAAGCGCCTGCTTCCAGCGGTTAGGCATGGCTCTTTCTGAATTACCGTCAATGATCCATTTGCGGGTGGGCGATCGTGCGCAACTGAAAACGGCCGTCGTTGTTGAACAGCCATGTCTCAGAGATCTCCATCTGTCCGCGCCGTAGCAGATGCGCTGCGGGCTTTGGGAACGGAGCTGAACTGCGCAAGCTGGCCAGTGCGATCGATTCAGTTTCCCGGTCGTGGTTGGAGCGCATGATTTCACTACGCACCAGGTTACCGCGTCCATCCACCGCATAACGCAATACCACCACCGAGCGAAGCAATGCTTGCGGTCGCCCAGCATAAACCTTCTGTGCATTGACCTGGGAAATACGTAATGCGAGGTCGCGCTTATAGTCGTCGGTCGTATGCGCCGAGGAGACCATCCCCTTCGACATCTCGGCTTTTTGCCCTACCTGCACTGCCGATCTGCCTGCAGAGATGTCATCGATACGAGAGGCGCATCCAGCAAGGATGCCGACAGCAAGCAGGACGGCGATTCTGATGTTCATGCGAAAGCGTTGAACCAAGTTGTTGAATAGAATGCGCATCGAGACTTCTCGAACAACGAAGCCGCTTTGCTACCAAAAGACTTCAGTCATTCAACATAGTTCAGCTCTGCTGCCCGCATGAAGCTGTCTTACCGCAGGTTACAAATCTGCCGGTGCGGGTATTGTTTTACCGAAAGGCGGCAGGGAATTGCGTTGATTAATTGCGACGGGGTAGCCACAAACCATAAATTCATGTAAACTTCGACCCCTTCAGACGCAATGAAAACGTCGCATGTGCCAGCTTATCGGCACTGAACAGTTTTAGGAGTGGTAGTTCAGTTGGTTAGAATACCGGCCTGTCACGCCGGGGGTCGCGGGTTCGAGCCCCGTCCACTCCGCCAGTAGTAAAAAAAACCCGTTGTTTTCAACGGGTTTTTTTATGTCTGTCACGCGATAGTGGCTCAGACCGATGCCAGATCAATAAACCATTACGCTTCTGCACTCAAAATCCTTCTCGATCACCATCCGACCTGGCGCTACCTTCTTCGGCACAGGTAAAACTTCTTGTTTCGTGGGCCGCGGCATAACGTTAGCAACACGATTGGCGTCGTGGTTGTTACCTCGCTTGGCATCCCGTTCCGCTTAAATACGCTAGAGCGATTTGCCTGCTTGGCGGCCTTGTCTTGCATTGTCTTCGATGCTGCCACAGTCTCTTCTACTAACAACGCGACATTTTGCCGTGTTATTCGATCCATTGGGCTAATGGCTTGATTGATCTGATTAATACTTGCGGTTTGTTCCTGACTTGCCGGGGTAATTTCTGCCATGATGGTGGTCATCCGCTTTACGCTGCTGACAATCTTCTGCATCGCCGCACGCCCAGAAAAGTTTGCCTGGACTCTAGCTGCAATGTTAGAGAGTGAACACGACTGCATGCTACGTGATGCGTCAATGACCATCAGGTCCGTTACGGAAATTGTCTGCATTGCATGATTTGCGCCGCACTAGTGGTCCGTCACACGCCAATTTTCGGCGTATGCCGAGGTGATCGGAGGCGAGTGCAAGGCACAAAGCACAGTCAGGGTGGTCCCCTGACGAGCATTTGCAACGCCGCAATCGCCTGCGAGCGACCGGCAGAAGCCGAAAATTGGAGTGTGATGGACCACTAGAACGTTGTACACTCATCCCGAAACAAGATGCCGCCACCATACGACTGAAAGAACCATATGAGTTTCGACAATTACATCGCATTTTTCCTGGCCTCGCTCGTTGTTGTATTCATTCCAGGCCCCACTGTCATGCTGGTGATAAGCCAGGCGTTATCGTCCGGAAAACGCTCGGTGATCCCCCTGGCCGCTGGTGTAGGTCTCGGAGACTTGCTTGCGATGTCGCTGTCGTTTGCGGGTATTGGTGCCGTTCTAGCTACCTCAGCACTATTGTTCTCGGCCTTGAAATGGGCAGGAGCTGGGTATTTGATTTACTTGGGCCTCAAGGCTTGGAGGGCACCTGCCACTGCCAGTGGCGAAGCACAGGTATCCAGTAGTGGACGGTCTCAATTTGCGAGTGCATTCCTCACCACTGCACTCAATCCGAAGAGCATCATTTTCTTTGTTGCGTTTGTTCCGCAGTTTGTATCACACACTTCTCCCGTGCTACCGCAGTTCGTTTTGCTTGGCGCAACCTACCTCGTCCTTGGCATCTTGAATGCAAGCGCATACGCCATCTTTGCGGGACGATTACGTACGGCGCTTAAGGCGCCAAAGGCTATTAAGTGCTTTAACCGGGTCGGCGGTTCGGTGCTGATCGGCGCAGGACTGCTTACCGCTGCCGCCAAGCGTAGCTAACTTAGGCCCAGAAATATCGTACGACGTGGAAGAACACTGGCGCTGCAAAGCTGATCGAGTCGAGCCGGTCCATGAATCCGCCATGACCGGCGATCGAGCTTCCCCAATCCTTGGCGCCCAGAGAACGCTTGACGGCGGACATTACCAAACCGCCGAGCACGCCGCACACCACTAATAAAAAGGCCAGGGCCATTGCGCCCCACACGCCGAATGGCGTGACGAAATGCACGGCGCCTCCTAGCAAGGTGGCGCTCAGTCCCCCGCCAATCAGCCCCTCCCAGGTCTTGGAAGGGCTGACATGCGGCGCAAGCTTATGCTTGCCAAAGAGCTTACCAAACACGTACTGCAATACATCGCTGATCTGAACGATGAACGTAAAGAAGAACAGCAACTGAACGTTATGGCCTTCAAACTCTGGTATTTGCAGCATGAGCAAGGCCGGGGCATGACTGACTGCATACACGCAGATCATGACGGCGAACAGAATGCGTGCATTACGTGCCA
This sequence comes from uncultured Noviherbaspirillum sp., assembly GCA_965974465.1. Taxonomy (GTDB): domain Bacteria; phylum Pseudomonadota; class Gammaproteobacteria; order Burkholderiales; family Burkholderiaceae_D; genus Noviherbaspirillum. The sequence continues at coordinate 25,997 of CBHCMF010000022.1, forward strand.
GAAAATCATCCGTATCCTGAGAGAGCGCCGAGACAGAGGAGAGTAAGGCGAACATGTAGACGGGGATGAATATCGAGAACAAACCGTACCACTCGACGGCAAGTAGCCAATACTGAATGGGTAAGGTAACGAAAAATGCAAGAAACAAAGCCCAGTAATCACTCGTCTTCGTCGGTGCGAGCGTTAGAAATTCACGCAAGGCCATGAATGAAGAAAACGCGAAAACGATTATCGTAGCGGTCTTACCTAAGCCAAAGGCGGCGAGCATGACAGCGATCATCACCCACCATGCTTTGATGCGCGCATTCAGATTCTGGATTGTCGCGTTCCCTCCCTGATAACGCAGATTAAGGACAAATCCCGTCAAGGAAGCAAATATAAGAATGGCGAGCAGCAGCATTCCGAGCTGCATGAAACTTTGACTCATAGGGTTACCTCAGAATTCGGCCAAACTGCAAACAGCGGCATGCGCCCGATTAAGAAATGCGGGCTTTTCCTCCTGACTGTCATTTCTGAGCGCAGGTCCGAAATGCACACGGCATAGCAAAGGCAAGGGAAACGGCGCGCCCTTTGGCATGGCACGATTCAGGTTTTCCAGATAGGCGGGAACCAGTGCGAGACGAGGACGGCCTTGTGTGAGATGGAACAATCCTGATTTGAAAGCGCCCGGTAATTTGTTTGGTTGCCGTGTTCCTTCGGGGAAGACGATCAGGGAGCTCCCTTCGTCCAATGCTTTTTCCAGGGGGATCAACGCTGCCGGACCGCCACTTGCGCGATCGATCAGTACTGCATTCAGCACCTTGGTAGCAATATAGCGGCGTAAGGGGGTAGCGCCCCAGTAGTCAAGACCTGCGACAGGGCGTACTCGATCCCGCAGAGGAATCGGAAGTGCGGCCATGAGCAACAAGGTATCGAGATGACTGCTGTGGTTAGAAAAATAGACACATTGCCCTTCTGGTATTTCACGGAAGGTCGCCTTGCCACCGATGGCCAAACGTACGATGCCCAACAGCAGATCTCTCTCCCGACGGCGAATCCAGGTCCTCATGCTCATTGCGCCCCCTTCCCGATCAACCCCTTTGCCATCGCATAGGTTCTTGTTCCGCAAGTCAGTACGGCGCCCACGGCGATGATAGCCAAGGCAATCAACAAGATGGGAAAAGCTGGCCATATCGCCTGCAGCACAAGTGCCACGGTCAGTACCGCCATACGGTGCTGCTTGGCCATGGGGCCGCGGAAATCATGGCCTAGTCCGCAGGAGGCGCCAAATACGCGCACATAGGCAGTTAAGGCGGCGAACAGCGCGCCGGCCCAGCCAAGACTAGGATAACCAGCGGCATAGCCTGCCCCTACGATCAATAGTGAATCGGCGACGCGGTCTGGAAATTCGTTGAAAATCCCGCCCAACGGCGTTTGTTTATTGTGCTCGACTGCAACCATGCCATCGAAAAGATTGCACAGCAGCCGCAACTGAATACAGATAGCAGCAGCGATATATCCGATGATGCCGCCCTTGACCATAGCAATCGTGCCTAGCAAGGCAAATAAGACACTGGCCACTGAAATCTGGTTTGGTGTGAGTCCTGCATGGGCCAGTATGCGGGCCAAACGACGAGCCCAGGGGGTCTCTCTTGCTTGTATCGGACGACGATCTTCTACGGTTTCGGATGACATGACAAACTTCCAAGTAATGAAAGCGATCCTCGCGTTGATCCCTATATCAGACGTGGAGAACCGCTTTTGCGGTTGCAAAATATACAACACAAAACACAATCCGTCATCCTATTTAGCACCTCCACCAGGAAGGGAGTTGCCTTACGTGGGTAGAGCGTCAATCAGGCAGCCTTCTTTTGCTGCTCCTCTCCGCCCAGCGCTTCTACCAGATCGCCAATCATTTTGGCCAGCTCGCCCGTCATCAAGGCAAAATCGGTATCGAAACGCTCGTCGTCATTCTGCGGGGACGACTCGTTTTTTTCCTTCAGTACGTCCAGTGCAGCGACGCGCTTGATCGCCAGTGATTCCGTCAGAACAAAGGACACACGGTCGGCCCAGGTCAATGCCAGACGCGTGCATTGCTTACCGGCGGCGATGTGGCGGCGCACATCGTCAGCTTCCAGCGTGTGGCGCACGTAACGTACTGTCGCCTTACCTTCACCGGTCGAGCGCAACTCGGTGTCCTGATCGACGGTAAAGCCGCTCGGCGCTTCATCGGCAGCAAGCCAGTCCGTCATCGCTGACAACGGCGAACGTTCGGTCCGCAGAGTAGCAAACGGCAGTGTCTCCAGCGATTTGAGCAACAGCTTGAATACTTCATCCGCCTTGGCAGCGCCAGCTGCATCGATCACCAACCAGCCGTTGACCGGGTCAATCCACACATGCGTGCTGCGTTGGATACTGAAGGCACGGGGTAGCAGTTCGTCGGTGACCTGCTCCTTGAGCTCCTTCATTTGTTTGCGTCCCGGCTTGAAACCCTGCTGCTCTTCGAGTTCGGCTGCACGTGCCTTGGTTACCTGATTGATGACGGTGGATGGCAGCAATTTCTTTTCGGTGCAAAGCTGTAGCAGCATCTGGCGATTTACCGTGTGCACGAGCATGCCATTGCCGCGAGGTGATACCCACCCTTGGGTCTGCATGTCGAGACTGGTGCCTGGCAAGAATGCCTGCGGTGCGAGTGCGGCTTCCAGTTGTTCGGACGTCATGGTCCATGGAGCGGTGAGACGATAGATCTGAAGATTCTTGAACCACATGATGCGCGCCTGAAAGAATTAAGAGGCGCCATTTTACTCGCGGACCTGGACCAATTGGGTCATGAAAAGATGGCCGTTGTTTCCTCACCAAACAAGCCAAGCTGGTTAAAGCCATCTTCCTCCTCCAGCCGTACGCCGACGCCAAGCAGCCGTACTGGCCGGCCACCACGCCGATACCCGGTTTCGAGCAACTTGCGGCAAAGTGCCGCATCAAGTGTGCTGCTCACGCATTCGGCTGTGGTACGACGAAAATCGTGGAAACGGATCTTGACGTACAACTTGCGAATATGGCGCTCAGCCTTAGCACGTTGCACGCGCTTCTGCAGTAGCGCAATCAGTGGCTGTAATTCGCGTAGGCAGGTATCGAGATCGGGCAGATCGATGACATAAGTTTCTTCTACACTGACTGATTTTCGTTCCCGGCTCGAACTGACCTGTCGTTTGTCAACACCCCGGCATAAGCTATATAGGCTGGTGCCGAACTTGCCAAAGTGATGGCGCAGGTGGGGGATCGACCATTGACGCAGATCGGCGCAAGTAAAGGCTCCGAGCTTCTTGAGCTTCATCGCGGTGACCTTGCCAACACCGAACAGCTTGTCGACCGGTAGCGCTGCGACGAACTCGTCGACCTCATGTGGACGGATCACAAACTGACCGTTTGGCTTGTTCCAATCGCTGGCGATTTTGGCAAGGAACTTATTTGGTGCGACACCGGCCGATGCGGTGACACCCACTGTTTCGGCGATGCGCTTACGAATATCCTGGGCAATTAGCGTTGCGCTGTTCTGAAAATGTGGGGAGTCGGAGACGTCGAGATAAGCTTCATCTAGTGACAGGGGTTCGACCAGGTCGGTGTAATCGCGGTAGATCGCAAGAATCTGTTTCGATGCGGCGCGATACTTCTCCATCGCGGGCGGTATCACAATCAGATCAGGGCAGCGCTGCAGGGCTTGTGCCATTGGCATGGCCGAGCGCACACCGAATTTGCGCGCTTCGTAATTACACGTAGCAACCACACCGCGCTGATCCGGCCGCCCGCCTACTGCCAGCGGCTTCCCGCGCAGCGAGGGGTCATCGCGCATTTCGACCGCGGCATAGAAGCAATCGCAATCGCAATGGATAATTTTTCGGAGGGGAACGGTCACAGAATGAAGCTCACATACAAGCAAACGCAGTGAGTTTCATTCTACTGGCGAGAGGATAGGAGGCGCACACCCGTACGTCGAATAGTCAATCGAGAGCTCGCCCGATTGACTATTCGCGTTTTTACTGCTCGCCAACCTTATCGGTTGGGA
>CBHCMF010000023.1:0-29577 GCA_965974465.1 uncultured Noviherbaspirillum sp.
GGGGCGGTAGCTCAGCTGGGAGAGCGTCGCGTTCGCAATGCGAAGGTCGGGAGTTCGATCCTCCTCCGCTCCACCATTAGTGAGTCCTATGGGCATATTTGCAATGCTGGTGGTGCAAGTGCAATAGGACGTCTCTTTCTATTCTGAGGCTTTTCCACGGAAGACCCTACCGCCATCGTGAAATTCAAGGACTCGGTATATATGCTTGGACAACCTTGAGGCAATCGTCACAACACCTACCATCATGTCCCCCCTAACTGGTGGGTATGGTGCACCGCTGCCAGATCAGATCGCGTTTAGTCCAATTCAATCCATTTCCCACAACCGACCGTCAGCAGTAATCAGCGCAGTCCGCAATACCTTTCCTCCAAATACCTGCTGCGCCGCAAAACGATAACGTGCTAACTGTTGTCGATATGCCGCACGCTCGCTGTCGAGCAAATCGCGTTTGTAATCAAGAATCCATACCTCATCTTGGCAAACAACCGTACGGTCAAAACGCAATACTTCATTTCCAATAGCTACTTCCATTTCGTTGCGGGCAAAACAAAAATATTGCGGATTGAAAAATCGTTCGAGTTCGGGCCGCGATAAAATCACCATGGCACGCTCGCAAATGATGGACGCAATGGCCAGCGGGCATCTCAGCCAACGTGCCAGTTGATTTGCGTCCGGTATAGCAATCGGCCATTGCGGTCGCTGCGTTAACCTTTCCAACAGCGTATGCAAGGCGATACCTTCATCGATTGCTAGCGTATGCAGTGCAGCGACAGCGCCGGTTTGCATGGCCGGCAGCGGTTGTGGATTGAAGATGGGCATACTGAACGCGCTGTCACCAACATGCCCGAACAAGTCAAGCTGGCAAGCAGCATCGTCAACAATGCGAGTTTCCGGCACCGTCTGCAAGCGGTGATACCAGCTCCCTTCCACCGTTCCGTCTTCCAGGGCGCTGCGCGCACCAGCGACACCACTGACGATCAACATCTCTTTCGCACGGGTGACGGCGACATACAGCAGGTTCCAGTCTTCCTGCTGTTTGAACTGTTCTTCGGCGGCAAAGAGGGGATCGCGTGCTGCGCCTCGCTCCTGCTTGCGTCCAAAGCATGAAAAATGCGTGGGCGCATCGGCGTCCTGCGGCCAGTCGCACAAGATGCCACCATCATCACGCGCCGGTTCGCTATGGTTTGCGTCGACCAAAACCACAATCGAGGCTTCCAGTCCCTTTGCGCCGTGAATCGTCAGAATGCGCACCGCGTCCACGGCAGCGTCGACTGTCGCCTCATCCGGCGCATCAGACTCCGCCCCCTTCTTCAATAGCTGCAATGCGTCGATGAATTTTGGCAGGCTAGGATAACGGCCAGCGTCCAAGTTTAGCGCCAATTCGGTAAATGCCTCAATGTTGCCAACCACCTGTGCCCGCACGACCGGTTGCGCCGCTTGTGCATACCGCGCGACCAATTGCCCCTGATGCAGGATCACATCGAGCAGGTCGTGCACTGGCACATGCGGCGCCGCTTCCCGCCAGCGCTGCACCAGATCGACTGCGCGCCGCATCTCAGGAGATGCACCATCGGATACCGCACTTTGTGCTCGCTGCCACCAGCCATCCTCGGTACGCTGCGCCAGCGCGACCAAGTCCTCGTCGGATGCATCAAATATGGGAGACTTCAGAACATGCGCCAGCGCGCGATTATCACCAGGCGTAATGAGAAAACTCAGCAACGCAATCAGGTCAGCCACTTCCAATGATTCCAGCAAACCGCCGCGCTTGTCAGACACAAAGGGGATGCCAGCCTCCCGCAATGCACTTTCGTACGCAGTGAGGTAAGTCCGCTTCTTCACCAGTATCATCACGTCCGACCATTTCACCTCTTGCTTGCGTTTGGCCGCAAGCTCGCGCATGGCCATCGAGATTGCGCGCGCGACAGCTCTCCCTTCTTCAAGGCGGCGTGCATCTTCCTCCTCTTCGCGAGAAGTGGTCAGGGGATCGCGTAGCGTGAATGCTGTTACGGCGGCCTGTTCTTTTTCTTTGGACGGGATCAGAGGCAAACGCCAAACCGAACCTCCGTGCGAGGAAAGGGTGGTTTGCGCGGCGAAAATCGGATTCGGTAAAAAACTGGCATTGAGGACTTCGACCACTGCCGCAGCATTACGGCGCGTCTGGTTCGTGCGCAGTACATCAGCCCCCAGTGCCGCCAGCATGTCACGTGCGGCGGTGAACACGCGTGGCTCGGCACGCCGGAAACGGTAAATGGATTGCTTCGGATCGCCGACCACGAACACACTGGGTTTTTGTGCATCGTCGCCATACGCGTCGAGCCAAGCACGCACGATGCTCCACTGCAGCGGGTTGGTGTCTTGAAATTCGTCGAGCAAAATGTGCCGGTAGCGCGCATCAAGGCGGCTTTGCAAATAGGCGGCATGCTCAACATCGGTGAGCAAACGGTACGCGTGCCATTCGAGATCGCTAAAATCAAATACGCGTTGCTCCGCTTTCACGGCCTGATATTGATCCAATAAGGCTGGGCCGACAGCAAATAGCGCCTCATTCAACATCAGAACGTGACGTTCGTAACTGCGCTTGCGGAGTTGCTTCAGCTCATCTCCGATTGCATTGAACTCGTCATCGAAGGCGTTGACACTGCTACCACCAAAATGTTGTTCAATCGCCTTGGTGAGATCCTTCGTTTTTTGATTCTTGCGTGCTTCACCAACATCGTTGAAAAACGCGTTGCAGAGGGCGTCAAAATTCTCCAGACTTGCGCCACCACTCAGCGCAATTTCGATTGCTGTCGCACGTTTTTGATTGACGGCGGTCCCCCTCCCCAGCAGCCAAGCTACCGTCTTTATGCGTGTTTGCAGAGGGCCGTCGTCCCATAAGGTGAGCCGGGCATCGACCATCCCGTCCTCACCACATAATTCGTGCAAACACATTAGCGGCGCATCGCTTCCGTTTTGTGTAATGGCCCACCACTCCGCCCGTTTACTGATAAATGCATCGAGCAACCGCCTGGCGTTCCAGTCGCCCACCATGTCATACAAGCACGCCAATGCCTGCTTGATCTCACTCTGGTCTTCGTCATTGAGCGACTGCATGAAGCGGCTGTACGCATCCATCATTAATTCGCCAGTCGCTTCCGTTAGCATGTAGCCATGCGGCACACCGGAGGATAGCGGCGCGATTTGCACCAGCCGTGCAAACCAACTGTGGAAGGTGTCAATGGACAGTGCTTGCGGACTCGACAATACCCGCTCGTACAGTTTGCGCGCCACCGGTAAGATGCGTGGCAGTTCCTGTTCCTCGATGCCACGTTCAAGCAGCAGCGTGCGCACTGTGGCTTCCGGCTGCAGCGCCAAGTCTTGCAACAAATGCAGCAGGCGCTCGCGCATCTCCTGCGCTGCCTTGCGGGTGAAGGTAATTGCCAACAATTCTGACGGTTCTGTCCCCGCCAACAGAAGGCGCAGCATACGTGCCACCAACAGCCAGGTTTTGCCGCTGCCGGCGCAGGCTTCCACCACCACTGAACGGACGGGATCGCAAGCGAGACGCGTGAACTGCATCGCATCAGCAGCCACGCCATTGACTTCATAGGCGCGTGGGGACATTGTCTTTACCGTCATCACCATGCCCCCTTACGGCACAATCCCCGTACTTCGCAGTACACGCAAATCCGCTCGATACCGGTGGCCGGCAGTGCCGCCCCGTTCGCAATCGCCTGTATGTTCGTTACGATCTGCGCCTCTAGCAGCGCCTGCCAGTCAGCATAATTCTTCGCCTCCACGTCGCCAGCCTTGCCTTGGGTGATTTCAAGAGCGACATAATGTCCAGCTGTTACCGGCAAGTCGGACAGCATGCCGTAGAAAGCAAGCTGATGGTCTTCGGCGTGTTTGAGATTGTCGCGCAGCGACTGCAACGGCCTGGTCTTGTAATCCAGGACTGCTCGCTCACCATTTTCATTTTCGTCGATACGGTCGATATAACCGTGCAACGTGATCTGTCCGCCAGACCAACTGATGATCTTGTCAAACCGCCTTTCGCCGAATGCGAATTTCCATCCCTGATTTTCGCGTTCATTAGCCCATTCAAGGTAGGCAGGAATCGCTTTCTGCCAGCGCGCATAGTAGCCAAGGGCAGCAGCGCTTTGCGCTAATGCCTGCCCGAATACTTGTTCCGATATCTCACGTAGTAGGCTTTCCCGGTCCGCCATAAAGACTTTACTATCGCGAATGGTTTCATGGTAAGTCCGCAAGATCTGATGCAGCCAATCGCCGTAATCACGCTTCTCCGGCATATCGGACAGATCATCCAAGACATCTAGGCCCAGCATGCGTGTCACAAAGAACTGGTAAGGACAGGCGACCAGGCTGTTATAGCCACTCGCGGAAAGCCGACTCGGCAACAATGCAGGCGCGGACGGCGCCGGCATGACCGGCGGCTGACACCTCAATTGCTGTGCTTCAATCTCAATGCGATGTGCAGGAATCGTCGATGCACCGGCACGTTTCAGCGTCAATTGCAGTCGTTCGATCCAGGTACTGACCGGATTCGGCTCACCATTCCTGTGAGACTGCCAGGAAAGCACAACCTCTGGATTGGCAATAAGCAGCTCGGTAAAGTCGCGCAGTTGCATACGCTGCCGCATTTCCCGTGTGGCCAGTCCAAGTTCGCGTCGCACGGCGTTGGCAAAGAACAATGTCTCGGTCGCTTGTGACGGCAGATGATCGGCGTCCGCACCGACCATCAGCACAGCGTCGAAGCTTCGCAACTGCGCGCCGGCCAATTGCAGCATCACCACGCGCCGGTCTGATTCAGCTGGGATGAACGGTGTGGACTCCAACTGCAAACTCAGAAACGCGCGCCACTCTGCAAACGAGAACGCATGGGACATACCATCACAGTCTTGCACCAGCATGTCGAATAAGGCAATTACCTGCGCACCTGCTGCGTCATTGGCCAGCGCGTCACGCATACCAAGCGCCTCCAGCGCCGCACTCGTGACCGCCCCCCATTCCTTCAAACTCTTGCGACCGGAGAACAGGGCAGCTTGGCCGGCAATCTGCTTCAGTAGATCGCGCGCAAGCGGTGCGTCGCCGAGGACAGCGAGTGCAGCATCCCATCCTCCCAAAACATTGCCACGTCGCAGCGCATGTTCTATCTCCATGACGCGCGCCGCCTTATCAGAAACATGGGCGCAGAGGAATGGCGACTTCAACAAATCCAGCAGCGCAACCGTTTCTCCATGCGTGCCAATCACATCAAGCAAAGCGGCAATCGCCGCCGCCGTCCGGGTAGTGGACAGCTTCCACCCTGTTTCATCGGTGACAAATATTTGGGCACGCTCCAGTAATGCACGAATCCGTCGTGCCACTACCCGATCCTGCGCAATGATGGCGACATGCTCCTTGCCTGCGCGGAGCCAGTTGATCACCGTCTGCGCGCCACGTTGCGCTTCCTCCTCCAGGCTGCCGGTAGCACATAAGGACAAACCTTGCGGCTGGTCAATTTCAACTGGGGCATTGGCGAAGAAAGAATCGCGCCCCTCTTCTTCCAGTATTTCTGTCCATGCGGATGCATACACGCCCCCAACCGCAGAGGCATGCCAATCGAGTGCAATACGAAATACCGGCTGGCGGTCGCTGTATGCCTGCAAGAAGGCGTGATGCAAAGGCTCCGGCGTACCTGAGCTGATCCATATCAACGGTGCATCTGCCTGTTCTGCCAAACGCAGCATGCGCGCATAGCAGGCAGCCATCGGATCATTACTACCAAGCTGGCTTTTCCATAACGACCAGACCAGTTGCGCCTCGTCCGACAAGATATTGCGCGCTGGCAGGGGTAACTGTTCCAACGCTGCTTGCCAACGTTCCTCTGCGGCCTCGGGTGCCAATTGCATGGAAGGCAGCAAGGCCTCGGTCAACTCATCGAACAGCGTGAGCAGCATTTGCGCCAGTGGCAATAGATCAGTATTGCGCCGGGCGGAAAACAGTTTTTTCAGCCATGCATGCTGGCGCAGCTCTGCATACAATGACATCATGCGTTCGCTATGCGAAACGACCGCTGTGTCAGCAGCCTCCGGCGGCAGCATTGCTATCCACGTGGACAGTGTCGAAATCCGTGGCGGAATAAATGGCCGGCGCAACCGGCCGACCAGTGCGCTCTTAAGATGTTGTGCATGAATAAAGCTTGGGACCAACACTCGTACGCCAGAGAAATCACATAACTGCGGATCAGCATCCAGCAGTGGCCCCTCTTCAAGCAAGGCGCATGCAACTTCATGCCAGAAGGCGGCGGACGGCGTAATCAGCAGGGGGCTATGCAGCATGGGTAATCAAGAGGGCGTAAGCAGCGTATAACTCACTATATAGCGTAACGCCAAGGGCTGGATAACCAGGCATTTTATGCGAGCTCGTCAAAATTTCGAGGGAGTGTGCTACACATTTCACGAAAATCGGTTATGATTTACCAACACCCCGCCGCACCACGTCTTGCAGCACCCTTCAACGGTCTTGAATTCGCGCTCGACGTCTCCACTTGCATACTGCAATCCTGGACAGGTTGTCCATGAGAATTGAGCAAGATAGCAGGCGCATAATTTCTACACCTTTGACACCTCTTATCGAGGAAAACATGAGCGAAAACATCAAACACATCACCGATGCATCTTTCGAGTCAGATGTTCTAAAATCTGACAAGCCGGTTCTGGTCGATTTCTGGGCAGAATGGTGCGGACCTTGCAAAATGATCGCCCCGATCCTGGAAGAAGTCGCCAAGGAGTATGACGGCAAGCTACAGATCGCGAAGATGGACGTCGATGCCAACCAGGCGGTTCCCGCCAAGTTCAGCATCCGCGGCATTCCGACGCTGATTCTGTTCAAGAACGGCGTGCCAGCAGCGCAAAAAGTAGGCGCAATGGCAAAAGGTCAGCTCACTGCATTCATTGAAAGCAACATTTAATTACTAATGTCAACGCGGCGGCACATTCGTACCGCCGCTTTCAAGTTTAATCATCCTCGTAGTTCCCTCCCCCACCTTTAATTTCCCATCCCGGGACACCACTATGCATTTATCTGAACTCAAGGCGCTCCACGTCTCAGCTCTTTTGGACATGGCCATCGGACTCGAAATCGATAACGCCGCTCGTATGCGCAAACAGGAGCTGATGTTTGCAATTTTGAAAAAGCGCGCGAAATCCGGCGAACAGATTTTTGGCGACGGCGCACTCGAAGTCCTGCCTGATGGCTTTGGCTTCCTGCGCTCGCCCGACGCTAGCTACATGGCGTCCACCGACGACATTTACATCTCGCCCTCACAAATCCGCCGTTTTAATCTGCATACCGGCGACTCCATCGAAGGGGAAGTCCGTACCCCCAAGGACGGCGAGCGCTACTTTGCATTGGTGAAGGTGGACAAGGTCAACGGCGAACCGCCGGAAGCCTCCAAGCACCGCATTCTGTTTGAAAACCTGACACCGCTGCATCCGAACAAGGTCATGACCCTTGAACGTGAAATGCGCGGGGAGGAAAACATCACTGGCCGTATCATCGACATGATCGCCCCCATCGGCCGCGGTCAGCGCGGTCTCCTGGTAGCGTCGCCGAAGTCCGGAAAATCCGTGATGCTGCAACACATTGCGCATGCCATCACGACGAATCATCCCGATACCGTGCTGATCGTTCTGTTGATCGACGAACGTCCGGAGGAAGTGACCGAAATGCAGCGCTCGGTGCGCGGCGAAGTCGTTGCCTCGACCTTCGACGAACCAGCCACGCGCCATGTCCAAGTCGCCGAAATGGTGCTTGAAAAGGCCAAGCGCCTCGTCGAAATGAAACGTGACGTGGTTATTCTGCTCGACTCGATCACCCGGCTTGCGCGTGCATACAATACCGTGATCCCGGCTTCCGGCAAGGTGCTGACCGGTGGTGTGGATGCCAACGCGTTACAACGTCCGAAGCGTTTCTTCGGTGCTGCCCGTAACGTCGAGGAAGGCGGCTCGCTTACCATCATCGCCACTGCCCTGATCGAAACCGGCAGCCGTATGGATGATGTGATCTACGAGGAATTCAAAGGTACCGGCAACATGGAAGTTCACCTTGAGCGCCGCCTTGCTGAGAAACGCGTCTACCCGGCAATCAACCTCAACAAGTCCGGCACCCGCCGTGAAGAACTTCTGATCAAACCAGATCAGCTGCAAAAGATCTGGATTCTGCGCAAGCTGCTGTACGGCATGGACGAAATCGAGGCGATGGAGTTTATTCTTGACAAGATGAAGTCAACCAAGAACAACGCCGAGTTCTTTGAAATGATGCGGCGTGGTGGCAGCTGATCAAAAAGTGATAAATGGTTGATGAAGGGGCGTATGCATGCATACGCCCCTTGTTTTTTATACAACCATTCGTTGTCGCGGCAAGAATCTCACTTTACTTTTATTGTATAATCACGGGTTTTCACCCAGGCAAGTGACCGGCAATCGGGTCAAGAAGCTGTGCGACCGACGAAGTGCTGATTGGCTACCAAAACTACCAGAGGCAAACATGAAAGAAGGCATTCACCCGAATTATCGCGAAGTCGTGTTCCAGGACATGTCCAACGATTTCAAATTCATCACCCGTTCCACCATCCAGAGCAAAGAGACCATCACCCTGGACGGCAAGGAATATCCGCTGGTGAAACTGGAAGTTTCCGCTGAATCCCACCCGTTCTACACCGGCAAGCACAAGATCGTCGACACTGCCGGTCGCGTGGAAAAATTCCGCCAGAAGTTCGGCAATCGCGGCTCCAAGACGCAAGCGGCAGGCTGATCCAGTCGCTCGTTCCAAAAAGGCAGCTACGGCTGCCTTTTTTGTTTCCATAAGCAGTACGTCTATGACTTTTACGGCACAATATCGCCGAACTCAATAAAAGCGTCTGACCCAATGTACAACGAGCTGTCCTCAGTTGCCGGCAACATTGCTCAAACGCACTAAAAATCCCATTTCCTACCCTCCATGAAGCCAGTCCGCCTACCTGCAGCCGCCACGAACGCGCTTCCTCGCTGGGGTTTGTTTGCTCTTTGCTTGCTGTACATCCTGCCCGGCCTGTTCGGGCGCGATCCATGGAAAACTGAGGATGCCGCAAGCTTTGGTGTCATGTGGACCATGGCACATGGTGGACTGGAAGATTGGCTCTGGCCGAACATCGTCGGACTGCCGGCCGCGGACAAGGGCCCGCTCGCCTTCTGGATCGGCGCCATCTGCATCAAGCTGTTCGGCTGGCTGCTGGGCGACACACTTGCTGCTCGGGTGGCAACGGTAGGTTTTTTCCTGTTGGGATCGCTCGCCGTCTGGCACGCCGCCTACCTGCTTGGCCGGCGTCCAGAAGCCCAACCGCTGCGACTTGCCTTTGGTGGCCAACCCGAACCTAACGACTACGGCAGGACTCTCGCCGATGGCGCACTGCTAATCTATCTTGGGTCTCTTGGCCTACTCCTTCACAGCCACAGTACCAGCACAGAAGCACTACAGGTGTCCATGGTCGCTCTCAGTCTGTACGGTGCGGCACGCCTATTCGATACGCGCTCCGTTGCAGCAGCTGCAATGCTAGGCCTTGCCTTCGGATTGCTAGTCCTGACCCGCGGCTGGGTGGTTCCTCTCGCCCTGTGGTTCGGATTGCTGGTGCTTGCCTCGTTCAAGGAACGCTCGCTGATTTGGCGACTGACCTTTGTTTCCCTGCCCATTGCGCTTGCCGTCGGCAGCACATGGCCCATTGCCAGCAGCATCGTGCGTCCGTTTAACAGCTCTCCCTACGATGCATGGATGCTGTGGAACTACCGCCAGCTTAGTCTCCCCTCCTGGAATGCCCTGCGTTTCTTCGTGAAGAATGGTATGTGGTCCGCCTGGCCCGCCTGGCCTTTCGCGGGATGGGCCGTCTATGCATGGCGCCGGCAATACCAAGCGCCACATATTACGCTGCCACTAACCTTCTTCATCACTTGTGCGCTTCTCGCCCTCTTCAGCACCCGCCCGGACGAAGGCGTCCTGTTACCACTGCTGCCCCCACTTGCCCTTCTTGCGGCATTCGGTCTGCCCACCATGAAACGTGGAGCGATTAATGCAGTGGATTGGTTCTCGGTAATGACACTGACCACCTGCGCGGCATTCATCTGGATCGGCTGGATCGCCAAGCAAACCGGCTGGCCAGTACAAATTGCCAAAAACGCATTCAAGCTCGCGCCTGGATTCAAGCCAGAGTTCAACTTGATTGCCTTCCTGGTAGCCGTGCTCGCGACCTTAGGCTGGTTTGTTCTAGTGCACTGGCGAGTCTCGCGCCGTCCAACGGTATTATGGCGAGCCGTTGTCCTTTCCTCCGGTGGCGTGATTCTGTGCTGGCTGCTCCTGGTCACACTATGGTTGCCATGGATCAATTACGGCAAAAGCTATGCGGGTGTAGCGAAGCAAATCGCACAAAAACTACCAAAGGGTGACTATTGCGTCGACACGAACGTCGGCCCTGCGCAGCGCGCCTCTTTTGCCTACTTTGGTGGCGTGCCATTTGCCCGGTTCGATGATGGCCATTGTTCCTATTTCCTGTTGCAAGACAACAAACGCATCAAGGAGGAGGCAAAAGTCCTCCAGCGTTCCGGCGAGCAGTGGCGACTGCTGTGGGAAGGACGACGACCGTCTGACCGTAATGAACGCTTCCGTCTCTATGAACGTGTAAATTGACGCCCCCAGAATCAAACAATCACACCCTCCGGATTGCTACGCTGGCATGGCCTATCCTGATCGGGCAACTGGCGGTCATTGCCAACGGCGTGATCGATACCGCAATGACGTCGCGCTTTTCCGCCACCGACTTGGCGGCACTAGCGCTGGGGGCCTCCATCTACATCAGTGTCTTTGTCGGACTGAACGGGGTACTTGCTGCGATTTCCCCTGTCATCGGACAGTTGTACGGGGCGCAACGCTTCGACGCGATTGGAAGTGAATTCAAGCAAGGCGCCTGGCTGGCCTTGTTCCTCACGTTTGCTGGCTTCACGGTGCTGCTATTCCCACAGCCATTACTCTCACTTGCCCATGCCTCGCCCGAGCTCAACCAGAAAGCAACGCAATACCTGCGCATTCTTGCGTTAGCCTTGCCCGCCACCATGGGCTTTCGGCTCTATGCATCCTTGAATACCGCCATCGGACGACCAAAGATGGTGATGTTGCTGCAAGTTGCCGCGCTGGTGCTAAAGGTACCACTTAATGCCTTGTTCATTTTTGGCGGGTTCGGCATGGGCGCCATGGGTGGCCCCGGTTGCGCTGCTGCTACGGCACTCACCGTCTGGTTCAGCTTCCTCATCGGCGGCATCATTTTGTGCACTGGCCCGTCATACCGAAAGTTCCACATTTTCGGCAGCGGCTTCGTCAAGCCGAAATGGTCTGCCCAACGCGATCTGCTCAAGCTCGGCATCCCGATGGGGCTAAGCTACCTGATTGAGGTCACGGCGTTCACTTTCATGGCACTCTTCATTGCCCGTCTCGGCGATACCGCTGTCGCAGGGCATCAGATCACCGCCAATTTCGCCACCGTGCTTTACATGTTGCCCCTGGCCATCGCGAATGCCACCGGCACCCTTGTAGCACAGTCAATCGGCGCACGCGAATTTGATGTCGCACGACGCGTCGGTTTCGACGGCATCCGCCTGGCTGCTATCCTATCGGTGACCATTGGCTGCATTGTCTGGCTTACGCGCGATCTGATCGTCCGCGCTTACACACCCAACGAGACGATCATGGCAAGTGCATTGTCACTGTTTGTGTTCATCGCGTTTTACCAACTGTTCGACTCGGTTCAGGTGACGACCGCATTTGTTTTACGCGCATACAAGGTTGCCGTGGTTCCCACGCTGATCTATGCGATTGCCCTCTGGGGTATTGGACTTGGCGGTGGTTACCTGCTCGGTCTGGATCCGTTCGGCATCAGCCCGCAACCGCTGCATGGTGCAGCGGGATTCTGGATGGGCAACAGCGCAAGTCTGGCACTCGTTGCCGCAGGCTTGCTTTGGTATCTGCGGATTGTTCAGCGCGACGTAAGACGCCTGGATTGAGGGGCCTCGTCTACACTTTCGTCGGCAGAATCACCAACAATGTCTCAAATCCGCATAAATACTGGAGCTTCCATCCACTTTTGCTAAAGATGGCTCTGCCTATGGCTCCATTTCCATAAGTAACCATGCTCTAAACAGTACCGCGCATCCAGTTCGTTATAGATGAGCAACAGTCTTGCGTCACGCAGAGGAACCACATGGAATCCAAAGCCCGGGCAGGCCAGTATGAGAGCGAAGGAGGTAACTGTACTCTCCGATTAATTGATGATGAATTCCGTCACTTCAGTAAGCCGGATTTGAGTCTTCAGCCGCGCTCCATTTCCCTTTAGCCGAACTTGCCGCTTATTCCGATGCGCGTCGACTGCACGTTGATACTGCTCATTGGTCAAAGTCGCAGAGATGTAGGTCCTATCGCCATGATATGTCGACACAACCCGGATGTAATTTCTGCTTCCTTCCGGGTCACGTGAACGAAGCTCCACAATTGCACCTGAAACGTCCAGATCGTTTTCACCTCGGAGTTGATCTTTAATAAAATTGACGAAATCACTGAGCCGCTCTTTCTTGTCCTCCGAAAGCACGCCTGTAGTTGACGTCCGTATCTGCGTCCCGACCTGAAGCGAAAACTCAACAATCTCCATCTCCGGTCCAACTACCACTTTGGTTAAGGTTTCAAGCAATTCAACATCAAACAGAGAAATCGCGCTTTCAAGAGTTTCACCAGATTCAAACGAATCATCTGTTGCCAAAATTTTTTCGTTGATGAATTGAATTGCCGAGAAGAGAGAAGAACAAACTTCCGTCGACACCAGCGCCGATTCACCAAACAAATCAGCTTGCCTTAATACAGCATGTGGCACTTCAACGTTCGCAATAAAACTGCCTATCTCCGTTTGCAGAAATAGACACTCTTTGGCAAAACGCTGAGCAACCAGCTTGGTCTCCTTCGTCTCTACACCAAGTTTGAACCGTGCACTGCGATAGAGGCCAGCTTCCATGTTAGCCACGTATGTTGCCAATGACGAAAGAGGCATTGCGCCTCTCCGCGTTGTTCCATCGATGAAACGGGTAGTAATGCGTGTCGGTTGTGAACGATCGATTAATGATGCAGCTTGGTTCAGCAGATCACCTAAGCTACCATACCCATAAAGTTCGACAAGAGAGTTGGCAGTTCCATACAAAAGGCTGCCGCCGCCCTGCTTCGATGCATCGTCAGGAATTGCAACGGAATAGTTTCCTTCGATTCCAAGGCTCGTCGGAGCATGAAAAAATGTCACCCCCCTCGCACGTCGGCCCTCAATCCAACCAGTCTCCAGCAGAAATTCGCGAAGCTGTTCAGCCAACTGGACTAAGTCTGATGGAGTTGCCTTCATAGATCGATCCCCAGTTGCTCAAATCGGTCGCGCACGAACCCGATTTGTAGGCGATTCGCCTTCGGTATCGTAATGCGAATCTGCCGCTCATTCTCACTTTCCTCCGCATCGTCAGGAGGCAGGTACCAGTATGCCTGCCCAGCTAACCAAAGTCTTCTTTCATCAAGGTTCAAACATGCGGGCGGACAAGAATCTAGAACTACCACTACGAGATGAAGAGGAAGCAGGTCATCCTTGCGGCAAATGAGATCGTTGTAATTCTTTACATCAAGGTCATATTTAATGTCGTCACCAGCATCTACAATGCCAGTGGGGGTAGTGGACTTGAGTTGAAATTCCAGTTTGTATGGCGAATCAAGGAAACGGGCTTTCCCTGAAGGCTCAATACGTTTTCTAACCGGATACACGATCATGTCGACACCGTGGTCTAAGGCTGGTTCATCAACCTTGAAGCCATGACCATGAGCAAGTATGCGCAGAAATTCCCGTGAAATCGCCTCCTTCATCTGGTCTTCTGTCATGGAAGCTCCACTTGTATTCTTATAGACTTTTTATGCGAAGGATACAACGAAACTTGCAACCCGTCATTTCAGATTTTTAATCCAAAAGTATCGATACATCGTCATCTTCACTGCTTTCTATAACGTCTCGTGGCCCCTGCGTCAGAAAAGGCGATTAAATAATTAGGACTTACGCAAAAAGTTGAAGTCTTCGAGAATGACGTAAACCCAAAGCGGGTGAAAAATCTGTAAATTGCCGAGCATGAAAACGAAACGCCCGACGCGGCTGGATTACTACCAATACCTGCTGGTGAGCCAGATCAACTATACGATCACGAACTACGCGGATCATAAACAAAGCCAGATGAGCCACGACGCGATCAATGGTTACTTGCGGAGAGACCGGCTGACATCACGGCTGCTGTGGGAACATGCACGCGCGCAGATTCAAGCTTCTCCTTATGGCTACGTCATCTTCGACGATACGGTGCTGGGCAAGAACTTCTCGCCCCAGATCGAACTGGTGCGGCTGCAGTTTTCCGGCAATGCGCATGGCCTAATCAAGGGCATCGGCCTGGTCAACTGCGTGTACGTCAATCCCGAGACGGGCCAGTACTGAGTGGTCGATTACCGCATCTACGATCCTGACCGGGACGGCAAGAGCAAGCTTGACCATGTGCAGGACATGCTCACGCAGGTCGTGCAGAAAAATCAGACTTTCATCGGCAAAATCACCATCTGCAGACTCTCGAAATGCAGGCGCCGCTGAATCGCCAACGCCGCCTGATTGTGTAGCAGGCGCGTGAACCAATTGTCGTGTTCGAAGACCAGTTTGCTGGTGAAGAAAATCGAGTTGGGATATTCCTTACTAACGGTTTCGCAGAGCTTAGTCACTTCATCCACCACGTCGGTACCGAAGCCAAGATAAGCGGCTGAGGCCATCTGGTGTGAATGGCAAAAATCGACAAAGAACTTGAGCGTTGCGTTCGCTTCTGTACGCATCTGCTCAACGGCACCTTCACCGCCGTACGCATGGGAATCCACAGTGCGAGCATTGACGAAAATGAAGTTCTTGAAGTGTCCAGGGAACATGCGCTGTACCCACAACAACGCATGCAGACCACCGCCACGGGATGAACCGACAATGAACACTGCAGTCTGGTCTTGCGGGTCTGGCTCTACCGGACCGACGTGGGGGCCGAGAGGCTGGCTGGCAAACACCTGATCGACTAGATGAATTGCCTCCTTGGTATCACGATAGTGGTTGCGGATATAGATACATAACCCCGCAATCGCACCGATAATCACTGCTGCCGCCCAACCGCCTGCAGCAAACTTTTCCACCAACAACACCATCAGAATGCCTGCACAGATCATGAATCCGATCAGTGACAACAGGAAGCGGCGGAACCAGAACTGCTGTTCCTGCCGATGCTGCCACCAATAAAGGCACAGCCCGAACAGGGAAATCGCAAACGTGAGAAACACCGATACTGAGTACAGCACCACGAGTAGCGTGACGCTGCCGCGCGTCCAGAACAAGATGGCAAGTGCCGCGATACCCATTACGAGAATGCCGTTCTGTGTCACCAAGCGGGTCGATAGATAACGGAATTTGTGCGGCACCCAGGAATCTGCTGCCATGTTCGACAGCACGGCTGGCCCGCCGAGAAATCCAGTATTGGCAGCGACAAACAACAGCCCCGCTTCAAACGCGAGGACAAACATCAGTACGATCTTGTTGGTCCATGGACTCATGCCGAGGCTCTCGATGATGGCCTGGAAAGTGGAGGCGTTCAGCGTCTGCCCCTCCACCGGCTTTGCATCCCACAAGAGGTAAAGCAAAATGATGCCGCTTGCCGTGAATGCAAGCGACAGTGCCATGTAAACCATCGTCATCTTGCCAGTGTGTACGCGCGGCTCGGCCAGAATGTTGACATTGTTTGATACTGCCTCCAGGCCGGTATAGGTACCACCACCTTGTGAATACGCCAGCAGCAGCATGCCCGCGACACTGATCCAGCCAATATTGCTTGCCAGTGAAGTTGTTTCAGTTAACGTCGTGGGAACCAGTTCCGGCAAATAAGAGGCGTGGGCAAAGATGCCATACACAATCAACGCAAAATGCGTGATGACGAATCCCAGAAAGATCGGCAGCAGGATGCGAATCGCTTCCTTCATACCGCGCAGATTCAGGATAATTAGCACTCCGATAAAAAAGGCTTCTGCCGGAAGCTTGTAGGCGTGAAATCCCAGGGGCAATAACGAAGCCAGCGCCTCCACCCCAGCGGCAACAGAAATCGAAATTGTCAGCACGTAATCGAGAATCAGCGCACAGCCGGCAATCAATCCTAAGTACGGTCCTACCAGTATCGAGGCGACGCGGTAACCGCCGCCGCCAGTCGGGAACAATTCGATCACCTGGTTATAAGCCAGCGCAATAATGAACACCGTAACCGCAGTGGCAATAGCCATGTACAGACCAAGGTGGCTATGTTCGCCAAGTGCACGAAACGTTTCTTCTGGACCATAGGCGGAAGAGGATAATCCATCCGCTCCAAGACCGACCCAGGCAAGAAACGCAACCAGGGCGAGCGAGTGTCGCGTCTCGGTCTTCATCGGGTCCAGGGCCTTGCCGAAAACGATTTCGCGAATTTTGGCGTACTTCATTTTGTCGAGCGCGCTTGAGGCGGCTTTATTTAATCAAAGTAGGCGATGATACGCCTATCAATTCCCGCGTGACAACGAGATAAATTGGTAGTCTGTTGCTTGATCGTCGTAAATCGGCGATAATGGAGAATGTGTCGCCGAGATGGCGGAATAGGTAGACGCACGGGACTCAAAATCCCGCGCTGGAGACAGCGTGCCGGTTCGATTCCGGCTCTCGGCACCAATCTAATCTGAATACGCACCCGATGAGGTGCGTTTTTCATTTGTAGATCGCCGTCATTCTGCGTGGAACACTTTTGCCATGCCTGTCTCCCTCGATAATCTGCTTGTTGTAGGCATTTCTTCCCGGGCCCTATTTGACCTGGAAGCAGAAGAAGCGATTTTCCGCACACAAGGCCTCGACGCCTATCGCACGCACCAGATCGAAAACGAAAACGAAATTCTGAAACTGGGCGCCGGCTTTGCACTTGTGCGCGCATTGCTCAAATTGAACGTGCTGGTGCATAACCAGCGTTTCGTCGAAGTCGTGATCATGTCACGCAATTCGTCCGAGACGTCAATGCGCATTTTCAATTCAATCAAGCATTACGATCTCGATATTACGCGCGCGGTTCTATCCGGTGGCGCGCCGCTTGCGCCGTACCTTCGGGCATTTAATGTCAGTCTTTTCTTATCGCTACACGAGGATGACGTGCAAGCGGCGATCAATTCTGGCGTGGCCTCCGCTTTGCTTTACCAAAAGCCGGATAACGCTTTCGAAGAACTGGATCAGATCCGCATTGCGTTCGACGGCGATGCGGTGATTTTTTCCGATGAATCGGAGCGCATTTTTCAGACGCAAGGTATTGAAGCATTCGAACACCATGAACGCGAAAATGCCATGAAGCCCCTCCCGGAAGGGCCTTTTGCACGCCTGTTAAAAGCGCTTTCCTATATCCAGAACAACTTTAAATCGGCCGACGGCCGATCAGCACCGATCCGCACAGCGCTAGTAACAGCGCGTTCCTCTCCCGCGCACGAACGTGTTATCCGCACTCTACGCGCATGGAACGTTGCCATTGACGAAACTTTTTTCATGGGTGGCGTTGCCAAATCCGACGTGCTGGCCGCCTTCAAACCACATATCTTCTTTGACGATCAGCCTGGCCATTGCGACCGAGCTGCTCCACTGGTGCAAACTGGTCGGGTACCAGTCAAAAACATTTCCTGCTAAAAACTCGCTTCCCTCCTTTTCCTCTGGAGTCTAAGGGCTATCTTAATTTGATACCCGAAAACTACAAAAAGTATCCGCGCGGCAACAAAAGGTTAGAATTAGCACTGAAGCAGGTTTTCATGTAACCCGGGAAATCCCAGTATGAGCGCCGCGACTCTTCCTTTAAAGCAACTAAACCGCACTTTTATTGGCAGCGTGTTGTTTATCGACATCGTTGGCTATTCAATGCGGACAGTGCCAGACCAACTCGAAATGAAGGAGTTGTTCAATACCATGCTGGCAGACGCGGTGCAAAATGTGGCGCCGAGTGAACGGATCATGGTGGATACGGGGGATGGTGCAGGAATTGCCTTTTTGGGCGACCCGGAAGATGCATTATTTACCGCCTTGTCGCTGCGGGACACGATTGAAGCCGGCACGATGACGATCGGCGAACCAGGTTTCGTGCGGATGGGGATCAATCTGGGGCCGCTGAAGATCGTACGCGACATCAACGGCCATACCAACATGATTGGCGACGGGGTCAATGATGCACAGCGCATCATGAGCTTCGCCGAGCCTGGACAGGTTATGGTGTCGCACGCCTATTACGACATCATTTCTCGCTTTTCACACGATTACACGCAACTGTTCGTGTACGAAGGCACGCGACAAGACAAGCATGTACGTGAACACGAGGTCTATCGCTTCGGCCCCGTCCAGGGCCATGAAAGTCTGGCAGACAAACTGCGTGATCGTTCTCGTGCCAGACAAGCAGGCACCGACGATACCATAACTGACGGTACGCCGAGTACACTCGAAGTGCCACAACCGGTTGCGGCGACAACTGATACCTTAGTGCCGAAAAAGAAGACCATGCGGCCGGGCTTGCTTGTTACGATGATCGGTGCCGTAGCACTCGTTGGCGCGGTGTGGTCGTGGACCAGCAAGTCAGACTTCCAGACCAGCCAGATAAGACCAGCTCCCATTCCCCCTACGACGTCGGCGCCGGAAACGGTATCGGCCAAACATACTGCAAAAATTAACACGCCCGACGTCAATGTCGCCATGAAGCCCGCCGAAGCGGCCGACAAGCCAGCACAAGCCGCGCCTCCTACGCTTGAGCCCGCCGACAAGGTGGAGAAACCGGCAGACGCCCCCGCCCCCAAACCCGGCACCGTTAAGCTGGCGATTCAACCCTGGGGGGAGATCTACGTCGACGGTAGTAAGCGCGGCATCAGCCCGCCATTAAAGTCGCTCAGTCTGACGCCAGGTAAGCACCGCATTGAGGTCCGCAACGGCGAATTCGTCCCGTACAAGGAAACTATCGACGTTAAGAGCGGTGGAGATGTCACCGTGCAGTATGTTTTCTGACAGGAGTAACACGATGCAGCACATGAAGCTCATTGCACTGCTGGTGGCCGTTTCTTTTGCCGGCTGCACACAAATGCCAACACAAACCGGTAGTGGTAAAACCACGATGTCCTTCACAGAAGCGCAGGCACGATATCAACAGGGGTTGAACGCTTACCGCGAAAACCGCCACGACACTGCATTAAACGACTTGTCCCAAGCCGTGTCGAGCGGCCAGCTCAGGACTAGCGATGCCATCAATGCGCGCAAGCACATCGCCTTTATCCATTGCACGCGTGGACGGGAATTGCAATGTCGAGAACAGTTTCAGGCCATTTTGAAAGAGTCCCCAAATTTCGACTTAGCCCCGAATGAGGCGAACCATCCGCAATGGGGGCCGATATGGCGCTCGACTAAGGGGGCTGTGGAGGAAAAGCGTGCCGTGTCGCAGGCCAGCAGTATGACCGCCACGCCGGCTCAACAGAAACTGGCCGAAGGGATCAAGGAATATGAAGCGGGCCGCTATAAGGAGTCGCTCGACGCCTTGCAAGCCTCGCTCAAAGCCGGGCTGCCAGCGCAAACGGATGAGTTGCGTGCCCATAAGTATGCGGCGTTCGGATATTGCCTGACGCGCCGTACGAAGCAGTGCCGTGCCGAGTTCAAGCTGCTCTTCACCAAGGAGCCGAAATTCGAACTGCTGCCATCCGAAACCGGCCATCCGGCATGGGCATCCATTTACCGCAGCGAGAAAGCCGCGGCAAGCAAGAAACGCGAGGCAGAGAAAAAAGCCACCGATATGAAAAAAGTTACCGACGAAAAGAACGCCGCGGCAGTGAAGAAGGAAACGAAAAAGTAAACACGCTATCCGCTGCTCGGAATAAATCGTTCAAACGTAAAAAAGCCGTTCTTTCCACTGGAAGAACGGCTTTTTTGTTCCCGACGAAGAAGCAATCTGATCAGCGATCAGCCACCGCGTCCATCACGCACAGCGCGGTCATGTTCACGATGCGTCGTACCGTTGCCGATGGGGTCAACACATGCACCGGCTTAGCGCAACCGAGCAGGATCGGGCCGATGGCAATACCGTTGCCAGCCGCCATCTTGAGCAAGTTGTACGCAATATTGGCGGCATCGATGTTCGGCAACACGAGCAGATTCGCGTCGCGCGTGAGGGGCGAGTCAGGCATCATGGATTTCAGCAAGGCAGGATCGAGTGCGACATCACCGTGCATCTCACCATCGACTTCCAGGTCTGGAGCCCGTTCACGGATGATTGCCAGTGCCGAGCGCATCTTCCGCGCTGACTCGCTATTACTCGTGCCGAAATTCGAATGTGACAGCAGCGCAGCACGCGGATACACCCCAAAGCGACGCATTTCTTCCGCTGCCATGATCGTAATCTCTGCCAGTTGTTCCGCAGTCGGATTTTCATTGACATGGGTATCAACGATTACCACCTGACGGTTCGGCAGGATCAGAGCATTCATCGCTGCATAGACATTCACGCCCTCTCGCTTGCCGATTACCTGGTCGATGTAATTGATATGCAATGGGGTCGTACCGAAGGTACCGCAGATCATACCGTCGGCATTGCCTTTGTGGATCATCATTGCACCGATGAGCGTGTGGCGGCGGCGCATTTCCAGTTTTGCATACTGCTCGGTGATGCCCTTGCGACGTGTCATCGACAGGTATTCCTGCCAAAATTCACGATAACGCTCGTCGTATTCTGGATTGATGGTTTCAAAGTCAATATCGGGTCGCATACGCAAGCCGAATTTTTCGATGCGCCGGGCAAGCACGGCGGGACGCCCGACCAAGATCGGCTTGGCCAGTTTTTCATCGATCACCACCTGTACTGCGCGCAAGACACGCTCTTCTTCGCCTTCGGCAAACACGATACGCTTCTTGCTGGCCGGTGCCTTCTTAGCGATCTGAAAAATCGGCTTCATGAAGGTACCGCTGCGATAGACGAACTGCTGCAGGCTATCCGTATAGGCTTGCATGTCCTGGATCGGACGCGCTGCCACGCCGGACTCTTCCGCTGCTTTAGCAACCGCCGGCGCGATCTTGATCATCAGACGCGGGTCAAAAGGCTTGGGAATGACATATTCGGGTCCAAAGGACAGGTTGCTGATGCCATATGCGGAAGCAACAATGTCCGATTGTTCCGCCTGCGCCAGTTCCGCAATCGCCCGCACGGCAGCGATTTCCATTTCGCGCGTGATCGTCGTTGCGCCGGAATCGAGGGCGCCGCGGAAAATATAAGGGAAACACAGGACGTTGTTGACTTGGTTCGGATAGTCGGAACGTCCGGTCGCAATCACCGCATCGTTGCGCACGGTTTTGACCTCTTCCGGCAGAATTTCCGGCGTTGGATTTGCCAGTGCCAAAATCAGCGGCTTGGCGTTCATTTGCTTGACCATCTCTGGCTTCAGGACGCCGCCAGCAGACAGGCCAAGGAAAATATCGGCATCCGGAATCACTTCAGCCAAAGTCCGCGCACTGGTCTCGCGCGCGAAGCGCTCCTTGTCCGGATCCATCAATTCGGTACGACCCTTGTACACTACACCAGCGAGATCGGTGACGAAGATGTTTTCAATCGGGAAGCCAAGGTCAACGATCAAGTCAAGACAGGCTAACGCCGCCGCACCGGCACCGGAAACCACCAACTTGCATTTCTTGATGTCCTTGCCGACGACTTTCAATCCATTGAGGATGGCAGCACCAACGATGATGGCGGTGCCATGCTGGTCGTCATGGAAGACCGGAATCTTCATGCGATCACGCAGTTTTCGCTCGATGTAGAAACACTCCGGCGCCTTAATATCTTCCAGGTTGATGCCACCGAATGTCGGTTCGAGCGAAGCGATGATGTCGCACAACTTGTCCGGATCGGTCTCGTTGATTTCGATATCGAACACGTCGATGCCTGCAAACTTCTTAAACAGTACCCCCTTGCCTTCCATGACTGGCTTGGCGGCGAGCGGACCGATGGGCCCCAGGCCGAGCACCGCTGTACCATTGGTGATTACAGCAACGAGGTTGCCGCGAGCGGTGTATTTAAAGGCATTGGTGGGGTCGACAACGATTTCTTCACATGCCGCAGCAACGCCGGGCGAATAGGCAAGCGCAAGGTCACGTTGATTGGTGAGCTGCTTGGTGGGCGTAACACTGATCTTTCCGGGCGTCGGGAACTCATGGTATTCCAAAGCCGCCTGGCGTAATTGCTGACGGAGCTCTTCTTTTTGATCGGCCGGGGATTCCATAATGTGGCGTTCCTTTTTAAATTGCGGAAGGCTTATGATTCTAGCAGAGAGAATTGCCCCTATTGATACGTATTTACCCTAAATGGGGAACGCTCGCGCATGGCATTTTGCGCCTGAAAAGGAAAAGGGGCTACGTCTCCTCTTTCTTTTCTCAAAAACTATTACTTCGACAAAAACAATTAATTTTATTTATTTATACATCAAACCTATCGCATGCTTCATATCGATTGCATTTAACAAATCGCGTTTATCTCAAAGGAGCGAATGATGGCAAAAGGGTCTTCCATCACCATCCCGTACCTCGAAGCCGCCTTTGCTGGCGAATCGCAAGAACATGCGAGCAACGTCCGGCTGCACATTCGATATCGCCACCAACCGCGTCACCGCACTGGCAAAAGCGGACTTCGACATAGCAAAGATCTAAAACCTGTCCTGGTATAAGCGCGCTGCAACATTGGCATCACGCAGTGCTGTAGCACACTGCGAGACTGCGTCATTCGGTACAATCGCGTGATGCTGTCCGAATTTGATCTTATCGCCCGATTTTTCACTCGCCCTCCACGTGATCCCGGCACTGTCTTGCTAGGCGTAGGTGATGATTGCGCCCTACTCGCTCCGACATCCGGTATGCAGATGGCGGTCTCTTCCGACATGTTGGTCGAAGGACGGCATTTTTTCCCGAATGCCGAGCCTTATTGGCTCGGCCACAAATGCCTTGCCGTCAACCTTTCCGACCTTGCCGCGATGGGTGCACGTCCGGTCGCCTTCACTCTCGCGCTCTCTCTGCCAGCCGCACATGCCGAATGGTTGGCGCCTTTTGCCAACGGCATGCTGGCACTGGCAGATGTACACGGCTGCGAGTTGATCGGCGGGGACACTACCAAGGGGCCGCTCACTATCTGCATCACGATTTTCGGCGAGGTTCCGCCCGGCGGTGCGTTGCGGCGTGATGCAGCACAAGTAGGCGATGACATCTGGGTTTCCGGGACACTGGGGGATGCCCGCCTTGCGCTCGCTGGATACTGCAATGAGCTTGCACTGGATAACGCATCACTGGATGCCGCCGGCCAGCGCATGCATGCACCAACACCACGTGTGACACTTGGCCAGGCATTGCGGGGCATTGCCCATGCTGCTATCGATATTTCGGATGGTCTGGTCGGTGATCTTGGACATATCCTGAAACGTTCGAATATCGGTGCGACACTTTTTGCAGATGCGCTTCCCACAGGGCCGATGCTCACCCGCCAATCCTTGGAGGTACGGCGACGCTTCACGCTGGCGGGTGGGGATGACTATGAACTATGCTTCACCGCGCCGCCGGCGCGACGAGAACAAGTGCTCGCCGCCGCAAGCACTGCCTCGACACCCGTCACTAGAGTTGGCACCATCGATGTCGCCCCTGGCCTGCGTCTGGTTGATGCAGACGGTGCGGCATTGAATCTGCAACTGACTTCCTTCGACCATTTTTCCTCCCCATGACCACACTCGAATCCGGACAGACTTCTTATGTCGCCAAACCCGACGCACGCTTCATGTTGTCGCACCCTGCACATCTGCTAGCGCAAGGTTTCGGTAGCGGGCTCTCACCCGTAGTGCCCGGCACAGCCGGCACCCTGTTCGGTTGGCTTTCCTTCAGCGTCCTGACGAGCCGTTGGCCGACGTTGTTCACCTCACTTAACTGGGCCATCATTATTGCAGCTGGCTTTGTCGTGGGTGTCTGGGCTTGCCACAAGACTGGACGTGACCTGGGCATTGCTGATCACGGCAGCATGGTCTGGGACGAAATCATCGCCTTCTGGCTCGTGATGCTGGTCTTGATGCCGACGAATTTCGCCACACAGTTCTGGGCATTTGTTTGGTTCCGCTTCTTCGATATGGTAAAGCCAGCACCGATTGGCTATTTCGACCGCCGCTTTAAAGGGGGCTTCGGCGTAATGTGGGATGACGTGGTGGCCGCTTTCTATACGCTGTTGCTGTTCGCTATTTGGCGCACACTCTGACACACTCTGATGTTGCAACACCTTTGTTGCAACACCTTTCAAAAAAAACGCGGCCAACTTGACCGCGTTAAGCTCGCGCTTGCACGTCTTTGCATAAAGCCGCTCGTGTAAAAACCGGCTAAGCATCGTATTCATTCTGCTTGGCGCACGACCTACCTTCGTTGATGTACATCACGAAAGTGATACAAGCCGACACTATTGCGCACAAAAACTGCCTGCAGCCTAAAAAAACCGCATGCACGGTGGTAAAGTAAGCGAGTTCATCACGCATGACCGATGAACAGCCATTATGCATAGCGTATGCCGAAACACACCACTGTCGACTTCGCTATGCGCGATATCGATGCCACCCAATTACCGATAGCAACAAGGAGTGCAGCTGACATGAACGACATTATCGATCTGGCGGCGCGCGTAGGGCGCGCACTTCAGGAAAAAGGATTGCTACTGACAACCGCAGAGTCTTGCACGGGCGGCGGCGTCTCACAAGCGATTACCGAAATCGCCGGTTCTTCCGAATGGTTCGACTGTGGTTTCATCGCCTACTCCAATGCGTCCAAGACAGAATTGCTTAACGTTCCGGCAGCGATGATTGCCCAGTTCGGTACTGTTAGCGAAGAGGTGGCCGGCGCCATGGCGGAAGGTGCGCTCTCCAACAGTAATGCACATGTCGCCCTGTCGACCACCGGTATTGCTGGTCCAGGCGGTGCGGTGCCGGGCAAGCCGGTCGGTACAGTCTGCTTCGGTTGGGCAATCGAACACCATACCTATACCGAACGGCTGGTATTTGCCGGTGATCGCCAAACGGTACGCCACCAAACCATCGTACATTCACTGCAAGGCCTGCTGCGCTTCCTCGAACAGGCCTGATACAGAAAAAAGCCGACAACACCAGCAAAGATCAACGGAACCTCTCACCCGCGAAAGCGGTTGATCGCATCCCGCGTTTCAACCGCCACGCGTCGTGCAGCTGTCGCAAAGTCCTCACCCGCCTTGTCATCCGCCTTTGCGTAAAGGATCGCACGCGAGGAATTAATCATCATGCCGGCGCCGTTTGCTGCTCTGCCGGCATTGACTGTCGCCTCGATATCTCCACCCTGGGCGCCGATGCCTGGCACCAACAACGGCATATCGCCGATAATTTTTCGTACCTGCGCCAGTTCGCTTGGAAATGTTGCCCCCACCACGAGGCCGCACTGGCCGTTGGTATTCCACTTTTCTGCCACCAGCTGCGCAACATGCTGATAGATTGGCTTGCCGTCGGCATTTAGAAATTGCAGGTCTGAGCCCCCAGGATTCGACGTACGGCACAGGATGATGACACCCCGATCTTTCCACTCTAGATAAGGGGCAACCGAATCGAACCCCATGTACGGATTGACGGTCACTGCGTCAGCGCCGTAACGCTCGTAAGCTTCGCGAGCATACTGTTCCGCAGTGGCCCCAATATCCCCTCGCTTGGCATCGAGCACGATCGGTATGTGCGGATAAGTCTTGCGCAGGTATTCGCAAATCGCCTCCAGCTGATCTTCTGCGCGCAACGCAGCGAAATAGGCGATCTGCGGCTTGAACGCACATGCGGTATCCGCAGTGGCGTCGATAATTGCCTTACAGAATGCAAAAATGGCATCCGGCTGATGTTGCAGATGTGCTGGGAATTTTGCCGTGTCAGGGTCAAGCCCGACGCATAGCAGGGAATTGTTTGCCGTCCACGCGGCGGCTAATTTGTCGATGAAGGTCACTGCAGTACTCTGTTTATGTCGAACAATGCGCATTGTAACGTGCCGTGCTATCGTTTCGGCATGTGGTTGAAACCCCGTGGCGACGCCCATAAATAAAGTGGACATCCGATCAATGTTAAATAAGGGAAATCCGATGAAAGCATGGATGAGATGGTTCGCTGTTGTTGCTTTCACTTCAATGTTGAGTGCTTGCGGCTACAACGAGTTTCAGGACAAGGATGAACACGTGAAGGCAGCCTGGGGGGAAGTGGTGAATCAGTACCAACGCCGCGCTGATTTGATCCCCAATCTGGTCAATACCGTCAAGGGCTATGCGTCGCACGAGAAAGAAACCCTGCAAGCTGTGACCGAGGCGCGGGCTAAGGCAACCAGTTTCCAAATCACGCCGGAGGTACTAAACAATCCGGAAGCGTTCAGTAAATTTCAGCAGGTCCAGGGCGAACTTTCCAGTGCGCTGTCCCGCCTGATGGCCGTGGCGGAGAACTATCCGCAATTGAAGGCGGATACGAGCTTCCGTGATCTGCAATCGCAACTAGAGGGAACGGAAAACCGCATTACCGTCGCGCGCCAGCGCTACATTCAGGCGGTACGTGAATACAACGTTCTGGCGCGCAGCTTCCCGACTAACCTGACGGCAATGATCTTCAACTATGACGTCAAACCATCCTTTACCGTAGAGAACGAAAAGGCGATCTCGAACGCACCTACGGTCAATTTCGGCAAGTAAGCGTCACGACGACATCGATGATCAAGCTTCGCTACCTTCTAGGTCTCGCGCTTGCGCTATCGCTGACCGCTGCAAGCGCACAGGATTTCGTGCCTGTGCCACCTTTACAAACGCGGGTTACAGACAAGATCGGCATGCTAAACGAACGTCAGCGTGCCACTCTAGAAGATGTTCTGAAGGAATACGAAGAGCGCACCGGCAGCCAAATCGCCATCCTGCTAATCAGCAAGACCGAACCGGAAGCGATCGAGCAATATGGCATCCGGGTATTTGATACATGGAAGCTGGGCCGCAAAGGTACCGACGACGGGGTGTTGCTGATCGTTGCGAAAGACAATCCAACCGCACTGCGACGCCTGCGTATCGAAGCCGGGCGGGGTGTCCAAGGCACGTTGACTGACGCGCAATCAAAACGCATCCTTCAGGATGTGATCGCACCACATTTCCGACAGGATGATTTTTACGGTGGACTGGTCGCTGGCGTCTCTGCAATTACCAGTCTACTGGACAAGGAAAAATTTCCGGCATCGGAAGGTAAGGCAGCAACGGAGGAAGAATCTGACGGCGTTTCTCTTTGGTTTTTTATCTTTTTCGCAATTCTGTTCCTGCTGATGTCTCGCATGCGCTCGCGGCACTATGCACACCATCGGCACGGATGGGGACGTTCAGTGCCTGGTGTTATTCTCGGCGGCGGTCTGGGCAGCGGTGGCTTCGGGGGATTCGGTGGTGGTGGTTTCGGGTCTGGTGGAGGGGGATTTTCGGGTGGCGGCGGCAGCGCCGACGGCGGTGGCGCTTCAGGGAACTGGTGATGAAGACATTTTCTCGGTTAATCAAGCATCTCCGCACCACAACAGCAGCCGGACGACGGGCCTTTCCTGCACCGACGTTAAAAGCAATCGAAGACGCCATTGCGGAAGGCGAAAAGCACCATCGCGCTGAGGTTCGCATGATCGTCGAGCCCGCATTAAGCGCACAAGCGGTGTTGAATCATATGACGCCGCGTGATCGTGCGCGCGAATTGTTTGCGCAGTACGGCGTATGGGATACGGAAGAGAATTGCGGTGTACTAGTCTACATTAATCTGGCAGATCACCAGGTGGAAATCGTTGCCGACCGAGGCGTCGGCCGCGTGGTTGCCGCTCAGGATTGGCAAGAGGTATGCCGCACAATGACGCAAGGCTTTGCACGCGGCGATTATCACCACAGCACACTGGCCGCACTGACGCAAATCAACGCACTATTGCAAGAACATTATCCGGATGACGGCTCTACACACGATCAGTTGTCTAATTACCCGGTGATGCTGTGATACTCGGCAGCATCATCGCTTTTTGCTCAACCGTGCTCGTACACCCACTGCAATAAAGCATCCTGCGCCTCCTGCCCGTGTACCGCATTCGCGTGATTGATCATGCAGACCACGACATAGCGCTTGCCTGAGGCCGCTAGCACATAACCAGCAATATTACGGACTTCATTCAGCAACCCTGTTTTGATATGCGCCTTACCTGCCACCGTGTGGTTGGTGAGGCGCAATCGCATGGTCCCGTCATAGCCAACCATCGGTAGCGAAGCAACAAATTCTGGCATGGTCGGCGACCGGAATGCTGCCACTAGCAGCCGCCCCATGGTCAACGCTGAAATGCGCTCGGTGCGCGATAATCCTGAGCCATTCTCAATACTCAGTTCCGGCGCATCGATGCCCTTGTTGGTAAGCCACGTTCTAACGACGGCGCCGCCGTGCTCGGTATTGGCCGGAAGCTGCAATACCCTGTTTGCCAAGGTCAGCAGCAACTGTCGCGCCATCACATTATTGCTGTGCTTGTTGATATCGCGGATGACTTCTGACAACGCAGCCGAATCCCAATCGGCGATCAGGCGTGCCGATTGCGGTACGAGACCGCTTCTCACTTCCCCCTTCAGCGTGCCGCCGAGATCCGCCCAAAAACGCCTAAACGCGAGATCAAAATATTGGGTATGCGACATGAGGTAAGGATGAACATACCAAGTCTTTTCACCGCATGACGCCGAAAATGCACCGTTAAAGCGCGCCCCATTGCTATCAATGACGGCGCCTAGTTTGGCGCGCCAATCGCTGCAATCGCCATTGGATAATCGCGGCGCGTAAAGCGGATAAGCCGCAAGCGGTGGATCCACCATCACCTGTACCAAACGCTCAGCTTCATTAGGCGCAAAGCGGAAGGTCAGCGCTTTATAATTGAGCAACAAGGCATCCGGCCCAACGTTGTACGGCTTTAATGGATCACCATCGAACAGTGCTGCATCGTGTGGGGTTTCTTCAAATACACTGCGATCAAGCAGCAGATTGCCCCGGATTTCTCGAATTCCTCTTGCACGAATGCGACGCAGAAACAGCCAGAAGTTTTCCAGCACAAGTTTAGGATCGCCACTTCCTTTAATGATCAGGTCGCCCTGTAACACATCGCCATTCAGCGCTCCATCTATATATGCTTGAGTCTTCCAAGTAAATGTGGGACCTAAGATGTCAAGCGCAGCGTTGCTCGTCACCAGCTTCATGGTTGAGGCTGGATTGAATGGTACCGTTTCATTTAGCCGAAGCAAAGGCGGTCCAGCGCTCGTTTCCTGGACATAAATACTGACTGCGGCAGAAGGTATGTTTGCACGTTCAAGCGCATCTGCCACAGTCGTCGGCACTTGC
>CBHCMF010000024.1:0-28809 GCA_965974465.1 uncultured Noviherbaspirillum sp.
GGATATTGCGCGGCGCCTGGTGCAGGAAATGTGCCGATGAGGGACGGCGGCTGGATATCGACGCTGCGCATCAGGCGGCAGCAGCTAAGGGCGGATTATGTCTGTCGACGGCGTATCTCAATTCGGCTGCGAAACTCACCTGGCAATGCGATCGGGGCCATGTGTGGCAGGCTGCTCTGGGGCCGATACGCCAAGGGCACTGGTGCCCCGAATGCGCCAATATGGCCAGGATTAGCAACAGAAAATCGAAAGCCCGCCTGCGCTACCAGCCATCGATACATCATGCGCCTTCGCATAATGAAGAAAAGGCATAGCGCCTGGTGCATCCAGCGAATAAAAAACAGGAGAAAGAATTTCCGTAGACTTGCCTGTGCGATTTCCCGACAGTTTGCTGAATGCGGTGATCAAAAAACTGCTGCTTGAAAGATTGGCAGATTGACTTGCGTGCCTTGATTTTAATCAGTATAAAAATTTCCTTATGGATCATGCAGTTGGGTAATGTTCTTTGTGCTTATCCACAGGATTAATCACAATAAATGTGATTAATTGCAGAAAACGTTGTTTTGTTCTGCTTTACCCAAAAAACTCATTTCGAAAGCAGCAGCGCCGCTTCCGCTTCCCGCCTGGCGACCAAGCCGGGCAGCACCTTACCTCCACCGTAAATCCATCGCCTGATTTCCCGGGCGGCGCCATCCCAATCGCGCTGGTTGATACGCCGGCGTAAGGTGGACGTTTGTAATCGCCCTGGCCCCAGATTGAACGTGAAATCGACAATGGCGGCCAGCCGCACTACCGGTTCCGCCAACAGAATAGGGCAATAACGAAGCGTTGCGGTCAGGGCCGTTTGCAAATCGTTGGCGAGGTACGCTTCGCCTTCTGCTTCGCTAATCGGTGGATGAAGCGAAGAACACAAGTGGCCATAGCCGATCGTCCAATAACCTGCCGGGCAAAGATAGGGATGCGCCCGGCGCAGGGGATCCGTTTTCGGTACCCGATGAAAGCCCTCGAACCGCTTGGCCAGGTCGATGGCGATCTGCGGCACGCCGATCATGGCCGTACCCGGTCAAACACACGCCCAAGAAACCAGAAGTTGAGCACGCCAGCCCACAAGGCTTGGTCGGCTTCGGACCAGGCGTGAAGAACGGTGGCGCCCCATCCGGCGCCCGCATGTAAGACGGCAACGAATGCTGCTATCTTCGCCGCGCAGTAAAGCGCCATGAACCAATAGGTGATCACGGGACGGACACTGATGGACAATGCATCGGCCCAGCGGGCACCGCTTTTTTCGCCTTGAGTACGCACGGCATCGCGCAGCGTCTCGATGGTTCCCGCGTTCCAGGCTGCATCGGCGCTCGCGCCGATCTCGGCCATACGCTGCGCACCACGCAGTTTTTCAAATTCCAGCGCCTTGTCTTGCATCGCCAGTTCGTGGCTGCGTTCACCCTTGCGGTCCAGCCATTTCAGAATTTCGGGGGTAAGACGGAAAGCGCCACCGAGAAGGCCCCCGAGAAGGGTCTCAATCATTGACCGCCTCCGACCACCTTGAGCTTGATGAGAGCGCCCGCCACCAGCGCGAGCAGGAATCCGGTGGTGACCATTTTGATGACGGTTTGCCACGCGGTGTGCTTGGCAGTATTGAAGGCTTCTAACAGGCCGCGCAACTCTCGGATATCGTTCGCGGCATTTTCGCCGTCCAGCCCTACCTCGGCCAGTGCCGTGCGGGCGCCGCGTTGCGCTGCCCGTTCCAGCAGTTCCTCGAATTCTTCTTTCGGCATCATGATCATGCCATCTTGCACAGTGGGTGCATTCATTTGCGCGCTCCAAAAAAACGGAACCCGCCAATAGGCGGGTTTCTTGGGTTCAGGGGAATGTGCTCAGATGGTGATGCCGGGACTCCAGCCGGTGGTTTTATAGACTGAGAGCACCGCCTCGTCTTCGACGAAGCACAACCAGCCGGTCTTAGGGGCGTAGTATTCCCACGTGCCGGCAACGCGCGCCGCGATCTGGTCGGTCTTGCCAGCCCAGGCGCCCGTGGCGCCAGCGGGAATGAGGTAGCGGTCGCCGTTCACCGGGCTGGCCGGCGGCGTCGCCAGATTGCGGTCTTTGACTGACAGGCTGACGACGGCGCCCAGCCGCTTCAGGTTGGCGTCCATGCCGGCGCCCCAGCCGCTTTCGCCGAGCGTCCAGCCGTAGTGGAGTCCCAGGTTCGGGTCAGTCATTGCGGGCATCAGATGCCTCCGTAATAGTTGTCATAGTGAAGTCCATAGCCGGCGCGCTCGAAGGCGATCGCGTGCTTTTGCAGACTGGTCACGCCAGAGCGGTTCGATTCGAGCTCGATGCGCAGCGCAGCGTTGGGTCGGCCAAGGCCGGAATCGGCAGTGTCGTCGGCCAAGGTGTAGGTTTGGCTGGTGCCGGTCAGCGCGCTATAGGTGCGGCGCAGACTGCCGGCTTCCCCGTAGATGCGCAGCGTGTAAGTGACGCCCGCTTCGGGCCCGATATTGCCGTTAGTTTGCGGGACTAGGCTGACTGTCTGGCTCAACCGATCGCGATGCGCCCAAGAGATGACCAAATCGCCCTTGGCAACGGATGGATAGGCCAGGTTGTTGACCTTGACGTTACCCGGCGGGTATGGACGGTTTTGCCGGCGGTTCATCGCCAGCGAATCGGTCGGCGCCGATCCCAGCGCCAGCGTGCCTTTGCCGGTTACGGTGAGTAGCCGGGCATTCACCATTTCGCCAAATGCGTACTCCGTTAGGTCGATGCCTTGCGCGCCATCGGCGAACCAGATCCGGCTGCCGGCGGCATGACTGACCGGCACGGTGTCCATCACCCCACGCGTCATCGTCAGAATTTGCGTGGTCGTATTGATCGCAATAATCAGGACAGCTTCGTCGTTAATGTAAGCATAGGTCCCGGCAGCGACCAGATCGATGTCGAGTTCGCCACTGTAGGCTGCCGTGCTCGTCACCTCCTGTGCCAGGCGGGAGGCTAGCACCGCCGTTGGGCAGAATTCGCCCTGGCCCTGCGGGTGGTAGGTCGAAGCAGAATTCGTTTTGCTGTAGAGCTCGTAGTTCATCGCGCCTGGTGCAGGGCGTGCGCCCAAGGTTTGTAAGAAGCAGTCGGTGGCATCGAGGTAGGCCAACTCCGATGCCGACAGTGCGCGAGCCACGTCCCAGTAAGGCGCTTCGATCAAGCGCCTGGGTGTGCACGCGGATGGCACGGGCACGGGGTCGGTCCAGCCCGTCGGCTGAGACGCCGTGTAGGCCGCTGACGGCAGGCCAAACACATCCTCGACCGCGTCGATGCTGATGGCGCCGTTGGTGAGCGAGCCGCCATCGACGCCCGCAATCCGCATCACCAGACCGGCGATGCCGAGCCCAGGCCACTCCAGTTTGAACACATCGCCCGGGTACAAATTCCAGGCGGTGCGGTTTACCTTCAGGCGAACCTTGGCCAGCGGCGTGGATACGGCGGCCAGATCGCGCATCGCGACCCGGGCCGCGAGGTTGTCCGAGGTGATACCGGAGTAGCGCCGCGTCTGCGACACCACCGCACCCTGTGCCTGAATGTTGGCCAGGTCCTGGACTGTAATGCTGGTTTCTTTGAAGCTGTCCGGCTTGGTGTAGATGAGCACGATCTCGTTGGTCGTCTCGCCCCAGGCAGCACGCTGAAAGCTTTCCAGCTCGATGATGTTATGCGGATTCAACACGGGGAGCGTCGCCACGGTATAGTCCGCGCGCACCAGCTTCAACACGAACCGCCCAGTCGATGGCGACGTCGTGAGCACGCCGCCGATATGATCCATCACCTCTTTGACGAACTGCTCGATCTTGCTCTGCTGCAGCCAGATCATGTTGAGTCCGAAACCTTCGCTGGACAGTACATCAGCGGCCGCGCGAAACGATGCATCGTCGATGCTGGAGGTTGGATACCCCATCCCCCAGGCGGCATTCGTCAGGCATTCGTAGACGATGTGTGCCGGGTTGGCGGCCCCGTTGATTTCCGCCTTCGCAGAATACCAGTCGCGGAAACAGCGTTTGACGCGCACGGCCCATGGCTTGATGTACGGATTGTTCGCAGCGATGTAGAGCTGGCGCAGGATCAGGCACAGCACACCGCGATACGCTGGCTGTGGGGCGCCAATCTTCGATACGAGGTAATCGTTTGGCGTCTGTGCCGCATGACCGAATGCGGCGTCGATGGCGCCGGAAATACCGCCTTCGCGCTTCTCGCCGCCGAATAGCTCAGGCATGTTGACCGTGATCCGGCCGCTGGCGGTGAGGTTGCCGCTCCAGGCTTGGCGCTCGCCGACCTGGATCTCGGTGATGGCATCGACCGGGCCGTGGCAAATCGCCAGATGCATCCCCAGGTAGTAGCGGTAGCCGACCGTTTGCGACTTGCTACTGCCGCCCATCGTTCACCTCGGCGCCGATGCGTTCCCGGGCAGCGGCGACCACGTCCTCGGCCATGCTGTCTCCGGTTGCCAGCAGCAGCGGTGCGGGAAGTCCTTGATCGATGAAGCGGGACCAGTCGAGCTGATGGCGCGCAAACCACTCCCGCGCGCCTCGATTGCAATAGCCCAGGCGGCGCATGTCGGCGTGGGTCACCAGGATGTCGGTCATTTCTTTCCACCTTTGGATTGGATCGGCGTGGTGCGCAGATCGCCGTACCACACCACATTGGCGCTCTTGACCAGCACGGTGCCGAACACCACCGGCACCGGACGGCCCTCGTCGGCGGTCGGCGCATCGAAGTCCTTGAGTTCTGCGGCTTGCGGTTGCGGTGGCTTTGGCTGAAGCGCGTACTGGATCAGCGTCGTGACGATCCAGACGATGATTTGTGCCCAGGGCATGCGGATTCCTCAAAAAGCAGAGCTCAGTAAATGGGGCTGCCGCCGAAGGGGTTCTTCGCCGGGATGAACGGGAAACCGCCGAAATTGGCGCTATTGCCAAACTTGGCTTCGCAAGTCGCGAGCGTCCGGTCGCAGCCGGGATACAGATAGAGCGTGTCGCCCACAGCCAGTCCGGGCGGCACGGCCGACAGCGTGATCACGTCCAGACTGTGGGCAACGATCATTCGCTTCTCGGTGATGCCGTTGGCCGCCCATGTGGCGTAACCACCCGCAAAATGGCCCGGTGCGTATCCGCCCGCAGACGGCACGTTCAGCACGGCGCCAGATACGGACACCACCGTGCCCGGCACGCGATAGGTCACCGCGCTGGCCTGGCAAGCTGTGCCATAGAGCACGTGCGGGCAGTTGCGTTGATAGAGGCGGCGTAGGCCGGTGCGCTGCAGGCTGGTATAAACCGGCTCGCAATTGAACTCGACCTCGGAACCGCGCCATTCGGCATTCAAGACACGCCCCATCCACACCGCCACGGTTTCTGCATCGTTCCGGTGCTGGCGGTAGATGGTGAGCAAGGTCACTTCCGACGGCGGTGTCGCGATGAATGCCTGCGCGATCTCGAGGTCCCGGGCCAGTGTGATCCGCAGGCCGGCGCGGCCGATCTCGCCAGTCTGCTCGATGCTGCCGCGCTTCATCGGCACCGCCGCATAGGTGTAGGTGGCATAGGCCGCATCCTGCGCGCCGCTCGTGTAACGCCACGCGGCGGCGCCCCGGCGAAACTCGTATAACTCGATGGGACTGCCAGCGTCCGTGGACGCTTCTTTGCTGGCGTAGCTCATGTGTCATCTCGAATGCTTTTAACGGAAATCGATACTTCCGCTATGTCGTCGGTGTGATGGGCAATTTCGACCGCGTCGCTGTCCAGGCGCACCAGCGTCATGAACGACACCTGGCGGATTTGCTCGGGCAGCAGGGGTGTGCCCACGACGCTGTCGATGGCGATGCTTTCAATGCTGGGCGACAGCGCGGCGGCGCCTGTGATGCGCCGGTAGTAGCGGCTGCCGGACGTCGTCGCGATCATGATGTCGCGCCGCCCGACGGCGGCCGGCACATTGGCGGCGTAAGCGCGGTTTTCCACGGTGATTGCCGAATCGAAAGCGCCGATGGGACTGACTACCTTCATGTCCGATTGAAAACTGGGCATCCAAAACGCCGTGAGCATGCCAGCCCGGGCGGCGAGCCAGGACCGGAACGCAGTGATTGCGGCACGGCCGGACAGCAGCCACCGATGCGTCCTGCGGACCGTGCCCGTGCCCGAAAGATCGTCGATGACGCGCCGCCCCGTCAGAAAGTCCAGCTCGTGGAGCTTGCGGACGTACTCGGTATCGACATCCTCGGTCCAATTGGTGGCGGTGAGCAATACCGGGAAGACCCGATAGTCCAAGGTTTCCGTGGCGGCAGGCGCCAGCCACTCGTCTTCGAGCTGGAAGCGGACCGTGGCTTGGCCGATGGCATCGTTCAGGTAAGTCAGGCCCAGTCCGTTCTGCACGCGGGCAGGCCGCACCGGCAGGATCTTGGTGCCGATCGGCCACGTGGCGTCCAGCGGGCTCTTGAGCGTGAGGGATGCGGGAAGGACCGCCGTTATTTCCGCAAACTCGGATTCCATGCCGAGAACCAGTCCAACCAAGCCACCAACGGCAAAGTCCCGATTCGTGGTTGTCACGGCAATGGATGTCGCCCCGGAGGGGATCGGACTTGCCGCCAGCGCAACGTCAGTCCATAGCGGCAATCCGAATACCCGCGCCTGCCAGGATAGCAGCAGGTTTTCCAACGTCACGCGTTCGGTGTCGGAACCGGCCAGCACGCTGTACTCGAAACTGCGCCTGGCACCGGCGCGCAAGCGCACGCGCTGCTCGAAGCCGGTATGGGACTCCATCACATCGGTGCGCCATTCGAGCCGCTCGATCACCGGTTGCACCCAGTTCGGCGCAAAGATCCAGCCGACGATACGGCGTCCGGTCGCCAGCAAGGTGACGTCGTCGAAAGCGAATGCGAACAAAAACGTCGCATTCACGGCCGGAGGACCGTTGGGCGTGACCGCGAGCGTATAGAGCCGGGATTCATTCGCTGCGAAGACGGCCGGTGCCGGCGCAGGCTCGGTCAATGTCATGCCTTGCGCCCCAGTGGCGGTCAATGCCGTCAAGGTATTCGGTGTCAGCCGGGCATTCCAGACCTCGATCGCGCGGCTTTGCTCCGACGCCAGGCTGCCAAGGTGAATGCGCCCTGGCAGCAGGTGCACGCGAAAGTAGTAGTCTTCGAAGTAGCTGGGCACACGCATGCCGGTCAGCACCCGCTGCGCGGGCACCGGGATGCCGGCGGCGTGGCTCCTCGTTCCTCTCTCGGCGCGTGGCGTATCGCTGGCCGTATAGGGATAGAGCGGGGCGACCAGATTCCCGTCGAAGCTCAGACGGGAATTCAGCGAGCCAGCTTGAGCGCGATCGAGCACGGCGCCTGTCAGGACCGGCATGTCAACGTTTCCGTAGGAATGAAAGCGTGAATATCAAGGCCCGTCATACCGCACTGCCATCGCGATCGTTCCTGAGTGAGTGGCGCCGTTGTATGGCGATCCGACACGGTTCGCAGTGTTCTTGCGATACACCGGCGCGATGAACCAACGCTCGGACCCGAGCGTCAGGATTTGCCCATCGTCGATGTTGTCGTTGCGCGTCATCCGCAAATGCGGGAGTTCGGCGACGTGCGACCAAAAGCCGGATGGCTGGACCGCCATGATGTGGATGCGCGTCAAAACCGCTTCGCCATTCCAAGTGTTAGGCTGGGTCAACAGCAGCGGGGCGACCGCGATGGTAGCCCGAGCGTTGTTCGGGTTCGCTGTCGACGTACCCACCGGGTTGTTCCACCAGCCATGCCCGTTGAAGTTCAGGTAGATCGAACTGTTTTGCACGCCGCCGGTGTCATTGGACTGCCAGAATGGTGCGCCGGCAGTGTTGCCGCTACCACTGCCGGTGCTGCCATTGGCATCGATCGCGACACCCGCCCCGGTGTTGATATCCGACGTCGCGGTGCCCCAGTGCCACACGGCATTACCGAGCACGCCAAAGCGACG
Source organism: uncultured Noviherbaspirillum sp. (assembly GCA_965974465.1). Classification (GTDB taxonomy): domain Bacteria; phylum Pseudomonadota; class Gammaproteobacteria; order Burkholderiales; family Burkholderiaceae_D; genus Noviherbaspirillum. Next base: position 7,971 of record CBHCMF010000024.1, read on the forward strand.
TGCCTGGCCGAGCGCCAGCCACTGCCACCACATCACTTGGTAATTCACGGCCACGGTGATGTTGTCCGGGGCCGTGTGCACGAAGATGTGATACGTGACCGGATAGCTCAGCAGCGTATTACCGGTTTGCCCGAGCCGGTTAGTGATGCCGACCAGTTTTGCTGCTGGCGTGACCAGCGTGCTGCCGGCATAGCCAAGCGCTGCCTGTACCAAGAGATTCAGCCCGCTGACCGTGAGGCGGCCAAAGATGTCGCCCTTGTACAGCATGCTGTTGGCCGCATCCCAGGACCAGCCGCTGTCGGTGCCAGCCGCGACTACGGCATTGAGTAAATCGCTGGCGCTGTTGGCCAGCCCAGTGACGTAGGGCATCAGGAAAGCTCCAGCGCAAAATAATCACCGAAGGACGTGCGGCTGACGTCTTGGATGACGACGTAGTTCTTGCCGTCGACGACGAGCGTGTTTTCGACGACATTGTCGAATCCGGTGATGTGGTAGATCCCGTCCAACGCGCCGTAGATGTTGGCGGCGTCGTAGAGCATTACCGGATAGAGCGCGTAGGTGTTCTCTGCCGGACGGCAGGCGTTGGCCATCGTCGATTGGCCCCATGGCGTGGCGAATGGGGTCTTCCAGGTACCGTCGTTGAAATGCATCCGCAGGTTGTTGCGATTGCCTTTCCACGGCATCGTGTGGGTTGCTTCGGAGTAGCGCGTGGCGGACGCATTGGGCAGCATTCCCGCCGCAAACAGCGGTTGGGGATATTGTCCAGGCGATGCGTAAGGAAAAAACTTCCCGATCCCAAAGGATTCGTAGACGGGCGTGCCAACCTTCATCGCCACATTCAGCCGCTGTCCATTCACCGACAGCCAGTAATCGATGCGCTGATTGTGTGCCGGCACCCCGCAAACCGGCGACATGCCCGGCTGGGTCAGGAACGAGTTGGCGGGGACATAGCCTTTCATGGTCGCCACCGCCAGGTTGTAGTAGTCCGCGGTGCTGTCCTGGTAACAGTAGACGCCGCAAAAAATCTGCTCGGTACCGGATAGCCCGGGCGCCATCATCAGCAACTCCCGGTTCGTGATGGCGGTGTCGTACCGCAGGATGGTCCAGCCCTCGGCCAGGCAGACATCCCGAATCGTTTCGAGCATCTTGTGATGGGCAAGCATCGTCGCGTTGTCGACGAAGCCGACATAGGCGGTCATGTGCATGGTCCTTACTGGATAGGTTGTTTCAGTCAGCTCAACACTTGCCGCACCGCGCCCGCGTTGCGTTGCAAGATGTTGAGGATGGTTTTTTCGCCGGAGGACGAGTTGAGGTAATCGGCGGCCATTGCCGGGTCAATGACGTTGACGATGCGCACGGACTGGCCAGGCGCCTGTGCCGGGGCGGCTTCCGGCACCAGACCCCCGGCGGCAAACGCCAGCGCCGGGCCGGCTACCCTGGGGCCAGCGGAGATGCCGTTGATCGATTGCAGAAAGGCCACCCCGACGCGCTTTACGGCGGCGGCATTGACCACGTACTCGCCCGCAGACAAGCGCGCCGGGATCGAATCGCTGGTCGAGGTGCCGGGCCCGGTGACATAGCCGCCGGTGGCGAAGCCCTTGAAGAACGATGAGATCAAGGCGCCGACGCCGCCAGTGCCGCCCGATCCGCCGCCAAACAAATTTCCGAATAGAGACTCGGCAAGTTTTTGCGACGCGATACGGTTGATCGCCGCCAGCACCGAACGGGCAAAGTCCGTGAAGGCCTCTTTGGCCGACTGAGCGCCACTGCCGATGACCTCGAACAGTTGGGCGAAACCCTCTTGTGCCGCGCCGTCAATGGCCACGGCCACGTCGTCCACGACCAGCTTCACTTGCGAGATTTCATTCTTCCACGCCTGTACGCGCGCCAACGCATCCGGGCCGATCGCCGTGGCGCTGGCTTCAAGTTGCGGCAGCAACGTTTCCAGCGCCGCTCCGGTTTCCCGATGCAAGGCTAGGATTTGGGCACGTGCCTGGGACTCGGTCAGCAAGCCGGATTGGCGCTGCAGATGGATCGATTCCTCGGTGGCCCGCATGCGGCCGAGCGCGTCGTTGAACTGGCGTTCATAGGCGGAAAGATCCGCAGCGGCGACCTTGACGTCGATGAGACGCGCGACGGTGGCGACACCCTCGGTGTCGCCCTCGGCCCGCAGCCGCTCGAGCAGTGACCGATACTGCCGCTCGACGGCGGCACGGCGATCTTGGCCGGTCGCCGCGCCCGTCAGGTCGAGCAATTCGTCGCGGACGCGTGTTAGCTCCTCGCGCAAGGCGCGTTCGGCGTCGGCCGCCTTGCGCGCGTTTGCGACCTCAACATCGGCGCGTTTGTTGTTGAGCACGATAAGATCGGCTTCGATCTTGGCCACCTCGGCTCGGGCCTTGGTCCGCGCGCTGTCGCCGGCTCTTGATGCGGCGATACGCTGTTGCTCGGCCAGCAAGGTCTGCGTGCGAGCGATCTCGGCGTCGATTTCGCGTGTTTCCAGCGCCGCCTTGGCCGCGTAGTAATTCGCACGCGAGATAAGCTGCCCATCGAGTGCATCGTCCAGGCTGCGCGACTGCCGTTCCAGCGTATCCTTGAGTAGCGTCAGTTCGGCATCGGCCTGTGCCTTGGTCAGCGCCAGTCGTGCCGCCCCGTTGTCACCGGTGGCCCGTCCGGACGGGCGAAGCCGATCGATGAGGCCGGTGTCTGTAACGATCGCTGGAGCACGGACTTCGATTGGCTTCGGGGCGAACAAGCTGTCGCGGAACGCGGCGAGTTCGTCCAGGCGCTGAACCAGACTGCTCTTAAGTTCGGTAATGATGGCTTTGGCGCCAGACACATTTCCGGAGAGCGCCTGGACCGCAGCCGCCATGCCGGCCCCGATCGCTTCACCCAGCGCGACGAACGCCTTGCCTACGGTGGCGGCGCTCAGTGCCAGGGTCTTGAGAACCAGAACCACGCCGTCCAGGATAGCGCGCAGCGTGCCGCCTTGTTTTGCTGACGCCACCATCCCATTGGCCATGTCGTTCATGGCAGGCAAAAAGGCCTCGATCACCCGATTGCCAATGCTGGTGATTGCGAGTTGCACCTGCGCAAGCGCGTCGTTGAACACCTCCGCCTGCGCGGCCGTGTCGCCGCCAATTTGCACGCCAAGGGCTTGCAACTCCACCGTCAACGCTTCGACACCATCCCGTCCCTGGTTGAGGAATGGAATCAAGTCGGCGCCTGACTTGCCGAACAGCTCCACTGCAAGCGCCGTTTTCTCGGCACCGTCTGGCATCGCCTTGAAGCGGTCAGTGAGATCCAGCAGCACCTGATCGGTCGCGCGCAGCGATCCATCCTGGTTCTGGATAGCGACGCCGACCGCAGCAAATCCCCGTGCCGCCTGGTCTGATCCGGTAGCGGCATCCAACATGCGAGTGGCGAGCTTGCGCAGCCCGCCTTCGAATTTTTCCGCAGAGACGCCGGAGAGGTCCGCGACTGGGATCAGCGTGGACAGCGACTCGACGGTGATCCCGACGCGCTGTGAGAGCTTGGACAGCGAATCCGCCGAGTCAAGCGAGGCCTTGACCAATGCACCGAGCCCGGCCGCGGACACTGCAAGGCCGAGCGTTCCGAGCAGTCCATTGATCGATCGCGCCGCGTTTCCCAGGTCGGCCAGATTGCGCTTGATCGAATCGAAGGCGCCACGGGTCTGGTCGTCGGCGGTGATCAGGAGTTGGGCACGGTTGTTGGCCATCAGCGTTTCGCCAGTTCTGTTTGAATTGCGTTTGCTAAATGCGGCAGGGAGCGCTGCACAGCGCCAGCCAGATCCAACCGCCGCTTGAGGGAGACAGATTTGACCAGCACGGCGATTGGGATCTCCTGGCCGCGCTTGATTTGTTTGGCGCCGGTGCGGGCGCGCCCGGCCCGCTTGAAACGGTTGAGTTCGGACGCGTTCTCGCGAATGTTCTCGGCCATTAAGATCACCTTCCCGTTCTTCTTGACGAAGAAGGCGTTGCCAGACCGCAGTAACCCCTCGATCACGGCCCGGAAGCGCTTGGGACCGATCCGGCCGGGAAGCAGGGGGATCAGCAGATTGCCGGAGACCGTTCCGCCTTTGTCGTGCAGACCCAGCCAGGGAATCTTGCTGCCGACCAGCAATGCCGGCAAGCGATCGGTCCTCTTGTCCAGCACCTTCGTCTGCATGGACGAAATGAAGCTGCTGCGCTTGACGTGGAAGGCGCTGCGCATGTGCGAACGGGCTGCGCCGCGTACTTCGCGGCCACCCGATTGCATGCCGCGCTTCAGCGCCGATCGGATCGCTTCACGGCGTGCCGTGGACCAGGCAGAGAATTGCCGCGCGTCGAACAGGCCGGCCGTTGCCAGATTAATTTTCACGATCTAACTCCCGCTGTAGCCGCTCGATAGAACGCTTGTCGCCTTGGCAAGCCACGGCCGTTACGCCGAGAAGCAGACTGGCGTGCTCGCGGTCACAGCGCATTTCGGCATCGAGAAACGCGGTCATCTGAGCGAGCGTGTAGTTCAGGACATCCGGGAACCGGTGTCCGGCGCGGATCAAGCGGTGGATGGCGTAAGCCCAGCCAAGGGGCCGCTCATGCGGGCGTTGATCCGGGCGGCGGCGTGCTGGATTGCCGGCGCCACCCGCTGCACGAAAAAATCCGCATTCACCTCGACCAATGCAGTGGCCAGACGAATTGCGTCGTCCATCGCCAGACGCCGGATCCATTCCTCGGGGCGCCGAGAGGCGACAGAGATCGCCGTGATCAGCGCATCGCCGTTGTCAGCCAGCAGTGTCAGCCAGTCCGGAGCGGCTTCGACCAATCGATGAGCGAATGGACGAACCGCAGCCAGCAGCGCTGGGATTTCGCCAACACGAATCGGCGTGATCGCCAAGGCATCGCCGGCAATTTCCAAGGACAGAGGGGTGGGGGGGAACGCATCGAAGTCGCTCATTGCTCGCCTCACAAAAGTACGATGCGGCCGAACTGGCCTAGATCGCCGGCCGCAGGCTTAAGCGTGTCAGCGAGCACCTGGCCGGACAACTCGAACTTCAGGAGCTCGTCGGTGATGACAGACAGTTCCTTCGCTGGATTGATTGCCACGCGGTAGAGGTCGATGACGACTTCCCGGTTGCCGTCAGCCGTGTTCAAGCCCTCGAAGCGTACCCAGCGCTCAGGCAGCGGCTGGGTGAACATCGCCGTGCTCTGCGCCGCGCCGTAAGCGTAGTCGACCTTGAACGGCTCCACGTAGGGGCCTCCGGTCGTCTTGTCGTTGATGGCCAGCGATCCGTGCTTGGCGTTGAGGGTGTACTGACCTGCCGGCAGCGTCTTGGGCGTGGCTGAGGAATCTTTGACGACGACCGTTGAGACGTTCTGCTTGCCCAGCAGGTAGAGGCTGCCCAGAGTGACGGGGTTGGGCAGCGCCTCGGCGGTCACTGTGCCGCTGACCTGGTCCGTGGTCGTGCCGTACAACGCGAGGTCCAGGTTGACTGCGATGAGTTCTTCCAGCGTGCAAGCGAATTCGCCTTTCTTGGTTTTGATTAGCTGCAGGTCGGTCAAACGCTGACCGCTGGTGGACTCTTGGTGTTCCAGCGTCTCCACCGAGAGTGAAACTTTGAGTTCGGGCACGTTGCCAACGTAGTTCAAGCCTTGTGGCTTGCCGGTGATGTCGCGGGCGCCGATGTAAACGCGCCCCTGTCCAGAAAAGTAAGGCATGGTTAGTCTTCCTTGCGGGTGGTGGGTTGTGATTTGCCGCGCTGCGTATTGAGCGCGTCGGTTGCTTTGGCGACGCCGGCCTCGATCAGCCAGCGTGCAGCAGGCTCGTCGAGGTCCAGCAGGTCACCCGGCGCGAAGCGGGCGCCGCCATGGGTATGGGGTTTCAGCAGTTCGATGTGCATCGATTATTCGTCCTTGGAGTATGGGATGTTCAAATGGATGGATTCGGGCAATTCCGCGGTCGCCGCGCCTTCGGCGATCAGCCAGTCTGCCAAGTCACGGTCGAGTTCAATCACATCGCCGGGGCGATGTGGAATACCGGCATGGATGTGTTGCTTAACGAGAGTAATTCGGCGCGTATTTGATGTGGGTAAGTCGGGCATCGTTATCCTTTCTGGGTGAGGTCGTGGGCTAAGGTGCGGTATGCGATCGCATACCGCGCCGGAATCGCAGCGGCGGTTGCATCGGCGTCTTCTACCTCCCACTCGGCATCGAGTTCTTTGATACCGAGTGCCAGGCCATCGAGGTTGACGTCGGCAAACAGCGCCGCATGCGCCGCAGCGAGCAAGGCATCGGCAGCCGTTTCCGGCGCCTCCGGCGGCACCGCGCGGGCGAGTACGACCACGCGCAAGGTCAGTTCGCGCATGACCCGGTCGTTCGGGCGCTCGATGATCACGTCGGATTCAGGAAACAGCACCAGCGCCGGACATTGATCGCGCGTGATGGCGACCACTGGAGAGCGGTGCAAAGTGGCGCCGTGAGATGCGGCCACAGGAAAGAGTTTTGCCATGACCGCAAGCACGATGCGCTCACGGATGGAGTTCATGGCGCAACGACAGGGACTACACGCGCGTCAGTTTCGCGCGCAGTTCGGCGCCGTCGCCCACCGCGCGGATATCCCGCACCTGAAACGCGACGCCATCGATTTCGACGGTTTCCCGCGCTTGCAAACCGGCGAAGCTCGATGCCGGAAACGAGATCACGGTCTCAGTCGATAGCGTCAATCCATCGAGCAGCGTTTCATCGGGCGCGGCAATGCCAACCATGCTGGTGTGCGGTGGACTGCCGTTGCTGGGCTTCCACACGCATTGCTTCAAAAAGCCAGCGCGATGCGCCGCTTCATAGAGTTGTTCGATGCTGGACATGGGGCATTTATCAGGAAGCGGTGATACGGACCAGCACGCCTGGACGGTGACACATCGGCAGCGGATTCGATTGCGTATGCAAATCAGTGCCGCGGTCGAATTTCTTTGGTTCTTGCTTTGCGTACATCGACAAGCCGAGCGTATTCGCGGTTTCGTTGAAATCGGCGGGCGCAAAGTACGTGCCGAAGGTATCGATGGTGCCAATCGGAAAGCAATGTCCTTCGCCGCCTTCGATGAAGCGGCGTACGGCGCCTTCCGGATCGGTCGCTTGTCCGCGATATTCCTCGAACGTAATCCCGGCGAATGGGAATGCCGCGCGCATGTCGGTGCGCAGCGCTGCGCCTTCCATCCAGCGCTCATACGCTTTTTGCACCTTCGCATGGCCGGTGAGCGCATCAAAGAATTCCGGCGACACCAGGCAATGGACGCGCGTCATGTACTCGCCGCGCAAGTTGTCCTCGATATGGCGAATGACTTCCAGGCATTTCGCCTTGATGTCGGTGGCGGGTAGATTCAATTCGAAGTTGATGGTTTTTGGCGTAATCTCGAATTGCTGGTACAGGTCATACAACTCGCTGCCATCGGCATCCAGGATCACGCCTTTCAACGCGCCCATGCGCAAGTGTTCGAGCGTGATCGCATGTTTGTTGCGCATCGATTGCAAGTGATCGGTGATCACGTTGGCCAGCGCTTCGGTCTCGGTTTCCGAGCCGAATGCGCGGATGCCTTGCACTTCTTCCGGCAGCACCACATCGTCATGCGGAATATGCGGGATCGTGAAGCTGCGCAGCTTGCGTTTGCCGCGCTTGCCCACTGTGCCGGGACTGCCGACCGGCAGCGATGGCAGCAAGGTCAGCACGCCATTTTTTTCTTCGATGGCGATTTGGCGAAAGCGCACCGGTTTGACCGGCATCAGGTTTAATTGCTCAAGCCGGCCATAGCTGTTTGGCAGGATATTGATCGCCGCAGTTAGCGCCGTCATCGAGAACGCAGGCGAATCGAATGGATTGTTCATCGGCATGGTTACACTCCCTTGCGAACCAGGATGCCCAGGTTCTTCAATTGTTGAATCGCCGCTTGCTTTTCCGCGCCGGTGATCTCCAGCGGAAAAACCAGTGCATGGTCGGCGACGAGCGCGTGGCGCGCGACGATCAAACCGTCATCGCGATCGGCTAGATGCGCGTCGCACGCTTGCAGCAATACGCCGGCAGCGAACTGGCTGCCATCGGTGGCGGACGGGTCGAGTTCCTTGACCTTGCCGGTAGCAGTGATCATGCCGACCACGGCGCCGAGCGCGAGCACTTGGCCGGCGGCAACCGTCACCCGGTCGCGCGAGTACAGATTAGGCGCTTCATACTTGAGCAAATCGCCCAGGTTCAGCGCTTCATTCATCACGGGCATCGCGTTCTCCTAGCTTTCCATGCGCGCGGTGGCCGCGCGTGCGCGTGCCGCTTGCACGACCGGGTTGTGTTCCAGCGAAGGGGCCGTCGCGCTGTTCGAAGACGGCGCTAAGCAGCTGTGGATTTCTTCGCTGCCAGCGGCAGCCTTGGCGGCGAGCAACTCGCGTCGCGCCTCGTCGATGTGGACGCCGCGTTTCAACAAATCCGCGGTGCGTTCTGGCATGCCAGCCAGCAGGCACAGGTCGGCGATCGCCAATGCTTGCGCGCCACTGTTGGGGGCGGCATCGACGGTTGGACTTGCGCTGGCAGGCGAGGGCGCCGCACCGATTTCTGGTGCGGCAAGGGTGGGTGACTCCATCGGGGGATTCTCCTGGTGGGTGGTGAAAGACAAAGGGGAAGATGACACTGCAGCGTGCGGCGCCAGCGTCGCTGCGCGTTGTACGCGAATGACGTCAGTCAATTGCAGAACTGCGTCATCGAGCGTGCCGATGGCATCGGCGAGATGCGCAGTAAGGGCGTTGTCGCCAAAGAACAACCCGGCCTCGGTTGTCCGCACCGCATCGTCAGACAAGCCGCGATTGCGCGCGACGGTGGCGACGAACAAGCTGTGCAGCCGGTCGACTTCACTTTGCAGCGCGGTTTGCGCATCCGGCGACAAGGGGGCATGGGAATTGAAATCGTTCTTGCGCTGCCCCGCGTAGACTGGCGTATAGCGATAGCCGTCCTGTGCATCTTTTTGCGATTGATCGACATGCAGCGCGATCACGCCAATGGAGCCGACGCCGCCGGTACGCGTGACGAATACGCGCTCGCAGCTCGACGCAATCGCATACGCGGCGGAAAAAGCTTGATCGCTGGCGACCGCCCAGATCGGTTTCACCTTGCGCGCGGAAAAGATGTAATCCGCCAAATCGAACGCGCCGCCTGCTTCGCCGCCCGGGCTGTCGATGTCCAGCACGATGCCGTCGACATTGGTATCGGCGAGCGCGGCATCGAGGTTGCGGCGAATCGCGCTATAACTGGTCAGCCCGGAAAAGGCTTCCAATCCAAGCGCGCGATTGACCAGCGAGCCGGTCACAGGGATCACTGTGATGCGATGGATCTGATACGGCGCGTTCGAAGCGTCTTCTTGGGCAATCGCAGAAAAAGCGGCATTTGGCACAGGCGCCGCCGCGATGCCAATGCGCGCCGCCAGCACGGACAAGATGACTTCAAGCTTTTGCGGATGGATCAATAGCGGCGTGCCCAGCACGCGCGCGGCAAAGTGAGGAAGGTAATGCATAGGCGTGAATCGTTTAGGAAGAGGGGGGCGTCGAATCCGGTTGCGCGGCGCCAGTTCTTGCCACCTTGCGAGGATCGGAGTCGAACACCAGTCCCAACTCGTCGGCCCGCGCGTTATCGGCAGCGATTTCGCGGTCAATCGCTTCGCCGTCGTAACCGAACGATGCAATCGCCTCCGACCGGCTCATCAACCCGGCACGGATTGCGAGCACCACCGCCTTGAATTCTTTCTCGGGATCCACCCATTGCCAACCTTGCGGAATCCATTTGACTGCCAGGTAACGACGGCGCTTTTGATGAAAGCCTGGTGCATCGAGGCTGCCTGCCAGCACCGCTTGCGTCATCCAAGCCGCCCACACCGGGCGGCAGAATTGATGAACGATCACGCCGTGCTGGAGCATTTCACAACGCCGCCGGAATTCGAGCAAGCCGGCGCGGATGCTGGAGTAATTGACGCCAGACAGATCGCCCGTCAATTGTTCATACGTGATGCCGATCGCGGCCGCAACCGCGCGAAACTGCGTGCGCAGGAATTCGCTGTAGCTACCGCCCACATCGGCCGGATCAGAAAACTTCACGTCTTCGCCCGGCTCCAGAATCTGCAGCGTGCCCGGTTCCAGTCCCGCCAATGCAATGCCCATTTCGTCGGCATTGCCTTCGCCGAGCAAGTTGTCTTCCGGCGACTGGCGGGTGATGAAGCCGGCGAACATCGCCGCCGTCTTTTTGCGCACCAGCTCCGCATCGTCGTATTGATCGAGTTCATTCAGCTTGACCAATGCGCGTGACAGCCACGGCTCACCGCGAAGCTGGCCCGGACGCAATGGGCGGAACAAATGCACGATTTCCTCAGCCGGCACACGCACCGTATCGGCAAGCGATGTGCCTTGCCCGCTCATCGGGCTCAATGCGCCATCTTCCGGATGCGCGCGCGTCAAGTGGTACGCGACACGGCGGCCCAGGCTGTCGAATTCAATGCCGGCGCGGATCACGTTGCCGGACTCGGTTTGCGTATTCAACGTCAATGGGCAATGTTCGGCTTCGAGCAGCTGAAGTTGTAACGGAACACTCAAGCCATCCTGCAATCGCCGCGGCCGCAGGCGAATGAAGCATTCGCCGCCTTCGAGCATTGCGCGGCACGCGAGCGCCTGCAGCCCGTAAAAATCGGTTAAGCCAGCCGCATCCGCTTCCGCTACCCAGTCCCACCACAGCGCATGGGCGCGAGCGCGAAAACCATCTGCATCGGCGATATCGCGCGCCATCGATTGCGGCTTGATGCCGGTACCGATCGCATTCGCGACAAACGCTTCCAAGCCGGCTGCAGCCCACGCATTGCGGCGCACCAAGTCGCGCGATTTTGTCCGTAATTCATGGCCGGTCGCCATCAGCGCTGCGATCGCGCCAGGGTTACCCGGCGTCCATGCGAGCGCGCGGCGGCCGCGTCCTGCCGCTTCATGAATCGGCGAGCCACCGAACAACGCGCGCAGCTTGTGAAATAAGCTCATCAAAAGCCTTTGCGGGTGGTGACGCGAATTTGCCGGGGCGCGCCCGGCCACAAGCCGGTAGCAGATGCTTGCTCGAACAAGCCGCGTTTGACTTCGCGAATCGCAACGCGCAGTTCATCGACCGAGCGGTATTCGACCGTCTTGTCCGCAAACGTGACGCGGCGTTCGCCTTTTGCCAGCGCCGCTTCGAGCGCGTGCAATTGATCTTCGGTATAAGCCATTGAAAGGAAAGAATCAGCGCTATCTGAATACGATGAGATTGATTTCCGTGGCATCAGAAAACGTTCCGGCGGAGGTTGTGCAAACCACTTCCACGTAGTCACGGGTTTTGGTGTCGGCAGTGGCGCGGGCGGCAGCGAATTTCATCGATGTCTGATGGCCAGTGTTGCGCGCGAAGGCGGTCCAGCAGTAGTTCGCATCGGAAAGAGGCTGCGCGAAGATCACGCGGTATTTTCCCTCGGCCAGTCGCATCACCGAGGCGATGTTGTAGGATGCCCGGACGACCACTTGTCCTTTCACGACCCCGAAATCCACCCACGCTTTGGCGACGCCGGGATGGTCCGCAGTGATACGCGACTTGATCTCGATAGCCACGCGGGCCGCGAGATCGGCGATGCGCCGCGTGAGATCCACGATTACGCCAATGCGGTTTCGAAGGCGGCGATGAAGTCGGTATCGGTATCGTCGATTCCGCCAAGTGCATCGACTTGCGATTGCAAGTCGTTGATTGCCGACACCAGATCAGTCTTATCAGTCGTGGTCAAATGACCGAGTGGGCCGATACGTTCATAGACCGTCTTGAATTCGGCCGCCAGGCGCTGGACCAGCGATTCGATACGGGTTTGTAAACTCATTGCATGTTCTCCAAAGTAAGTGCGTGTTCAGAGGAGCGTCCTCTTTAACGGGTGAGCCACCGGCTGCGGATCACCCGCCGATCGGCTTTCTTTGCTCCAGAAGCAGCGAGGCCGCCGCCGATTGGGTGTCGGTCAGCGGCCTCATTGGTTTCAATCGGTTGGGACGGTAGCGGCGGATCGTCCAGAGGCGCGGAGCCGATCTGTCGTTCCAGTTCGCGCCAGTGGCGCTCTTCGAAGCGATCAAGCCCGGCAGCGGCAGCTGCGGCGCGCGCATAGACGTAGCAATCCAGCGCTTCATTGCGCTCCCGCATCTTTTGCCATTCGCGCACCGGGAACCCGTTGCGGTCGCGGCGCGTCAGCAATTGCTCGGCGCACAGCTGCTGAATGAACTCGGCATCGATTTTCGGTAAATGTACAAAGCCGGTTGGATAGCGGATCGTGCCCTCGTCATCGACTTCCACGCTCTTGCGCAGATTGTTGTAGAACTCCAGTTTGGCGATGCCGACGGCAACCGCGAATAACTTGACGCCACGCCGCAGCTTCTTGCCATTGACGGTCACATCGACCGCCGTCGGCGTGCCCACCAATGCAGCGCCACGCGGTACACCCTTGATTGCCATCACGCGCGCATCTTTCACGCTGCGTACAAACGCATAGGCTTCTTGCGTGGCGAAGCCGGTATCAATCGCGACACGCGCCAGTGGCATTTGCGCGCCGTTCTCATGCGTCCATGTGTCGCCGATCATTTCCGCGAGGCGCTTCCATACTGCGTCGCGCGCAGTATCGCCCATCAACACGCGATGCTCGACCAACCAGCTTTCCTTGCCGCGTCCAAATGCCCACACCGACACTTCGATGCGGTCTTTTTGCACGTCAGCGCCAGCGGTTAACAGCAATCCGCCAACGGGAACAATGCCTAGCGCATAGTCTTCGCGCCGCTCCAGCAAGCGCTCCCATTCAGGGGCTTCGCCGGCTTCCACCCAGGTTTCGCCCAGTTCGGTGTTCTTGAACGATTTCAATGCGGTGGTCGATCCTTGCGCGGCTTCCCATGCCTGAGCGATATCGGCCCACGCGCGCCAGCCCACAGGACTGTACAGGCTCGACAAATGAAAGCCTGCGGTCTTGCCCGTGTATTGCGGATTGCCCGCTTGCCAATGGCCGTGTTCCAGCATCCACGTCTTGTGATGCTCGAAGATGTCGCCATCGCAATGCTCGCAGCGATAGTGAGTAGTTTCCGGTTGTCCTTTTTCCCAGATCAGCCGCTCGAATTTGAGCCATTGCTTTTGCAAACAATGCGGGCAGGGCACCAGATAACGCCGCTGGTCCGATTGTTCGTATTCACGCTCGATGCGCGACGTCCCGGCAATCGTCGGCGTCGATACAATGAAAATCTTGCGCCGCGCGAAGGTGCGGGTGCGCGCTTCAGCCAATTGAATCGCATCGCCTTCGCCTTCCACATCGCCGGGATAGCCATCGACTTCATCGAGAAACAGGTAGCGCACTGGCATCGACCGCAAGCCGACCGCGCTGTTGGCGCCGGTCAGCACCAGCACGCCGCCGCGGAATTCCTTGCCGAGGATCGTATTGCCGGAATCGCGCGCCCTTGCTGGTGCAATCAACGCAGCCAGCATCGCGCTTTCTTCGATTAGCGGATCAATCCGCTGCTTCGAATTACGCTTGGCCATCTCGACCGTGGGCGCGACCGCCATCATCGGGCCGGGCGCCAAATGAATCACATAGCCGATCCAATTGTTGCCGCATTCGGTGCCGCCGACTTGCGCGCCTTTCATGAACACCACGCGCTCGACCGCGGAGGTCGGCGACAGGCAATCCATGACTTCTTTGAGATACGGCGTGCGGCTGGTGCGCCAGCGCCCCGGTTCCGATGCGGATTTGCCTGATAGCACACGATACTGATCGGCCCAATCGGACACCGTCAGCAGTGGATCAGGGGTTAATCCATCGCGCCACGCGCGCTCGATTTCCGCGCAACCGTCATAACTGTCCACTACGTTGTTAATCGATGCGGACTTGCATCTCACCCAGCTCGGCAAGATGGGCGCGCACTGCCTTTTCCAGCATCACATGCAGCCGATGGCCATCGACGTTCAATTCAGCGGCCATTTGCGACGACACGCGCGACGGCCAATTGAGCCACGCATCGCGCTCGGACCGCGCCAGCTTGAACACATGCGCGATCGCTTGCGCGCGGTCGACCAGTTCACCTTTGAGCTTGGCCAGCCGCACTTTGTTGGTTTGCGCCTTCAGCACTTCATTCGCGGTGCGTGCTTGCAAAAACGTCGTGCCACCCGCGCTTGGCGTTGGCGATTCACCCAGCGCTTCACGCACGCTAGCGATGGCTTCGTTCGGCACCGGCCGCTGCGTGGCTGTGGCGCTGTTGCGTTGCTGCGCAGCGTCGGTATTGGTTTGCCATTCGGCATCCGCGCGGTTTGGATCGATGGTGCCGTCGGCATCCAGTGTGACGCGTCCCGTCTTGATTGCTTTACGCACCGCGGTGTCGGATACGCCACGGCTACGCGCGTATGCGCGGATTGAAATTCCCATCAATGAATGTTGAAGAAGGTCAAGCGGATGTGCGACAACGCGACATTTGACAAGCGTTATGCGCTAGTCGCCGGTTCTTTGCAAATACGACTTGATTAGCATGTGGAATGAAGCGTTCATACGGTCACCCGCTCAACACAACCCAGGAGCACCGACATGAACGACACCCTCAACCGCATCGCCCGCGACACCCTCCATCTTGAAACGCTGGAAACACGCATGAGCGATTCACTCGATTTCCATGATCTGGCCGTGTGGTCGATCAAGGCAGCGCTCGAAGCGGCTTATCAAGCGGGATTCGAAGCCGCAAAAAAATCATCGAAATCCGCTTGATAAGCATCCCGATTGAAGCGTTCATACCGCCATCGCCGCAGTTAAAAAAACGCGGCGAACAACCACAAGGAAAAGGAACCAAGATGACACCGGCTCTCTCCGACACCCAAATCAACGTTCTCAAAGCCGCGGCCAAGCGCGAGGACGGCAACATCGAACCTTTGCCCGAACAAATCAAGGGCGGCGCCCGGACCCGTGTGATTCAAGGGCTGCTTATCCGCGCACTCATCGCACAGCGTGGCCATGGCGACAACGTGGCTTATCACCTGAACGACGCCGGTTATGCCGCGATTGGGCGCGCCCGGCCTGCTTCAGACACCGCTGAGGCGCCTGCGGCAGCCAAACCGTCCCGCACCCGGGACAACAGCAAGCAAGCCTTGATGATCGGCATGCTGAAACGCCCGGAAGGCGCGACACTTGCGCAACTCATCGACGCGACTGGATGGCAGCCGCATACGGTGCGCGGCGCGATTTCCGGCGCACTCAAGAAGAAGCTGGGCTTGGCGGTCGAATCAAGCAAACTCGATGGCGCTGAGCGTATTTACCGGATCGGCAACTGATTTCATTGGATTGCTAAAGAGGCGATGCGGCGAAATCGCCTCTTGGCAGGCCATTCACTAGGTCGTCGCTTTCTCTTATCGTCCTGTGCGCATACGGAATGGCTGTCAGAATCGATTGGATAAATTCCGTTGCTTTCTCAATCGTGCGAGAAGGTACGTTGTCAATGTCGATGCGAACATGCATGAGCCAACCCAACTCTTCATGCGACGGAAAAAAGAACTGCCCTTGAGCATCTTCATTCGGATAAATATCAAACCAGGTTCCAAATTCCTTATTCAGATTCCAGTAAAAATGCTTCAGGATCCGTGGTTCATAGGCGGCAAGCAATCCGGCGCTTTTTGCTTTCGATGTTGTCCTATTGTGCGTAGCCAACAGCTCGTTGACCGCTTGCATCACGGACTTCTCGTCTTTTTTAGCGCAAGCGAAACCATAGATGGTGACTAGTTTCATAGTGGATTCCCTGGATATAGCACGTCGAAGAGTTATAGGGAGCATAGCCGTGTCGGGATGCAATGATAGCCGAACCAAAAAACGGCACGTCCAAACTGTTTACTATCCGATGACCTGATTGTCTGTGCCGGAGTGATTTATCTGATGCCGTGATCAAGAATTGACTTGCTGTCTTCGCTGATTGAAGCGTTCATACAGTCGTCGCCACGCATTGAAAGGAGTTTGCGATGACTGCCATGACCATCACGATTGAACGTATTCCTAAAACAATCCAATTCAACGGCGCGCCACGCATTGTCGAAGAGCTTGGCGTCGAATTGTGCTTCTCGCGCAAGCCGAGCACCTTGAGCGAAGTCTGCGGCGGCGAGCCGCCATGCCGCGTGCTGATTACTGAAATCCGTGAGATGACGCCGACCGAATTCGACATCTTCGCCGCTTGCTTGTCAGCCTCTTACGATTGGCTCAATGGAAAGGGCGGTTATGCTGGCGAAGCGCGGTTGTGCGTCGAAGTGCGCGCGCCAGGACGTCCGTTTTTGTACGTGGACCCGTCAGGCGGCGATTACGCTCGCTACGTCGCCCGCCTCGGGTGAGGCATCGGGCCCCGCAGGCTGCGGGGCCAGCGCATTGAATTGGCTGCCGTCGCCTTCGCGGGCGGCCTTGTTTCCCGTATAGTCTTGCCAGCGCTGAACGATCACATCAGCGTATTTTGGATCGAGTTCGATCAACCGCGCGCGGCGGTTGGATTTTTCGCACGCGATCAAGGTCGTGCCCGAACCGCCAAAACAATCCAGCACCACGTCGCGCGTCTTGCTTGAATTCCTGATCGCGCGCTCGGCCAGCTCGACCGGCTTCATCGTCGGGTGCAGATCGTTGACGCGCGGCTTGTTGTAGAACCAGACATCGGCTTGGTCACGGTCGCCGCACCAATAGTGATCGACACCTTGTTTCCAGCCGTACAGGATCGGTTCGTACTGGCGTTGGTAATCGGCGCGGCCTAGTGTGAAGGTATTCTTGGCCCAGATGATGAAGGTCGACCATTTGCCGCCGGCATCGAGCCACGCGCGTTGCAAGGTGTGCAGCTCGGAAGAACTCATGCAAACGTAGCACGCGCCCTTGGTGACCACCAAAATGTTGACGCACGCATCGTACAGAAAATCATAGAACCCGTCGCCGAGCGCATCGTTCAAGATGCGGCGGTCCTTGCCGCGCAGCTTGTCCTTCGCGGCATTGCCGTAATCGACGTTGTACGGCGGATCGGTAAAGCACATATCCGCCAGCTCGCCGCCGAGCGCTTTCTCGACATTGGCCAGCACGGTCGCATCGCCGCACAGCAGGCGGTGATTGCCCATCAGCCAGAGATCGCCAGGGCGGCTGACCGGCTGCGCGGGCGCTTCTGGCACGGCATCGTCGTCGGTTAAGCCGCCGTTCGCTTCTTCGCCGCCGTCGAGCAGCTTGTCGATTTCATCGGCATCGAAGCCGGTCAAGTCAAGGTCGTACTCGGCAAGCTGTAGCTCCTCCAGTTCGATGCGCAACAGCGCATCGTCCCAGCCAGCGTTTTCTGCGATGCAGTTGTCGGCCAGGATGTAGGCGCGCTTTTGCAGCGGCGTCAGATGCGACAACTCGATCACGGGCACTTCTTTGAGCCCCAGCTTGCGCGCCGCCATCAATCTGCCGTGGCCGGCAATCACGCCGCGCGCGCCATCGACCAGGATCGGATTGGTCCAGCCGAATTCGACAATGCTTGCGGCGATTTGCGCGATTTGTTCATCGGAGTGCGTGCGAGCATTGCGCGCGTAAGGCACGAGCGCTTCCACCGGCACTTGCCGGATTTCGGTAATCATTTGGGTCAGTAGTGTGGTGTGCGAACCTGCGAACCGCGAACCCGGTTTGCGGGGCAGTCGCTAGCGAAATGCTGCGCTGTCGCCCCCCGCATGGCGCTTTGGGCAGGAAGGACCCAAAAAACGTCGCGGTGCAACGTGATGTCGCACCGCGACCAACAGGGGAAAAAGAGGGGCAGGCAACTTCATTCGGGAATAAAAAGGCCACCGCGTAGGTGGCTTCTCTGTGACCGTATTTCCGTTGTCACGATAGCAGAAATCATAGCAAAAACCGGCCGATATGTTGCACGCCTAAATTCGGGTGAAACCCGCACCGCTCCTCATGCTTTTGCGCGGCTTCGCTATGTCATGAAACGTCATGTCATTTCCCCTACGGTTCATGAGATGATTTCGCCATGCAGATCGTCAGAGATGTCGTCACGTAGCCAGGCCGGTATGTTGCGTTGGCCATGCAACACACGCCAGACATCGATGTGGTCGTTATACTCGACATAGAACACAAGGTAGGGGTAACGGCTCAACGGCCAGGAACGCAGCCCCGGCAGATTCAGCTCATGAGAATAGCGCAGCGAGCCTGTTGCAGGATGACGGCTGATGTGCGTATACGCTCGCTCCAAGGCATCAATGAAGCCCAATGCAGCCTGTTCGGCATGCTCGTTCAGGTAGTGCGCGATCGCATCATCAATGTCCTGGTTGGCTTGCTGGCGTGGAACGACCGGTTTAGCCTTCACTTGCGAGCGCCAGGCTTGGCTGACTTGCGCACCCGTTCGCGCAATCCCTCGAAGTAGGCTTTGTCAGCCGGCGCAGCAGGAGAAGACGCCGCGCCAGCGAGCAGCAAGTCGCGTAGCTGTAAGCGATCCTGATCCTTGCGGATCAACTCGCGCACGTACTCGCTGCTAGTGCCGTAGCCCCGTTGGGCGACTTGTTCGTCTACAAAAGACTTAAGCGTATCGGGCAAGGAAATATTCATCGTACTCATGTTGCCATATTAGGCTGTTTGGCAAAATTTGGCAAACTTTCTCTGAGGAGCTTGCCTGCCTCACGGCAAATTCAGCGCGTTTTAAAGTTTTCTTTAATGAAAAAATTCGTATTAAAGAATTCTTAATACGTGGGCAAGGTTTTAAAGATAATTTATTTTTGCCGCCTCATTCAGGTGAGCCGCTACTTTGCCCAGCGCGCGTTGCCAGCGCCGCCAAGCGGTCGTGCGCTCGCAGCCGAAGCGCTTGCCGATCTGCTCCTATTCATAGCCTTCGGCGCGCATCCACACCAGATGCCGTTCCTCGACCGTCAATGGCTGAACCCACTTCATCGTCTCCACCATGCGATCGATTGCTTCCGGACTTGGCGGGAAATGTTTTCTTGCATTGTCGCGTGCCAGCTCCTCCCACTGCTGTCGTACGATCACGGGCCACACGTTGAAATAGCCTTGCACGCGCACGGGCGCCAAGCGGTGCGCCGTGTCGCTTGCTTCCTCAAAGCGTGCGGCGATGGCGTCATTGGTCCAGGTCGTCATGTCGTTTCCTCCCCTTGTTCGATGGCCCAATGAGGGATTGGCGAAGCATAGTGGTCATAGGTGGGCTTAGCGAATAGGGTTTATCTGCCGCTCCGGTGCTGCCAGTCAAGCCAGCCCAAGCTGCAGCGGCAGATAAACGCGGTTGGACTGAACCGCCCACCTTGGCGGTAGTTATGGGGATTGTAAGCCGGGTTGGTGTGATTTTGGTAAGGGAATCGATTGCCAGGCGTTCGGGTAGCCGGTGCATGATTTGAAAAGCATCACAACGCGATTATTTAGTTTTTCCGGAAATTTGCATCAGAACCGTTGATCACATCAATTCTTTAGGAGTAGTCACTGAAATTGATAGGCCTTGTGTCGAAAGGTAGTCAACAATGAGTGGGTGCGCTTTTCGAGCCTGCCATAAGTACAGTGGAGCATCGTTTGTAATCAGACGAACCCTTCGTTTAGAAGACAAGCTGATATCGATATAAACAAATTTAAACAGAGCTTCGCGCGAAGAAAAAACCGAAAAGCGAACGCCAATCAGTTCTGAGGTCGGATACGAAACCGACCTTCGGCGAAGAATGCTTCGGTCGGTAATGGAGATGAAGCCGTCGGAAGAAAATAATACTGTTCGCGCAAACGAAAAAAACCAAAGAAAATGAATCCATCCCAGGATGGTAATAAATCCCATCAGCAACAACAATAGTGTGTCAAATTGACCAAAGGCGTAATACTCGTTTCCAATAAGAGAAGCAGGAATACCAAACCCAGCAATTGTTACGATTAATATGACAGGAAATACGTACCAAGCGCGGCCATATAAAACCACGTTGCCATTGTCAAGTTTCCACGTTCTATAGCCAACCCAGTGCATCAGTGACATAAATTTTTTTTTTGCGTGTAAGCGTGCTTGTATCGCCATTGACGGCAGTTTTATATTCCTCGCCAAATACCGCATGCGGATAATCCTATTGTGAATGCTACGATAACAGCGAAATTCCGACTTATAACACACATGTTCATTCCTAAAATTCTAGACGGGGGAAGCGGTGAATAGCGCTCTGCGTTAGACTATATAACGATTAACGCGACTTAAGCATCGAACCTCCTAATCAGCGACTCGCAGGCAGAATCGCCAAAACGTCTCGCCCAAGAAATTGCTTCATCTATTTCTGGCTGCAGTCTATCGAGGACGTCTTTGGGCCACTCGCTTCTTACGCGCCCAAGTGGAAATTCATCAGTTTCAGAATCAATAGCGACGAAAGCTCGAAAGTCGTCATCATTCTCTCGAACTGCCGCCTCAAAGCGCAACGCTGCTAAGCACCTTGCACCTTCCAAATAGTTCATTTCACCAGAGAGCATCGCTTTTGCAGTCGCAACAACGTCTCGCCTTACCGTAGCAACGTACTCTTCGTTTGTGATGTGTTCGGACATAAGATTTAACGTTTGAGCTGAGAGAGCGCCACACCGGCGGAGGTCCGCTCCAGCGAAGGGGTAGGCCTCATTGCTGGTGCACTGATGAGTGAATTGACTTCGACCTGAGCGGCACGTGGAGGCGAAAGTCGACCTGAAGCAGCTCACCACTCGACGCGTCTTCTAGGTGAGGCCGGGCGTCAAACGTCTGTGAGCTTGGGACGACGACTAGGCCCATCGAGTTGCTGGCTCCATCCACTTGGTGGTAAACGAGAGACCTTCCAA
>CBHCMF010000025.1:0-28660 GCA_965974465.1 uncultured Noviherbaspirillum sp.
AGCGCGCCGGGCTGGGCCGCAGACACTCACCGTTTTTTATGCGCGGGTACTTAATGCGTCGTAGCGACGCGGAACTTGATTAGGACTTCGTCGGCGACGAGGCTGGTGTCTTTCCACTCGCCTTCGCCAATGTTGAAGGCGAGCCGTTTGATCGGCAGGGTGCCTTCAAAAATGTGGTTGGCACCATCTTTCTTCACAGTGAGGGGAAAGCTGACGTCCGTGGTCTTACCCTTGATGGTCAGCTTGCCGGCGACGTCAAGCTTGCCGCCGGCTGCGGGCTTTAACGCACTCGAAACGAAAGTGGCCTTGGGGAATTGCGCAGCATTGAACCACTCCTTCTTCAATGCATTTTTGTTGATGTCCGGGTCGCCAAGGTCAAAGCTGGGGATATCGATCTCGATGTTGGCCTTTGAGGTTTGCGGCTTTGCGTTGTCGTAATCGATCTGCGCCGTAAATTTCTTGAATTTTGCCTCGACCGGCACATTCATTTGTTGAAAAACCACCGTGACGTTACTTTTTGCAGGGTCGGCCTTCAGCACTGCGGCGAGCGCAGGTAAGGTAATAAGTGCCATCACAGCAGCGCCGCGGCGAAGAAGAGAGGGGATACGCATGGATAAATCCTTATTTAAGAAGAACTGCCGGGCAGCATGCGTTTGAAGATATGGTCCCGGTCGATGAAATGATGTTTGATGGCGGCAAGTACATGCAGAACGAGGCACGTAAGCAGTGCCATATTCAGCACGTAATGCACTTGCTTGAGGATCGGCTTGAGTTGCGGGTCCGCCTCCATGAGCACGGGCAGCGGCAAGATGCCGAAATACACCACCGGCACGCCCGCGGCAAGGCTGTAAAAGTAGCCGGAAATCGGGATTGCAAACATCAATAAGTACAACAACCCATGCAATCCGTGGGCGACGTTTTGCTGCCACATCGGCATATCAGCAGGATAAGCAGGAGCAGCATGCGTGAGGCGCCATATCAGCCGTAGAGCAGCCAAGCCTAGCACCGTGACACCCAGCCATTTATGCCAGGAGAAATACTTCAATTTGGTTGGCGTAATGCCGGGAATGTCGACCATGGTGCTGCCTAGTGCGAATGCCATGGCAATCAAGGCGGCAATCAACCAGTGCAGCACAATTGCAGGGAGCGTAAAGCGTTGCATAAGGTTGCTCTTAATTAATTAGTTCGCATTAGAACAATAATCATAGCAGGATTTAATTTTGTCCGCAGAGCATGATTTTTATTGGAAAAGGGATCGGCTAAACAGCGATTCAGGGGGAGGGGAACGCTGCAGAGCAGCAGCGTTCCTTGGGGGGGACTATGCCGCCGGTTTAGATCTTGTGAGCAAGCTGGGCCGCGCGGCCGATATAGTTAGCGGGCGTCATTGCCAGCAACTGATCTTTCGCCTGCTGGGGGATTGCCAGCCCACTAACGAATTCTTGCAAGGCTTCTCTCGAAATCCCCTTGCCGCGCGTGAGTTCTTTCAGCTGTTCGTATGGATTCTCGATACCGTAGCGGCGCATCACCGTTTGCACCGGTTCCGCCAACACTTCCCAAGTGGCGTTCAGGTCTTCTTCTAAGCGCACCGGGTTCACTTCCAGCTTGTTCAGGCCGCGCAGGCAGCTGTCGTATGCCAGCACCGCATAGCCGAAGGCGACGCCAATGTTGCGCAGCACGGTAGAGTCCGTTAAGTCACGCTGCCAGCGGGATACCGGCAGTTTTTCCGACAGATGCTTCAATACCGCATTGGCGAGACCCAAATTACCTTCGGAATTCTCAAAGTCGATCGGATTGACCTTGTGCGGCATGGTCGACGAGCCGATTTCACCTGCCTTGGTGCGTTGCTTGAAATAGCCGAGCGAGATATAGCCCCAGATGTCGCGGTTCAAGTCGAGCAGGATGGTGTTGGCGCGTGCGATCGCGTCAAACATTTCCGCCATGTAGTCGTGCGGCTCAATCTGGATCGTATAAGGATTGAAGGTCAAGCCGAGGCGCTGTTCGATGACATTCTTCGAGAACGTCTCCCAGTCGAAGTCGGGATAAGCGGACAGGTGGGCGTTGTAGTTACCGACGGCGCCGTTCATCTTGCCCAAGATTTCGACGGCAGCAATGCGCTGCTCGGCGCGCTTCAGGCGAGCGACCACGTTGGCGATCTCCTTGCCGAGCGTGGTTGGGCTGGCCGGCTGACCGTGTGTGCGGGATAGCATCGGCAGGTCGGCGTTTGCGTGAGCGATTTCAGTGAGCTTTGCGATTACGGCTTGTAATGCAGGTAGCACCACGTTGTTGCGCGCCGCTTTCAGCATCATGCCATGTGAGGTATTGTTGATGTCTTCGGAGGTGCAGGCGAAGTGGATGAACTCGGAAGCGGCAACCAGCTCCGGCACGTCCTTGACCTTTTCTTTCAGCCAGTACTCAACGGCTTTCACATCGTGATTGGTAACGGCCTCGATCGCCTTAATGCGTTCTGCGTCGGCTTCGTTGAATTCGTTGGCTAGTTTGTCCAGTAGTGCATTGGCGCTCGCGGAAAACGGTTTGATTTCTGCGAAACCTGCATTGGACAGCGCTTGCAGCCAAGCGATCTCGACCTTCACGCGGTGATGCATGAAGCCGGCTTCAGAAAGAATCGGGCGCAGCTTGTCGGTCTTGGCAGCGTAGCGACCATCTAACGGTGAAAGGGCAGAGAGGGCAGAAAGCGACATGGTATGAAAAGCGGAGAAGTGAGTGAAAAGGCGCGAGAAAGGGCAGGCGCCATGCCGAAAAACGGATGAAAACCGCAATTTTACCATTTGCGAACGTCGCAAAATACCGTGTTGGCAGAACGGTCAGGGCGCTTCTTATCTCCTATTGAGGGCGTCCTGGGTGTTATAATTACTTACAATTCTTACCATACGCATCTATGAAACTGATCGGTTCTCTTACCAGTCCTTATGTCCGTAAAGTCCGTGTCGTGATGGCGGAAAAGAAGCTCGACTATGAGCTCGCGCTTGATAACGTTTGGGCACCGGAAACAAAGATTCAGGAGTCCAATCCCCTTGGTAAAGTGCCTTGCCTGATTATGGAAGATGGCGGGGCAATGTTCGATTCGCGCGTGATCGTCGAGTATCTTGACACGCTGACACCCGTCGGCAAGCTGATTCCGCCGAACGGTCGTGAGCGGGCTGAAGTCAAATGCTGGGAAGCGCTGGCTGATGGGGTGCTCGAAGCGGCTATCGCTGTGCGCCTGGAGCGCACACAGCGGCCGGAATCACAACAGAGCCCCGAGTGGATCAAGCGTCAAATGAGTAAGGTGAATGCCGGTCTGAAGGCGATGTCCGCAGGCTTGAAAGATACGGCCTTTTGCTGTGGGAATCATTACACGCTCGCCGATGTGGCTGTTGGTTGCGCACTCGGCTGGCTGACATTCCGATTCCCGGAAATTAGCTGGCGCAGCGACTACCCAAATCTGGCTAAGTTGTTCGATAAACTGTCGGAGCGGCAGTCGTTCAAGGACACGGTGCCACAATAAAAATCGCAGTGGGCATCAATGACAAATAAAAAAGGGCAGCCAAGACTGCCCTTTTTTATTTTCGTGATGATTGGATGATCGCGCTTTACTCGCCCATCTGTGATTGCAAGTAATTTTGCAAACCGATCTTATTGATGAGTTCCAGCTGAGTTTCCAGCCACTCGATGTGTTCCTCGGTATCGTCCAGGATATTCTGCAATAACTCGCGCGAGATATAATCACCCGCCGCCTCGCATGCTTTGATGCCATCCTTGACTGTTTGATGCGCAGCCATTTCAAGCTTGAGATCGCATTCCAGCATTTCGGGTGTGGATTCGCCAATCATCAGCTTATGTAGGGCCTGCAGGTTCGGTAAGCCTTCCAGCATGAGGATGCGGTTGATAAGATTGTCGGCGTGCTTCATCTCACCAATAGATTCTTCGTACTCTTTCTTGCCGAGTTTTTCCAAACCCCAATGCTTATACATTCTCGCATGCAGAAAGTACTGATTGACTGCGGTAAGTTCATTGGTGAGCTGCGCATTGAGCAGCCGGATAATGTTCGGATCACCTTTCATGTAAGCCTCTGGGGGTGAAAAAGAGTCGATGGAGTCGCATCATACAATTCGCACGTGCGAGCAGCCATGATAGCGCAGGACTCTTATTTTTCCATCCCTTGGCCTACATTTCGTTAGTGGGAATCATTCGCATCACGAATGGGGGAAGAGAATTCCCGAACAGCAGAAGGGGGGAGATATTTCTTATGCAGCTATTGCGCCCATGAACGTCATCGGTTGCAGCTCGCGCGAGCCTTCCGCAAGGCATTCCCGCAGCACTGCTTTGGCGCAAGAGTGACATTTCCCACAGCAAGTCCCCACACCGAGCTTCTCTCGCAAGGCGGGCATGGACGTTACTCCTGCATCAACGGCTTGGCGTATTTTGCGCTCGGAAACATTGTGGCAGATGCAGACGATCATTGAGGTACCTTGCTGTTAACAATGGGACTAATCGGGGGCGTTGAGATTTTTTCGGGTTACGCGATCTTAGGTCGGTCTGTCAGGCGGTAAGGATTAACTTGTTGAGTTGTGTCAGCCGCAGTCGGTAAATTCTGCCCTGATGATCGATTTCCACTTCGCGTTGATACTGGAAAAGGTCTTCACTTTTGATTCTTGGTGCTCCTTGGGCGACCGGCGTCGGAGTGCCCCCAAAGGTGGTATGACTAGGGCTAATCGTCCGCTGCGTGATGCGCGTCATGGTTGGATCCTTTTATGTGAATACGAACTATTCTCATTTGCATTATTGGGCATGTGGACACGGATTGCAAGGGATTTGTTGTTCGCAGAAGCTATGGCGCCACAGCGCGCCTATGTATGTCCGCTGTCGTCAAAGAGGGATGCGAAAGAGAGGGGAAGTGGGTGCTAACTTCGATACTGAGCTGTAAGATCGACAAGAGAGACGACCACAGCTCAGTAATAAGGGGACTTGTTACTGGGACGATTCAACTGTGTGGATGATGCCGCCGCCCAAACAAATATCGCCGTCATACAAGACGGCTGATTGACCGGGCGTAACTGCCCATTGCGGTGTTGAGAACGCGAGCGAAAATTGTGTTGCCTCTATCGCTGACAGCGTGCAAGGAACGTCCGCCTGACGGTATCGCGTCTTGGCGGACAATTGCACGATGTCCGGAGCGCTTCCGGCTATCCAGCTGGCTTGATCGGCGCTGAGCGTAGTGGACAGCAGCCATGGATGGTCATGACCTTGCGCCACATAGAGGGTGTTGTTTTCGATGTCCTTTTTCGCTACATACCAAGCATCGCTGTTACCGGCGTCGTTCTGGTAGGACTTCATCCCTCCCAGGCCGATGCCTTTGCGTTGGCCGAGTGTATAGAAACTTAGGCCGACATGTTCACCGACGACATTGCCGTCTGGCGTTTTCATCGGCCCGGGCTGATACGAGAGATAGCGGTTCAGGAAATCACGGAACGGACGCTCGCCGATGAAGCAAATTCCTGTGGAGTCCTTCTTCTTCGCGTTCGGCAGGCCGATTTTCTCTGCAATCTTGCGCACCTCGGTTTTTGGAAGCTCACCTAGCGGAAACAAGGTTTTTGATAACTGAGCCTGGTTCAAACGATGCAAGAAGTAGCTTTGGTCCTTGCTGGCATCGAACGCCTTTAGCAATTCGAATTTGCCAGTGTGCGGCCCTGATTCTACTTGGCGTACGCGCGCGTAATGGCCGGTTGCGATCAGGTCGGCGCCTAGCTTCATTGCATGATCGAGAAAAGCCTTGAACTTAATCTCGGCATTGCACAACACGTCAGGATTGGGCGTGCGTCCGGCCTGGTATTCGCGTAGAAACTCGCTGAACACGCGGTCTTTGTATTCGGCGGCAAAATTAACCGCTTCGATATCGACACCGACCACGTCCGCCACGCTGGCCGCATCGATCCAGTCTTGGCGCGATGAGCAATATTCCGAATTGTCGTCGTCTTCCCAATTCTTCATGAACAGGCCGATGACTTCATAGCCTTGTTCCTTGAGCAGCCACGCCGATACGGAGGAGTCGACCCCGCCCGACATGCCGATGACAACCCGCTTTTTAACCATTGAAAACTCCGATTGCGCTTGGATGGGTATAGATCATCGACAGCGGCACCCGATGTCCGGCAAGGTAGTCGTCTACGCATCGCAATACCAGCGGGCTGCGATGTTTGGGCTCACAGGACAGCATTTCGTCGCGCGTCATCCAGACAGTACGCAAAATGCCGTGGTCAAGCGGCTGGTCGTGCGCCTTGCCCAATTCGCCGCAGAATGCGAAGCGCAGATAGGTTACTTCAAGCCCGGTACGCGAGGAAACATAGCGCGACATATACATGCCCACCAAGGCGGTGGCCGTGAAATCGTGAGCGGCTTCTTCCAGAGTTTCGCGTGCCACTGCCTGCATTAAGGACTCGTTCGGGTCGAGGTGGCCGGCAGGCTGGTTGAAGCGAATGCCGTCACTGGTCTCTTCCTCGACCAATAAAAAGTGGCCGTCGCGCTCAATGATAGCGGCTACGGTGACAGAAGGTTTCCAGACTTCAGACATAGTATTCCTTGAAGAGGGCGCCATTTTACCTTGCATGTGCCATCGTTGCGGTACCCGGCTTGCCGGAGAACCTGACGCATCTCATATTGTCGGAGGGTAGCTGAAAGGTTCAATAATCCGCTGCGGGCAGGAAAAAGGGTTGATTTTGCCCAACGTTCTTCGATGGCATTTCATAGAAAGCGGAAAAAGCCGCTAAAGTCATTTTTCGCCCATTTTTTCCTTATTTGTGTTGCAGAAAACATCGAAATAACAAACTTTTATCGAGAAGGGGGTAACGGCGGTGTGATGGCGTCATTTTTCAATTTCCGTGTAAGATCCCTGTAGAAGTCGCTATAAAGGAAGATTTTTCTCCCCCATTGGCATACTCGTCGAGACGCTGCCAGAGGAGAAGGGCACTGCTGAAATAGCGACGTTATCGAAGGAATTATTGGTTTTATTAGTGCCATGTCATGGACTGGCAAGTTGTTGGGCAATTAGGAGAAAAAATGCAACGTATCATGCTTCGGTCGAAAATCCATCGAGTGACGGTCACACAAGCGGACCTGGATTACGAAGGTTCCTGCGGGATCGATGAAAATCTGCTGGAGGCGGCGGACATCAAGGAGTTCGAAAAGATCGAGCTGTATAACGTCAACAATGGCGAACGTTTTTCCACCTATGCAATCAAGGGCAAGCGCGGCAGCGGCGAAATTTCGCTCAATGGGGCCGCGGCGCGCCGTGCCCATTTAGGCGATTTACTCATCATCTGCACTTATGCGCCGATGAACGAAACTGAGGTAGAGACCTATGTGCCCAAGATCGTTTTTGTTGATAACAAGAACCAAATCACTGGGCTGAAAAAATAACCTTATCGGCGATGAGCCGATGCGCTACCTCACATCCGATGAAAAATAAAAATGGAGCTGGCTATCGGCTTGCTCCATTGGCTGGACAACCACTTACACACAACGTAACGAAGGGTGAAATCGTATGCCTCTCATCATTGGAGTACCGCGAGAAGTCTTTCCGGATGAAAAACGCGTTGCGACCGTTCCTGAGGTCGTCGAGAAGCTCATCAAGCTTGGTTTTTCCGTCACCGTCGAATCCGGTGCCGGCGATGCCGCCAATTTCAGCGATGATGCCTACCGTACGGCAGGCGCCCAGGTCGTTGATAGTGCGGCCAAGCTGTGGGCCTCGTCTGACATCGTCTTCAAGGTGCGCGCACCGAACGCGGAAGAAGTCGGACTGATTCGTGAGGGTAGCACGCTGGTCAGCTTCATCTGGCCAGCCCAGAATCCAGAGTTAATGCAACAACTTGCGGCGAAAAAAGTGACTGTGCTGGCGATGGATAGTGTGCCGCGCATGTCGCGCGCGCAAAAGATGGACGCCCTGAGTTCCATGGCGAACATCGCGGGCTACCGCGCCGTCATCGAAGCAGCACATCACTTCGGCCGCTTCTTCACCGGGCAGATTACGGCCGCTGGTAAAGTGCCGCCGGCGAAAGTGTTTGTGATTGGTGCCGGCGTTGCAGGTCTTGCGGCCATTGGGGCTGCGTCTGGTCTTGGTGCGATTGTGCGCGCTAACGATACGCGTCCCGAAGTGGCCGATCAGGTCAAGTCCATGGGCGGCGAATTCGTTGGCGTGGACTACGTGGAAGAGGGTTCGGGTGTTGGCGGGTACGCCAAAGTAATGAGCGAAGGCTTTCAGAAAGCGCAACGCGAAACCTTCGCCAAGCAGGCAAAGGAGGTGGATATCATTATCACTACGGCGCTTATCCCAGGTAAACCTGCACCTAAACTGATCACTGCGGAAATGGTGCAGTCGATGAAACCGGGTAGCGTAATTGTGGATCTGGCTTCCGAGCAAGGGGGGAACTGCGAGCTGACTGAGCCCGGGAAAGTGGTCGTCAAGCATGGCGTGACGATCATTGGCTATTCCGATTTACCAAGCCGTCTATCCAAGCAAGCCAGTACATTGTACGCGACCAACCTGTTGCGACTGACTGAGGAGTTGTGTAAGAACAAGGATGGCACCATCAACGTTAATATGGACGATGAGGTGATTCGCGGTACCACGGTCATCAAGGAGGGCAACATTACCTGGCCACCGCCCCCGCCCAAGTTGTCGGCCGCGCCGGCGGCGCCTGCCGCGAAACCGGTCGTCGCCGTACAGGCGAAGGGGCATGGTCATGGTGGTGGCGGCGAACCGGCGTCAGGTATGCGCGCTGCGATTCTGTTTGGGGTGGCGGCACTGTTGTTCTGGTTCGTCGGTGCCTACGCGCCAGCAGCATTTCTGGGCCATTTCACCGTGTTCGTACTGGCCTGCTTTGTCGGCTACATGGTGGTGTGGAACGTCACGCCGTCACTCCATACGCCGTTGATGAGCGTGACCAATGCAATTTCCAGCATCATTGCGATCGGCGCGCTGGTGCAGATCGCGCCCCCGCTCACTGAGGCCGTGGAACGGCCGGACGACTGGATACGCTGGATTGCGGTGATCGGGATCGTGCTCACCACGATCAATATGTTTGGTGGATTCGCCGTGACTCGCCGCATGCTGGCGATGTTCCGCAAATAAGGGGGATTTCATGTCTGAAAGTCTCACAACCGTCGCTTATATCGGCGCAACCATCCTCTTTATCCTTAGCCTTGGTGGCTTGTCTCACCCGGAAACCGCGCGGCGCGGCAATTTGTACGGCATGATTGGCATGGCGATCGCCGTGCTCGCTACGGTCTTCGGGCCGCATGTCACGACCTCCGGTATTTCCTGGATTGTCGCTGCCATGGTCGTCGGCGCAGCGATTGGCTTATATGCCGCACGAACCGTGCAGATGACGCAGATGCCGGAACTGGTGGCATTGATGCATAGTCTGGTCGGCCTTGCTGCGACGCTGGTCGGCTATGCGAGCTATATCGATCCGGCCGCTACTGCTAATTTCAGCGGTGCGGAAAAGGTAATCCACGAGGTGGAAATCTATGTTGGCATTCTGATCGGCGCAGTGACCTTCTCCGGTTCTCTCATCGCGTTCGGCAAGCTATCGGGCCGTATTGGTGGTAAGCCTTTGTTGCTCCCAGGGCGTCACTTACTCAATCTGATTGGCCTTCTGATCGTGATTTGGTTTGGTGCCAGATTCCTGGGCGCAGAATCGGTAAATGCGGGCATGACGCCTCTGGCCGTGATGACTGTGATTGCCTTGCTGTTTGGTATTCATATGGTGATGGCAATCGGTGGTGCGGACATGCCGGTGGTGGTGTCGATGCTGAACAGCTACTCTGGCTGGGCGGCGGCAGCGACCGGCTTCATGCTGTCGAATGATCTGTTGATTGTCACTGGGGCACTGGTGGGGTCCAGCGGTGCGATCCTTTCTTACATCATGTGCCGCGCGATGAATCGCAACTTCCTCAGCGTGATTGCTGGAGGTTTTGGCGCTGACAGTCCCAAGCCTGCAGCAGGTGGGGGCACGGCACAGCCGGCCGGCGAAGTTGTGCCGGTTTCTGCGCACGAAACCAGTGAACTGCTGCGTGACGCCAAGAGCGTGATCATTGTTCCTGGTTATGGCATGGCGGTGGCACAGGCACAGCATATCGTCTATGAAATCACCCAATATCTACGCGAAAAAGGCGTCAATGTGCGTTTTGGCATTCACCCTGTTGCGGGACGCATGCCGGGTCACATGAATGTCTTGCTGGCCGAAGCAAAAGTACCTTATGACATTGTGATGGAAATGGACGAGATCAACGGGGACTTTGGTGAAGCCGATGTCGCGATGGTGATTGGGGCCAACGACATCGTGAATCCTGCAGCAATGGAAGACCCGAACAGCCCGATCGCCGGCATGCCGGTGCTGGAAGTGTGGAAGGCGAAGACCTCGATCGTCATGAAGCGCAGCATGGCATCAGGCTATGCAGGCGTTGACAATCCATTGTTCTACAAGGAAAACAATCGCATGCTGTTCGGCGATGCAAAAAAGACGCTGGACGAGGTGCTGGTTGCATTGAAAGCTGCCTGAGCGGCCAGATTGGTCGAAAGAAAAAGCCGTGCTTGCACGGCTTTTTTTATTGACGCTGGCCAAACATCATTTGTTCTGCCAGCAGGCGCTTGGCAGGCGGGAAGGTATCCACCAGTGCGAGAGAAAAGCTCAGTGCGGTTTGTGACAATGCGCCGTCCGGCGCACTGGTAAATATTCTCGCCATTGCGTCGGTCAAGGTAATCGTGAGGCGGCGATCTGATCGCTGCGCTTGCACGAAGCGCGACAGCATCTCTGGCGTGGACTCTCGTGCCAGCAGGCGAGCAAGGACGACGGCATCGCGCAAGCCAAGATTTAAGCCTTGTCCTGCGACCGGGTGCAGCGTTTGTGCCGCGTTGCCGATGGCTACTGTTCTTGTCGATATTGCCCCATGTGCATTGAGTCCGAGCGGATAAGTAGCGCGCGGCGTGATGCTGGTAAAGCGGCCGAGACGCGAACCAAATGCGTGTTCCAGTTCTTTAAGAAAGGCTATATCCGACAATGCGTACAGGCGTGACGCTGTCTCGGGCCGAACACACCACACCAGCGCATATCCATTGTCTTGGGGCAGCAGCGCAAGCGGGCCTTCGTCGGTGAAGCGCTCGAACGCGCGATGTGGGGCCGGTGCGCTGGTCGTGACCTGCGCAATGAGCGCTGTCTGGCCGTAGTCACGCCGGATTGCCTTTGCACTCTGGTCAGAGAACACGCCGCCTTCTGCTTGTACCAGAAGCTGTGCGGTGATGGCCTTGCCATCGGCAAACCGCAGCTCAACGGCATCGTCACGTTCCATGGTGGACGTGACATGCACCGGGCGCAGGACGGGGAGGCCTGCCTGTACGGCCGCTGCGGCGAGTGCGGTAACGATCGTGCCGTAGCGGGTGACGTAGCCGAGTGCCGGCACGCCGTATTCGTCCCGATCGATCACCGTGCGGCCGAAATGGCGACGGCGCGACACATGGATCTGATGAATCGCATCAACAGCCAGCGGCCAAATGCCGATTTCCTCCAAAATCTGTCTGCTGCCGTATGACAGCGCGAGCGAACGCGGATCCTTGTTGACTTGCTCAAGAGGTTTGGCATCGATCAAGGCGATACGTGAGGCGGGCGCGCCGCGTCGCACCAGCAAAAGGGCAAGCGCTAACCCGACCGGGCCCGCGCCACAAATGGCAATATCAAAGTCCGTAGCTACCATCAGAGGGAATCAATGTCGCATGACTGCTTCGATGTCTTCGATGGTCTTTGGGGCTGCCTCGGTGATGATCTCGCAGCCATTGTCCGTGACCAGCGCGTCGTCTTCGATGCGGATACCGATGTTCCAGAACTGCTCCGGCACGTCGGCTTCCGGACGGACGTAAATGCCCGGCTCGATGGTCAGCATCATGCCAGGTTGCAGCGTGCGCCACGGCCGTTCTTCGCCGACATCGGCAAGGTCGCGGTATTCGCCAACATCGTGCACGTCCATGCCCAGCCAATGTCCGGTGCGGTGCATGTAGAACTGACGGTAAGCGCCCTTTGCAATGACATCGTCGAGAGAACCAACTTTGTTCTTGTCGAGCAAACCAGTGTCCAGCATGCCTTGTGCGAGTACGCGTACTGCGGCGTCGTGACCGTCGATGAAACGCTTGCCGGGCCGGGTTTCGGCAATTGCCGCTTGCTGAGCAGCAAGCACGATTTCATAGAGTGCCTTTTGCGGTCCGCTGAACTTGCCGTTAGCCGGGAAGGTGCGCGTGATGTCGGAGGCGTAGCTGTCTAGTTCGCAGCCAGCATCGATCAACACCAGGTCGCCATCCTTGAGTTCGGCGTTACCAGCACGATAGTGCAGCACGCAGGCATTGGCCCCGGTGGCGACAATGGAGCCATAAGCGGGAAACTGCGAGCCATGGCGGCGGAATTCATGCAGCAGCTCGGCTTCAAGGTGATATTCGCGTAGTCCAGGGCGTGATACGTGCATCGCGCGACGATGTGCGCCAGCAGAGATGGCGGCGGCACGTTTCATGATCTCGACTTCTTCTGCATCCTTGAACAGACGCATCTCGTCGAGCAGCACATGCACATCATGCATGGTGGAGGGGGCGGTGATGCCGCCCCGAGCCTGCGCCCGCACGGTTTGCAGCCAGGCTTGTACTTGTCTGTCGAGTTTGGCGTCACTGCCGAGGGCATAGAATAAGGCGGGCGCATCGGCAATGCGTTTGGGGACTTCGGTGTCGAGCGCGGAAATCGGATAGGCGGCGTCAAAGCCGAAGGCTTCGCGCGCGGCTTCCGGGCCGTAGCGATAGCCGTCCCAGATCTCGCGCTCAGGATTTTTTTCGCGGCAGAACAGGATGGCCTGATCGCTCTTGCCCACGGTGAGCACGATAACGGCTTCTGGCTCGGTGAAACCGGACAGGTAGTAGAAGTGGCTGTCGTGCCGGTACGGATAGTCGGCATCGCGGTTGCGCATGACCTCTGGGGCGGTCGGGATGATGGCGACACCGCCGCCTTTGGCTTTCATTTCCGCCATCAGGGCTGCACGCCGGGCTGCATATGATTTCATGAGGCTCCTTTAGCCGTTCAGTTGCGCCAGCCGTTCGGGGGTGCCGACGTCGGTCCAGTCACCACGATAGACTTCGCCGCCGACCTGGCCGCGTGCCGCATAGTCGCGCAGAAGAGGCGCGATCTGGGCGGACTGGCCTGGCGTGATCGAGTCGAAGATTTCCGTGCGATACACGCCAATGCCGGAAAATGTGTAGCGCGGTTCGCCTTCGTTAGCGACGGAAAAGCTGTGTAGCGCGAAATCGCCTTTGGGATGGTGCGACGGATTCTTTACCAAATACAGCCATGCCACATCGCGCTTGTCTTGCGGATGGGGATTGCCCCACATATCGTTGTCTTGCAATGCATCGAGGACTTGCTCGAAATCGAAATGCGGACAATAGATGTCCGCAGCGATTGCGACGAAGGGGTCCTCACCCAGCAGATGGCGTGCCTTGGCGACACCGCCTGCGGTTTCCAGCGCCGTACCTTCTGCCGAATAGACGATACGCGCACCGAACTGCGAACCATCGCCGAGCGCTTCCTCGATCATGTGGCCGAGATGTGCATGGTTGATCACGATCTCGGTGATTCCTGCGCGCACGAGATTGAGGATATGCCAGACGATCAGCGGCCGACCGCGCACTTTCAACAGCGGTTTGGGGCAACTATCCGTCAGCGGTCGCATCCGCTCGCCGCGTCCGGCGGCGAAAATCATGGCTTTCATTCTTTCGGTATTCCTGTCAGTGACGTATTGGCAATCAGAAGGTGTAACCGACCGACGGTGCCTTGTCTTCCAATTCATCGAGCAAGCGGATCAGGGGGGCCAGCGCGTTGTAGCGGCCGGCTGCTTTGCGCGTGTATTCCATTACGAGCGGCAGATCCTTCAGGTAGGCATCCTTGCCATCGCGGTGGTACAGCCGCGCGAAGATGCCGAGTACTTTCAAGTGGCGCTGCAGGCCCATGAATTCGAAATCGCGGTAGAACGCATCGATGTCGGGATTGACCGGCAGGCCGGCGCGGCGTGCGCGTTCCCAGTAGCGAATCGTCCAGTCGAGCACCATTTCTTCATCCCACTGAATGTAGGCGTCGCGCAGCAGGGATACGAGATCGTAGGTAATCGGGCCATAGACCGCATCCTGGAAATCGAGGATGCCCGGATTGCCCTGGCCCATCACCATCAGGTTGCGTGAATGGTAGTCGCGATGCACATAGACTTGTGGTTGCGCGAGATTGTTGGCTAGCAGCGTTTCGAAAATCTTGTTGAGGGTGTCGCTCTGTTTATCACTCATGGTGATGCCGAGATGTTTGCCGATATACCATTCGGGGAACAGCATCAGTTCACGGTGCAGCAGTGCGCGGTCGTATTCGGGGAGCACTTCCGGCTTGCTCTGGGCTTGAATCAACACCAGCGCATCGATCGCATCGAGATAAAGCTTGTGCGCTGTGTCAGGATTCAACTGGTTCAGGTAGGTGGTTGCCCCCAGATCTGACAGCAGCAGGAATCCGCGTTCGATATCACGTTCCAGGATCTTGGGTACGGAAACGCCAGCGGCACCGAATACTTCCGCGACATGAATAAAAGGGCGCACGTCTTCCTGCGGTGGTGGCGCGTCCATTGCGATATAGGAGCTGCCATCGGGTGCATCGACCCGGAAATAGCGGCGGAAACTGGCATCGGACGAGGCTGGACGGAGCGTCTCCGGCAAAATTTTTTCAGCCGACAGGCTTGCCAGCCATTCCTTGAGTTGCGTTAAACGAAGATCAGATGGGGTATTGAAAGACATGAAACAGCCTAGGCAATCGGTTGAGAGATATGAGTTCCCATATAATAAGGGATTCAATTCAAAAAAGCGCCTGCCGACCCTTCTTTTCATGAACCGGTTCCCAGCATTTCCCCCTTCTCAACTTCTTCTCCGCATTCTCGCCGCCGCTGTGGCGACAGCGTCCGTGCAGACGCTCGCATTGGCGCAAACGAATGCCAGGACTGGCAAGGCGGAGGAAAAGGATCTGCCGGCAACCATCAGCGCCGAACAGATGACTGGCCGGCCGGACCGCGAAATCGTACTGGAGCGCGATGTCGAAATTATCCGCGGGCCGACAACCATTAATGCCGACAAGGCAACCTACAACATCCTTGAGGATGAAGTAACGGCAGCCGGTAATGTCAGCATGTGCCGCTTCGGCGACGTGTATACCGGCGATGAGCTTAGGCTAAAGCTCGAGGCACAAGAAGGTTATGTATTGAATCCGACCTATCGGCTCGAGCGCAATCACGCACAGGGTAAGGCCGACCGCATCGATTTTCTGGGTGAAGACCAAGCGACGGTGATCGATGGCTCTTACAGCACCTGCGAAGGGCCCGATCCAGACTGGTATTTGAAGTCGAGCAAGCTCGATCTTGATGCCGCCCGTGACGAAGGCGTTGCGCACGCGACGCGGGTGTATTTTAAAGGGGTTCCGATTCTGGCGGCGCCGGCACTATCATTTCCGCTTTCGGATGCGCGCAAGACCGGTTTTCTTCCACCGACCTTCGGCGGGACCAATCGTGGCGGGCTGGAGCTCACGACGCCGTATTACCTGAATATTGCGCCGAATCGCGACCTGACACTGTATCCGAAAATCTATACCCGCCGCGGGATTCAGTTGGGGGCCAATGCACGCTATCTGAGCGAAAACTATTCCGGCGAGACGAAGGTCGAGACGCTGTTCAAAGACCAACTGACCGATACCAACCGCTATGCGATATCGTCCACCCATACGCAGGTACTGGCCCCCGGTTTGTCCTATGCATGGAATATCAACAGCGCCTCGGATGACGATTATTCACGTGATTTCCCGAGCACCATTACTGCCGCCTCGCAACGCGTGCTGCTGCGCGACATGGCGCTCTACTATGGAGGCAGCTACTGGAATGCTGCAGCGCGCGTGTCGAATTATCAAGTATTACAGGATCCACTTGCGCCGATTGGCCGTCCTTACGACCGCTTGCCACAGCTCACTTTTCACGCCGGCCGCCAAGATGTGAACGGATTTGATTGGGACGTTTATTCCGAGGTAACGCGCTTTACGCATCCCACGTTGTCGCGCGGCGATCGCCTGTTGGTGAATCCGCGCATTGCTTATCCTTTTCTTCATCCCGGCTATTTCATTACGCCGAAGTTGTCGCTGCATGCAACCCAATACCATCTCGAGAATCGAACCGATGGCACCACAAGCGATCTGACGCGGGTTCTGCCGACGTTTTCCCTGGATAGTGGATTAGTGTTTGAACGTGATGCGCAATTTTTCGGTAATCGTATGACACAGACAATGGAGCCTCGTTTGTTCTATGTCTATACGCCTTATCGTGATCAATCTGCCATTCCGAATTTCGATACGGGAGAGCCGGACCTTAGCTTCGCTCAGTTATTCAGCGAAAACCGATTTAGTGGCAATGATCGGATCAATGATGCCAATCAGCTGACAGCGGCGCTGATTTCTCGTTACATTGAACCGACCGGGGTGGAGCGAATGCGTTTCGCAGTCGGTCAGCGGTTCTATTTCACCGAGCAGCGGGTGACGCTGGGGAGGGCGCGAGAGGAGAGCCGTTCGGATGTCTTGGCCTCCATATATGGGAAATTGACGCCCTCCATCAGTGTTGAAGGCAATGCCCAATACAGTCAGACTTTAGATTCGATGGTTAGGGCGAACTACGGTGTGCGCTGGACGCCTGCACCGAAGAACGTGTTTAATCTGCAATATCGCCGTGCTCCAGGGAAGGATGGCCAGGACGATCTTAAACAGATCGATGTATCTGGACAATGGCCGATCGCACGCCGTTGGTATGGTGTCGCACGTGTCAATTATTCACTGCCTGACAACAAGGTTGCGGAAGGTTTACTGGGTGCTGAATATAAGGCGGACTGCTGGGTATTCCGCCTGGTTGGCCAGCGCATGCCCACCGGGACCGGTCAAGCGACCTCCACCATCTTCTTCCAGCTTGAGTTGAACGGATTGACCCGTCTTGGCCCTAATCCGCTTGATGCATTACGGGCTAACATCCCAGGCTATCAGTTGGTGAATCAACCTAGTAACCCTTAACGAAGTACGTGAATTTCATGAATACTCATCAGACAATGCGTCACGCAGGAACACCGGTTCGCGGTCTCGCACTGGCGCTCACATTGTTTTGTGCCGGATTTGGCATGCTGCCACAGGCACTTGCCCAAGCGAAACCGGCAAGCGCACCGCGCGTTTATCTGGCAGACGCCATTATTGCCGTGGTCAATAACGAAGTGATCACACGCCAGGAGCTGGTGGAGCGCATGCGCTTAGTAGAACGCCGGATGAAGAATCAGGGAATCGCCTTGCCGCCGCAAGCGGAATTCCAGCGGCAGCTGTTGGAGCGCATGATTATCGACCGCGCCCAGATCCAACTGGCGAAGGAATACGGTATTCGCGTCGACGATGCGATGCTTGATCGTGCGGTTGGGCGTATCGCCGAGCAGAACAAGATGTCACTGCAGGAATTCCGTGAACGGCTCGAACGCGAAAGCACGCCATTTGCCCGTTTTCGCGAAGAGATTCGCGAAGAGATCATCATGCAGCGTCTACGCGAGCGTGAAGTCGATAACAAGATCCAGATCTCCGAATCCGAAGTCGACAATTACCTTGCTGCAGAGAGCGGTATGGCCACGGGACAGCAGGAATACAATGTGTCGCATATTTTGATCCGCATCCCGGAAAACGCTACGGCCGACCAAATCGCTGAGCGCCGCAAACGCGCGGAAGATGTGCTGCAACAACTGAAGGCGGGTGGCGATTTTGCCAAGCTCGCAGCCACCTATTCGGATGCTACGGATGCACTAAGCGGTGGCGATCTGGGGTGGCGCGCTCAGGAGCGCTTGCCTCAATTGTTCCTTGATACACTCGGCAGCATGACGCAAGGGGACATTTCCCCGATCGTTAAGAGTGCAAACGGCTTTCATATTCTGAAGCTGGCGGGAAAACGGAGTCCCAGTGTTGTCAAGGCGGGCCCCAGCACTTCGATAAAACAGACACATGTGCGTCACATTCTGATCAAGGTTAATCAGATCGTCACGCCTGCTGACGCGAAGCGCAAGCTGACCGAATTGAAACAGCGCCTCGATAACAACGCAGCTAAATTCGAAGATCTTGCCAAATCATTCTCGAACGACTTGTCTGCATCCCGTGGCGGTGATCTCGGTTGGATCTACCCTGGTGACACGGTACCGGAATTCGAGCGTGCGATGGATACATTGCAGCCGGGGCAAGTCAGCGAACCAATCGAATCACCGTTTGGCTATCATCTGATCCAGGTCATCGAACGTAAGATGGACGATGTCTCGCAGGAGCGCCAACGCCTGATCGCACGTCAGGCTATCCGCGAACGGAAACTGGAAGAAGCGACGCAGGAATGGTTACGCCAAGTGCGTGATCGTGCTTATGTCGAATACCGCTTCGACGTTAGCGACGCACGCTGAACGTATGATGCCGGACACGAGGCCGACCATTGCCGTTACCTGCGGTGAGCCTGCAGGTATCGGTCCTGAAATTGCGATCAAGGCCGCCTGGGAATTACGCGATGCGGTTCGCAGCGTGCTGATCGGCGATGCGGCGTTGTTATCGATGACGGCTTCCGAGATCGATCCTTCGATCCGTCTGGTCGCGTTGTCGACGCTCGCTTGGCGCCACAGTCGTTTGCCTGCATTGAATAGAGACCAACTGGTCGTGATCGATTGTCCGCTGGCTGAACCGGCCATGCCCGGCAAGCTCGATGCGCGCAATGGCCGTGCCGTTTTGCAAGCGCTGGATATTGCGATTGAGGGCGCACAGCAGAATCAGTTCGATGCAATCGTTACCGCGCCGCTGCAAAAGAGTACGATCAACGATGCCGGGGTACCATTTACCGGCCATACGGAATATCTCGCCGAGAAGACCGGCACATCGCAGGTGGTCATGATGCTTGCCGGTGGTGAGCCGATGCTGCGCGTCGCGCTGGCAACCACGCATTTGCCGCTGAAAGATGTGCCAGCAGCAATTACCCTCGACAGTCTGCTGCATACCATCCAGATCGTGCACACTGACTTACAGTGCAAATTTGGATTGCCCAAACCCCGTATCCTGGTGACTGGACTGAACCCGCATGCGGGCGAAGGCGGCTATTTGGGACGCGAGGAAATCGATGTGATCGGCCCGGTGCTGCAGGCAGTGCAGGCCAAAGGTATCGATGCGACCGGGCCGTATCCTGCAGACACGTTGTTTCAACCCAAATATCTCGAACAAGCAGATTGCGTGCTAGCCATGTACCACGACCAGGGCTTGCCGGTGCTGAAGCACGCCAGCTTTGGACGCGGTGTCAACATTACGCTAGGCTTGCCCATCATCCGTACCTCCGTCGATCACGGCACCGCGCTCGATCTTGCGGCAGCCGGCGTCGGGCACGCTGATCATGGCAGCATGCGCGAAGCCATCAAGGTAGCTGCGCAGATGGCTATCGCCTCCTCCGAACAAGAACCAAAGCAATGAAACATATTCCACGCAAGCGCTTCGGCCAGAACTTTCTGACCGACCAAGCTGTATTGTGCGACATCATTCGCACGATTGCCCCCCAAGCCGACGATACCATGGTGGAAATTGGACCGGGGCTGGCCGCCATGACAACGCTGCTGCTGGAGTCACTGAATCAGCTGCATGTGGTCGAACTCGACCGCGACTTGGTCGCGCGCTTAAAGAAGCATTTCGATCCGAAGCAGCTCTTCATTCACGAGGGGGATGCGCTGCAGTTCGATTTTTCCTCGATCCCCGTGCAGCCTGGTCACAAGCTGCGCGTGGTTGGTAATCTGCCGTACAACATTTCCAGCCCCTTGCTATTTCATCTTGCAGAGATCGCGTCTCAAGTGCAGGACCAGCATTTCATGCTGCAAAAGGAGGTGGTGGAGCGCATGGTTGCCGAGCCGGGCAGCAAGGCCTATGGACGTTTGTCCGTCATGCTGCAATGGCGTTATTACATGGAACTGATGTTCGTCGTGCCACCCACTGCCTTTGATCCGCCACCGCGCGTTGATTCGGCGATCGTGCGCATGATCCCGTTGGCTCAACCTTTGCCATGCGATGCAGCGAAACTGGAGCTGGTGGTCACTAAATCGTTTTCGCAGCGACGCAAAGTCATACGCAATTGCGTCGCCGGGATGTTTGCCGAAAATGATTTGATCGATGCAGGCATTGACCCGCAGGCGCGCCCGGAGACTGTGCCGGTCGAGCAGTTTGTCGCGCTGGCAAATCGCTTACAAGCGTGAGCGCTTTAACGTTACACGCGCAATCATCTTTTAGCTTGGTGTTGAGGACTGATACCAATCTTCCGTCATAACGTGACATGACATTGCGTCTTTTTTCGGGGGCGCCGAGCCGTGCGCCTGCGTTGCTCGTTGTTGCCATCGCTCGCTATGGCGCCTCCTCCTGCCTTGCCGGACGAAAAAATCCATCGATTTCCTCTGTCACGTTATAACGGAAGATGGATATTATCCCCGCTTCCGGGAAGACGGTACTCTTCTCGTGCGTCAAGCAGACTTACGCTCAATCAGCTCAATTTTGTAACCATCCGGGTCCTCCACAAAGGCAATCACCGTCGTGCCGCCTTTGACGGGCCCGGCCTCGCGCGTGACTTTGCCGCCTTGCGCTTTCACTTTGTCGCATGCCTTGCGTGCGTCTTCGACGGCAATCGCGATATGGCCGTAGGCTGTCCCCAGATCGTAATGGTCGATGCCGTAGTTGTAGGTTAGTTCAAGTTCCGCATGCTCAGGATTGGTGCCGTAGCCAACGAAGGCTAGCGTATATTTCTGCTCAGGCCGGTCCGTGGTGCGCAGTAGGTTCATGCCCAGAACTTGGGTGTAGAAATCGATTGAGCGTTGCAGGTCGCCGACGCGCAACATGGTGTGAAGAAGACGCATTATTTTTCCTATTAGAAGATCGGCAATGTCTCAGGCCCATTTTCGCGCAGTGTCCGTTTTGCCGCTTCGAATTCCGGAAAAACAGATTGCACTGTCGCCCAGAAGCGGGGGCTGTGGTTCATTTCGCGCAGATGCGACAACTCATGGGCAATGACGTAATCGATCATCGGCAGCGCGAAATGGATCAGACGCCAGTTCAGCCTGATTTTACCTTCGACGGTACACGAGCCCCATTGCGTCGTTGCTGAAGATAAGGCGAACGAACGATAGGTAACGTCGAGTTTTTGCGCATATACAGGCAGGCGTTCCGCGAAGACACGTTTTGCTTCTAGTTGCAGCCATCCTTGGACTCGGTCTTTCAGTTGTTGTTCACTGGCGTCCGGCGGTAGGCTGATGGTCAATTCGCGCCTGCTGTCGTTGTAGACGATCCCAGCGGCTTGTGCGGAAAGAATCCGTAAGGTCACATCGTTGCCCAGGTAGGGCAGCGTTGCCCCATCACGCCATTGCATCTCTGGGTGCAGGCGCCGTGCGGAACGTTCGCGTCGCTCGTTCAGCTTGGCAAAAATCCAGCGCTGTTTTTCACGAATGGCATTGTCAATGTCGGCGATGGGAACCCATCTTGGCGCGGTAATGCGCAAACCAGCTTCATCAATTAAAAAACCAATGGAACGACGCTTGGAGCGCGCCAGCTGATATTCGATGACATGATCGCCGACTTGCACGCGCCGTGCCCCCTTCGAAGTAACGCCTGTTGCCGGCGAAAGTGGCGAGGGGGGCGATCCCTGCGGCTCTGGAGCGGCAACCACACCCGCCCCAGGTATTTGCTTGGGTGCGGGTTGATCAATACGTGGTTGCGAGGGATGTTCCGAGGAAAAAAAGTCGAGCTGGAGCGCGAGCTGTTGGGGGTCAGGCGGAGTCTGGCGTAGCAGCTTCAAGGGATTCGGTCACGTTGTCTTTGGGATAAATTCCGGGAGTGGAAATTACGCGCATCTCAGATTCTATCCAATTTTCAACACGTTGCAGCAATTCAGCGGCAGTGAGACCTTCCGGCGAAATCGGTTTGCCGATTGAGACCGTGATCAAGCCGGGCTTTTTGATAAAACCCTTTTTCGGCCAGCACTCACCAGAATTCATCGCGATTGGCACGACAACGGTATTGGTCTCTACCGCAAGCCAGGTACCACTCCCCCTGTACTGGCCTTTCTCGCCAACATTGGAACGTGTACCTTCAGGGAACAGGATGATCCACAGTCCCTCTGCCAGGCGTTTCCGTCCTTGTTCAATGACTTGTCTAAGCGCATTTCTGACTTTGCTCCGGTCGATCGGGATCATGCGCAGTAGGGCAATGCCCCAACCGAAAAAGGGAATGTACAGCAGCTCTTTCTTGAACACGTAGACCAGTGGACGCGGCATGGCGTACAGATAGAAAATGGTCTCCCAGGTAGATTGATGTTTCGACAGCAGAATTGCCGGACCATCAGGCAGGTTCTCATACCCCTTGAATTGATAGCGGATGCCACAGACGACTTTTGCGGCCCAAATGACGAACCTATTCCAGTAGGAAGTCAAATGGTAGCGTTGCCGATACGGCAGCG
The DNA here is from genome assembly GCA_965974465.1 of uncultured Noviherbaspirillum sp. Lineage (GTDB taxonomy): Bacteria > Pseudomonadota > Gammaproteobacteria > Burkholderiales > Burkholderiaceae_D > Noviherbaspirillum. The sequence continues at coordinate 22,612 of CBHCMF010000025.1, forward strand.
GCGCAAACAGGAAACACAACGGCGCCCAGATCAACGTGGCGGTCATCATCAACAGCGTGAACACCAGCGAGCGCAGGAACAAGGGGATGCTAAACATCAAGTCTCCAGAGAGGAGGGCGGATATCGCCCAAGTCAATTCATGCGGCTGCAGTGAGGTCTGCAGGCGCTTTTAACAAGTGGTCGGCAACGGCGGCAAGGTCAGAGTGGATCGTGGTGCCAGGCGGCAGGCCACCCTTGGTGCGCGTCAACTCTCCTTTGCCTGTTAGTACCAGATAGGGGGTACAGCCCGAGACAAAGCCTGCTTGCAAGTCACGCAGCGAGTCGCCGACCGTCGGCACACTTCTTAGATTGATGTCGAAACGCTTGCTGATTTCTTGTAGCAAGCCAGGCTTCGGCTTGCGGCAGTCGCAATTGTCATCGGCTGCATGCGGGCAGAAGAAAATGGCGTCGATCTCGCCGCCAACCAATTTCACTGCTGAATGCAACTTTTGATGAATAGCGTTAAGGGTGACGATGTTGAACAAGCCACGCGCGATGCCGGACTGGTTGGTGGCCACCACCACGCGATAGCCTGCCTGATGGAGCCTTGCGATTGCTTCCAATGAGCCAGGAATCGGCACCCACTCGTCCGGCGACTTGATGAAGTTGTCGGAGTCGTGGTTGATGACGCCGTCGCGGTCCAGGATGATTAGTTTCATGCTTGGAATCGTGCTCAGTACTTAGGCCGCCAGTTTCGAAATGTCCGCCACCTGGTTCATCATGCCGTGCAGATCGGACAGCAGCGCGATGCGATTGTTACGCAGCCGTTCGTCTTCGGCCATCACCATCACGTCGTTGAAGAAGGCGTCGACATTGTTTCGCAGGTGGGCCAGTGCCTTCAAGGTACCAGTGAAATCCCCTTTAGCGAAGGCGTCATCGACTTGTGGCTTGAGCAGAGTCATGGCCGAATATAAGCCTTCCTCGGCCACTTCCTTCAGCAACCCCTTATGCACAGCAGCGGCGGTACCCTCGGCTTTCTTCAGGATATTGGTAATGCGTTTGTTTGCCGCAGCAAGCGATTCTGCTTCCGGCAGTGCAGCAAAGGCTTTCACTGCATCAAGACGCTCGATGATGTTGTCGAGTCGATCAGGATTTTGCGCGACGACGGCCTCAATTTCATTTTGCGCATAGCCCCGCTCGCGCAGCAGCCCCCGCAAGCGGTCGAGCATGAAGTCGGTGACTTCCGTTGTGGCATCCTTGAAATTGGTATTGCTCGCAAACAGGGCCGCGGCATCTTGCAGTAATGCTTTCACGGACAAGGGCAAGCGCTTTTCAACCAGCATGCGCAGCACGCCAAGCGCATGGCGGCGCAGCGCAAAGGGGTCTTTGTCGCCGGTTGGTTGCAGGCCGATGCCCCAGATGCCGACTAGGGTTTCCAGCTTGTCCGCCAGGGCGACCACGGTACCGGTTTGTGTGGCAGGTAGGGCATCACCGGCAAAGCGCGGTTGATAATGTTCGGAGGCGGCAATGGCGACTTCTTCATGCTCGCCATCGTGGCGCGCATAGTAAGTCCCCATAATGCCCTGCAGTTCGGGGAACTCGCCGACCATGTCGGTCAGCAGGTCGGCCTTAGCCAGTAGCGCGCCCCGTTCGGCCAATACGGCATCCGCACCCAATGCTTGCGCAATCTTGCCAGCCAAGGTTTTGACGCGGTCAGTACGTTGTGCTTGGGTGCCGAGTTTGTTGTGATACACCACGTTGGCCAAGCCGGAGAGACGATCTGCCAGTTTCTTTTTCTTGTCTTGTTCGAAGAAGAATTTGGCATCGGACAGGCGAGGACGCACCACGCGTTCGTTGCCCCCGATGATGTGCTGCGGATCGGCGGTTTCCAGGTTCGATACGATCAAAAAGCGCGAACGTAGTTTGCCGTTGGCATCGGTTAGCGCAAAATATTTTTGATTGGTTTGCATCGTCAGGATCAGGCATTCCTGCGGCACCGATAGGAATGTTTCCTCGAATTGGCAGGCATAGACGATTGGCCATTCGACCAGTGCGCTGACTTCATCGAGCAATGCTTCCGGCATCAGGACCTTATCATGGCCTGCTTTATCGAGCAGGGCGGCGCGAATGCGTTCCTTGCGTGCGTTGACTGCCGGGATGACCTTGCCTTGCACTTCCAATGTCGTCGCATAGGACTCCGCATGGGGCACAGCCAGTTCTCCGGCGGCTAGAAAGCGATGTCCGAGCGTGCTGCGACCGGCGGACAAGCCAAGAAGCGCAATCGGCACCACGTCGCCGCCATGCAAGGCGATCAGCTTATGCGCCGGGCGCACGAATTGTACGGTGGTACCGTCCGGACGCTGGTAGCTCATCAGTTTGGGAATCGGCAGTTTGGTGATGGCTTCATCGAGGGCGGCTTGGAGTCCACCATGCAGTGCTGAGCCGGGAGCCGTATAGGTGTAAAAGAAGCTTTCCGCCTTGCCGTCTGACGCCCGTTCCAGATCACTGATCTTGAGGTCTGGAAAACCCAGCGCGGCCAGCTTCTTTTTCAGAGGGGGGGTAGGTTGCCCTTCCTTGTCTAGCGCCACCGATACCGGCAGCACCTTTTCACGAATCGATTTATCTGGCGAGGTGGCACGCACTTTCGTGATCAAAACCGCTAAACGGCGCGGAGTGGCATAAGGTGTGACGACAGCATCGGCTTCAACGAAGTCGCGCGATTTCAGACCGTTGAAAATGCCAGCGGCGAAAGCCTCGCCCAGCTTGGCCAGTGCCTTCGGGGGCAGTTCTTCAGTAAGCAGTTCGACTAACAGTGTTTGGTTCATATTTTTGTAGTCATTCCCGCGCTGGCGGGAATCCCGTGACTTGATGTGATTAACGACGCTGGGCTCCCGCCGGGCCATGCAGGCATGGGCGGGCACGATCGCTAGGCTGCCTTGCGCGCATCCCCGCACATTGGGAAGCCTAGTTTTTCGCGTGACTCGTAATACGCTTGGGCCACTGCGCGCGATAGGTTACGAATGCGTCCGATATAGGCGGCGCGTTCGGTCACTGAAATGGCGCCGCGTGCATCCAGCAGGTTGAAGGTATGCGCAGCCTTCAGAACCATTTCATAGGCGGGAAGTGCCAATGGCACTTCCATCAAGCGCTTTGCTTCAGACTCATAATTGCCAAACAGCGAAAACAGGAACTCGGTATTCGAATGTTCGAAGTTGAACGTCGATTGTTCGACTTCGTTCTGGTGGAACACGTCACCATAGGTCAGGCGCTTGGTGACCCCGTGCTCTTCCCACTCTGTCCATACCAAATCATAGACATTTTCGACGCCTTGCAGGTACATTGCCAAGCGTTCGATACCATAGGTGATTTCGCCGAGCACGGGTTTGCAGTCGAGTCCACCGACTTGCTGGAAGTAGGTGAATTGCGTGACTTCCATGCCGTTCAGCCAAACTTCCCAACCGAGGCCCCAGGCACCCAACGTGGGGTTTTCCCAGTCATCCTCGACGAAGCGCACGTCGTTCTGCTTTAAGTTCAGGCCCAATGCTTCAAGCGAGCCGAGGTAGAGGTCGAGAATATTTTCCGGCGCTGGTTTCAACACGACCTGATATTGATAGTAGTGCTGCATGCGGTTCGGATTTTCGCCGTAGCGGCCATCCTTTGGACGGCGTGACGGTTGCACATAGGCGGCCCGCCAGGGTTCCGGACCGATAGCACGCAAGAAAGTCGCGGTATGCGATGTGCCAGCGCCAACTTCCATGTCGTAGGGCTGGAGCAGGGCGCAACCTTGCGCATCCCAATACTCTTGCAGCTTCAGAATGACTTGTTGAAATGTGAGCATCGTAAGATTGCCTTCGTCGCCGATGGGCGGAGGGAGGATGAATGATGGAAATTCGCTAAAGCCTACGATTTTAGCGGGTTTTGGGTGGATTATGCGCATTGTTGCGCTTGCTTAAAATCCAAGCCGCGAAAAGCATCAGCAACGCTGCGGCGACAACCGGCGTGTTGCCATATATGCTATACGGCGTCAACTCACGATAGCCTTGCACTGTCGCGGTCAGCACGTTGCGTTCAAAGGGGGGTAACTGTGCGATCACCTTGCCTTTGGGATCGATGACTGCTGTTGCGCCGGTATTCGTCGCACGCAGCATCGGTCGTCCGGTTTCGAGCGCACGCATTTGGGATATTTGCAGATGCTGCGGCAAGGCGACCGAATCGCCAAACCAGGCGATGTTGGACTGGTTCAGCAGGATGGTCGCTTGTGGCACGCTACCGTCGCGGCTGGCACGCAGTTGTGCGGCAATTTCCTCGCCAAACAAGTCTTCGTAGCAAATATTGGGCAGCACCCACTGATCGCGTACAGCGAAGGGCGCCTGTAGCCACGCACCGCGCGAGAAGTCGCCGAGCGGGATATGCATCATGCCGACAAACCAGCGTGCGCCAAGCGGAATGAATTCGCCGAAAGGTACCAGGTGGTGCTTATCGTAGCGATACGGCTTCGAGGTGGAGGGGCTTAGTCCAATCATGCTATTCGCGTATTGGCGGGGGCCGTCGTGCATCGGGATGCCTAGCGCGAGATGGCTGTTGGACTTGGCGGCGAAATCTGAGAGGAGAGGCAGATAATCCGGCGGTAGCTGACTCGACAAGAGCGGGATTGCGGTTTCCGGGGTGGCAATCAGGTCGGCAGGTGCAGCAGAAATCATGTCGTGGTACAGCGCAAGACCTGCTTCAATCTGTTCAGGATCGAACTTCATTTCCTGCGGAACATTCCCCTGCAACAGCCGCACGGACACTGGCTGGCTATGCGGCACAGTCCAGTTGATCGACTGCAGCCCCGCGCCACCAGCCAATAGCGCAAGGGCGAATGCGAGCGGCCATCTTTGGGCCGGCAACAAGGATAGGCACCCGGCAATCAATGCCGATACCCAGGCCAGTCCATAGACGCCAATAACGGGCGCAAAGCCGGCAAGAGGGCTCGCAGTGTGGGCATAACCAGTGCTTACCCACGGAAAGCCGGTCAGTACCCAGCCACGGCACCATTCTGCCAGCGTCCAGGCTGCAGGAAGCAGGACAAGCGCCGTCAGGGCAGGTTTTTGTGGCCAGCGCTGTTTCAACCATGTGCTGGCGCCCATTGCCAGAGCGGCAAAGACGCCGAGCATCAAACCGAGCAGAACCACTGCAATGGCCGCCATCCAGCCTGGCAAGCCGCCATAGCGATGCATGCTGATATACAGCCAATGCACGCCGGCCACCAGCCAGCCCAGGCTGTATGCCCAGCCAAGCAAGGTGCTGCGTTTGAATGTGGTTTCCGCCTGCACTAGTCGGAACAAGAGGGCAAGGCTGAGGATCTGTAGCGGCCACCAGCCGAAGGGTGCAAATGCCAGCACATTGGCCGCGCCAGCAAACAGAGCGCCAAGATAAATCAGAGGCGAGGTGGCGAGGAGCGGAAGGCGGATTGTCTGTTGCTGCAACTGGGGATGCATCAGGATATCGCTTCCACGCGCGGTTCAGATAACTTCTCGACGAGTAGCACATGGACCTGGCGGGCGTCGGCGCGCAGTACTTCGAAGCGCATCCCATCAATGTCGAATACATCACCTTTGCGCGGTACGCGGCCGAGATGGTTGGCGACCAGGCCACCGATCGTGTCAACATCGTCGTCCGAAAAGCTTGTACCGAGTGTTTCATTAAACTGCTCGATTTCCGTCAACGCCTTGACACGCCAACGCAACCGGCGTGCTCCTTCTCTGACCGGCAGGATATTATCTTCTGCTTCGTCGTAATCGTATTCGTCCTCGATATCGCCAACGATCTGTTCGAGCACATCCTCAATCGTGATCAGACCGGCGACGCCGCCGTATTCGTCAACCACGATTGCCATGTGATTGCGATTCGCACGGAAATCACGCAGCAGCACATCGAGTTGTTTCGATTCGGGGATGAATACCGCGGGGCGCAGCATGTCGCGTACGTCGAACGATTCTTCCGCGTAATAGCGCAGCAGATCCTTTGCTAGGAGGATGCCAACGACCTTGTCGCGGTCGCCATCGACAGCGGGGAAGCGTGAGTGTGC
>CBHCMF010000026.1:0-28619 GCA_965974465.1 uncultured Noviherbaspirillum sp.
CCGGACGAAAAAATCCATCGATTTCATCTGTCACGTTATAACGGAAGATTGGTATTACTTGACGGCCGCCTATTCCGTGGCCTCTTCTATACCGCCCCCAAGCGCCCGATACAGATCGATTGTATTCGTCAAGCGCAGCAGCTGCGCTTGCACCAGCGTCTGTTGTGCAGAGAATAATTCGCGCTCTGCATCCAATACCTCCAACGAACTGGCGACGCCGTTCTGGTAGCGCAGGTTCGCCAGTTTCAAACGCTCTGCTTGCGCTTCCTGCACAGCACGTTGGGCATCGATCTGCGCATTAAGTGTAGCGCGTGCCGCAAGGGCGTCGGCGACTTCGCGGAACGCGACTTGAATGGTCTTTTCATAATCGGCGACAGCGATGTTATTGCGCACTTCGGCTAAAGTCAGGTTGGCGCTGTTGCGGCCAGCATCGAAAATCGGCAACACCAACTGCGTGGCGAAAGACCAGTTACGAGAACCCGATTCGAATAAGCCAGACAAGGCGTTGCTTGCGGTGCCGGTACTTGCAGTGAGCGCAATGCGCGGAAAGAAGGCAGCGCGCGCAGCACCGATATTCGCGTTGGCAGCTTGCAGGCGTCGTTCGGCAGCGCGGACGTCGGGGCGGCGTTCGAGCAGATCCGACGGGACACCGGCCGGAATGTCCGTCACGATGTGTTGCTCAGAGAGTGATTGCGCCGCGGGCAGGTCGGTCAGCGGTTTGCCGGCTAACAGGGTGAGCGCGTTGATCGCTTGTGCGCGCTGCCGTGTTAGTGCTGCCACCGAGGCACGGGCCGATTGCACGAGGATCTCGCTTTGGCGTAGGTCGAGTGCGGATGAGGCACCGACATCAAAGCGTTGCTTCGCCAACTTATACGCAGCTTCCCGGCTTTCCAGCGTCTTGCGTGCCAGTTCGTCTTGCTCGGCGAAGGCACGTTCGGCCAGATAGGCCTTCGCCACTTCTGCGATTAACGTAATGCGTGCCGTGCGGCTTGCCTCTTCTGTTGCCAGATATTGCGCAAGCGTGGCATTGGTCAGACTACGTACGCGGCTGAAGAAATCCAGCTCAAATGCAGTCATGCCGAGACCAACCTGGTAGTGGCTGTTGACGGCGGTGTTCCCGCTCGCGGCCACACTGCCGGGCGTGCGCGAACGCGAGGCACTTGCCGTCGCGTTCAGATTCGGCAGGAGGTCGGCCGACTGGATGTTGTACTGGGCACGCGCTTCATCGATACGCAATGCGGCAATGCGTAAGTCGCGGTTGTTATCGAGCGCTGTTTCGATCAGTGATTGCAGCCGCTGATCTGGAAAGAAGTTGCGCCAGCCAATGCTGGTAGCATTGCCTACTGTGCTTTGCGAGGGATAGGCGCCTGCCACTGGCGCCTGCGGGCGCTCATACGGTGGTGCCAGAGAGCAGCCGCTTACCATTGCCGCTAGTAGAGAAAGGGCCAGTCGCTTCGTCATGCTTGCTTATCCTCTTGCTGATGCAGATGGGCCGTATAGAGTTGCCGTTGCCGTTCGCTGCCTTTGAAAATGCGTCGAATGACCACGAAAAATACCGGCACCAAAAATACGGCTAGTGCCGTGGCAGTAATCATTCCCCCCATCACGCCAGTGCCGATGGCACGCTGACTGGCCGAACCGGCTCCGGTGGCAACCACCAGTGGCAGCACGCCGAGAATGAAAGCCAGCGACGTCATGATGATGGGTCGGAAACGCAAGTGAACCGCTTCCAGTGTGGCCTCGATCAAACCCTTGCCCTGTGCCTGCAAGTCTTTGGCGAATTCGATGATCAGGATCGCGTTTTTCGCTGACAGGCCAATGATGGCGATCAGGCCGACTTTGAAATACACATCATTTGGCATGCCGCGCAGTGTCGCACCGAGCAGTGCGCCAAATACACCGAGCGGGACGACCAGCAGCACCGCGAGTGGAATGGTGGTGCTTTCATACAAGGCAGCTAGCACGAGAAAAACGGCGAGCAGCGAGAGGAGAAATAGCGCCGGTGCTTGCGCACCAGAGGTCTTTTCTTCCAGCGATTGGCCGGTCCATTCCAATCCAATGCCTTGGGGGAGCTGGCTCACGAGCTTCTCCATTTCCTCCATCGCCTCGCCAGTGCTGCGGCCGGGTGCAGCGTTGCCGGAAATGCGCATCGACGGATAGCCGTTGTAACGGAATAGCTGCACCGGTCCGACGATCCACTGCGAGCTCGTGAACGCTGAGAACGGCACCATCTCTCCCTGCGTATTTCGCACGTACAGTTTTAGTATGTCTTCCGGCTGCATGCGCTGCGGAATGTCAACTTGTACGACCACGCGCTGTTGACGTCCTTGGTTCGGGAAGTCGTTGACGTAAGAGGACCCGAGCGCGGTGGATAGCGTGCTGTTAATGTCGGCAAACGACACGCCCAACGCATTGGCCTTGTCGCGGTCAATGTTCAGTTGCAATTGCGGGGTCGGTTCCAGGCCGTCCGGGCGCACGCCGGTCAGCACAGGGCTTTTGGAGGCCATGCCGAGTAGTTGATTGCGTGCATTGAGCAAAGCATCGTAGCCAACACCACTGCGGTCTTGCAGACGCATGGTGAAGCCGGTCGCATTGCCTAGTTCCGGAATCGGCGGCGGGCTAAGTGGAAACACGATTGCATCTTTGATCTGAGAAAGGGCACCGAAGGCTCTGCCCGCAATGGCATTCGCCGATTGGTCTGCGTTGCGCTCGCTCCAGTCTTTTAATGGCGTAAATACCAGAGCGGCGTTCTGACCGCTGCCGGAGAAGCTGAAGCCTGCCACGGCGACTACACGCGCCACGCCAGGTTGCTTCAGGTAATACTGTTCGATCTGTTCGAGTACCTGCATGGTACGGTTGACGCTGGCACCTGGCGGCAATTGCACATTGGTGATCAGATAGCCTTGATCTTCTTGCGGCAGGAAGGAGGAGGGCAGGCGGGCGTAAAGCAGCGCAACACAGGCGGCGATCAGGCCAAACACCACCATATAACGCAGGGTCCTGCCGAGGATTCTGCCGACCATGCTCTGATAGCCGTTCGCGGTGCGGTGAAAGCCACGGTTGAACCAACCGAAGAAACCTTTCTTGTCATGATGATGCGCTGCTTCAATTGGTTTGAGCAAGGTCGCGCATAGGGCTGGTGTCAGCGTCAACGCCATCAATGCAGAGAACACCATCGACGACACCATCGATAGCGAAAACTGGCGGTAGATTGCGCCAACCGCACCACCGAACAGCGCCATTGGAATAAATACCGCCACCAGGACCAGCGTGATGCCAATAATGGCACCGGTGATCTGTCCCATTGCCTTGCGCGTCGCGTCGCGTGGCGACAGGCCTTCTTCACGCATAATGCGTTCGACGTTTTCGACGACCACGATGGCATCATCGACCAGGATGCCGATCGCTAATACCATGCCGAACATGGTCAACACGTTAATCGAAAAACCGAACAGTAGCATGGTGGCAAAGGTCCCCATCAACGCCACCGGCACGACGATGGTCGGGATCAGCGTGTAGCGGATATTCTGCAAGAATAGGTACATGACGAGGAACACCAGCAGCACCGCTTCCAGCAGCGTTTTTACGACTTCCTCGATTGAGATTTGGATGAAGCGCGAGGTGTCGTAGGGAATGTCGTACTTGACGCCAGCAGGGAAATATTTCGATAGCTCATCCATGCGCGCGCGCACGGCTTTCGCGGTCGCCAGCGCGTTGGCAGTGGGCGCGAGTTGCACGCCAACGGCGGCAGTGGGCTTGCCGTTCAAACGCGCAGAGGTGGCATACACTTGACCGCCGATTTCAATGCGGGCCACATCTCGCAGACGCACGGTCGAACCGCTTGCTGTGGCGCGCAGCACGATGTTGCCAAATTCTTCCGGCGTCGATAGCTGGCCAGTCACCACGATAGGCGCGGTGACTTGTTGCGTGTTCACGTTTGGCAAGTCTCCCAGTGCGCCGGAAGCGACTTGTGCATTCTGCGCGCGGATCGCGGCGGTAATATCGGCCGGTGTCAATTTCAGACCAATCAGTTTTGATGGATCAATCCACACCCGCATCGCGCGTTCGGTGCCGAACAATTGCGCTTGGCCAACGCCCGGCACGCGCTTGAGTTCGTTCAGCACGTTGCGTGACAGATAATCCCCCAATGCGACTGGATCGAGACGCCCATCGGTCGATGACAGTGTCGTGAACAGAAGGAAATTGCTCCGCGCCTTGATAACCTGCACGCCTTGTTGTGTCACCGCCTGCGGTAGGCGTGGTTCAACGCGCTTGAGACGATTTTGTACGTCAACCGCAGCAAGATCTGCGTTGGTGCCAGGAAGGAAGGTCACGGTCACTTGGGCTTGGCCATTGGCCTGGCTTTGTGACTCGATGTATTGCAAACCGTCAGCGCCATTCATCTCCTGTTCGATCAGACTGATGATGCTTTCGTCAAGAGTCTGGGCGGTGGCGCCTGGATAATTCGCCGTGATCTGGATCGATGGCGGCGCAATCGTCGGATATTGCGCGATCGGCAGACGCATGATCGATAGACTGCCAGCGAGCAGGATGAAAAGGGCGATGACCCAGGCAAAGACTGGGCGATCGATGAAGAACTTTGCCATGCAATGCTCCTTTATCGCTTACTGCATCTTCGGCTGTTGATTTGATTGCGGAGCGGCATTGGCATTGCCCGACGTCGGCTCTTTCCAGGGCACTGGTTTGACAATGGCGTCGGGCTTCACTTTCTGGATGCCTTCTACGATGACGCGATCGCCAGCCTTCAGTCCATCGCTGATAATCCAGGCATTGCCGTGCGCGCTGTCGACTTTCACCGATTGCGACACGACCTTGTTATCCTGCCCCACCAACAATACCGATGCGCCAGACGAGGCGCGTTGCACCGCTTGCTGCGGCACCATGATGGCGTTTTCACTGACGGCCTGTTCAAGCCGTGCACGTACATACATACCAGGAAGCAGCAAGCGCTCAGGGTTGGGAAATTCGGCGCGCAGTGTAACAGCGCCGGTGCTTTCGTCCACTGTCACATCGGAGAACAGCAGTTTGCCGGCGTGCGGGTAGGGACGGTCGTCTTCAGTGACAAGCGTAACGCGTGCTTTGTCCTTGCCGACGCTCTTAACGCGGCCACTGGCCATCGCGCGTTGCAGTTGCAGTAGTTCGGCGCTGGACTGCGTCAGATTCACATACATGGGGTCGAGTTGCTGGATGGATGCCAGTGGTGTCGCTTCGCCTTGGCCCACCAACGCCCCTTCGGTCACTTGTGCGCGGCCAATGCGGCCCGAAATGGGCGCCGTTACCGTCGCATAACCGAGATTGAGCCGCGCGCTTTCCTGCGCGGCTTTGGCGGCCGCCAGATCGGCGGCGGCTTGTTTTTGTGCGGTTAAGGCATCGTCGTATTCCTGCTTGCTGATGGCATGGGTGTCAGCCAGGGGTTTGTAACGCTGCAATTTCAGGTTGGCCTGCGCGAGGTTGGCCTCCGCTTTTGCCACCGCTGCCCGCGTACTGTTGAAGGTGGCCTGAAACGACGCGGGATCAATACGGAACAGGACCTCGCCCGCTTTCACTTCGCTGCCCTCGCGGAAGACCCGCTGGAGCACGATGCCGGGTACGCGCGCGCGTACTTGTGCAATGCGCGTCGCTTCGAGCCGTCCCGGTAGTTCGGTCGTCATGACAACACGTTCCGGCGCGATAGTGACGATAGAGACTTCTGGCGGTGGCATACCGCTGCCGGGCGCTTGCGCTGCGGCATTCTTTTCTCCGCAACCGGAGAGGCTGAGTAACATTGACAAGGTTGCCACAATTGGCGCGAAACGACGAACAAAAGGCATGGTTGACTCGCAGTGAATAAGGAGGAATCCGCGGGAGAGACAGCGGATTCGAGGCATCAGGAAGGCAAGTCCGGATGAAAGGACACGCATGCCAAATTGCCCATTTGGCGGTTCCGGTTTGCAGGACGAATGTATTTATTTTATCGGATATCCCGAGCAGTCTGTTTTGCGCCAAAAGAAGGGACGGATGTGGCCGTATTTGACGCTTTACAAACACATATTTCCAAGAAGAAATAATTTGGGTGACTTGTGGCAACAGTTCGTTAAAATGTCGACTGTAGTTATCTTTCGACAGGGCGTACCTATTTGCCAACGAGAACACATTGGGGAATCTTGGCGATCACGTTCGCCATTTTGGCAAGGGTACGGACAATGCGGCACCGATTAATTTCCACGAAAAGGCATGGCATGCCTTCTTGCGCCCGACGTCTTTGTGCGGTCATTGCAGCCATCGCATGGCAAGGCACCGCTTGGGCGCAAACTGACCGCTTCGATCTTGCAGCCTTGCCGATCGAACAATTGCTTACTCTTGAAGTGTATAGCGCGTCGAAGTTTACCCAGAAAGTCAGCGATGCGCCGTCTGCAGTGTCGGTCGTCACCGCCGCCGACATCAAAACATTCGGATGGCGCTCGGTTGCCGATATCCTGCGCAGTATGCGCGGTTTGTATGTCAGCAATGACCGCAATTACAGTTATCTCGGTGCACGCGGTTTTCTGCGGCCGGGCGACTATAACACCCGCTTCCTGCTACTGGTGGACGGTAACCGCAATAATGACGCTGTATTCGATCAGGCCTCTATCGGTAGCGAAGCCGTGCTCGACGTCGACTTGATTGAACGCATCGAATTCGTCCCCGGTCCGGGTTCTTCTATCTACGGAGCCAATGCCTTTTTCGGCGTTATCAACATCATTACCAAGCGCGGGCGGGACCTGAACGGTCAGCAGGTATCGGTTGAAACCGGAAGCCACGGCATGCGTAAGGCACGTGCCAGCTACGGTAGGCGTGACGAGAACGGTGCGGAATGGCTGCTGTCAGCGACTGCTTACCGCGAACACGGACCGGATTTGTATTTTCCGGAATTTGACACGCCAGCCGACAACAACGGTGTCGCGCATAGACTGGATTATGACCGAGGCGGCAGCGTGCTGATGAAAGGCGGGATCGGCCCGTTCAGCATTTCCATTGCTCACAGCGAGCGTAAAAAAGGTATTCCCACCGCTTCCTACAGTCAGGTGTTCAACGATTCACGGTCCCATACCGTCGATACGCAAAGTTTTATCGACATTGGTTATCGCATGCAGCCTACGTTGGATACCGATCTGTCATCGCGTCTGTATTGGGGGCGTTATGACTACCAAGGCGACTATATTTACGATTACCCGCCGCTCACCATTAATCGCGATGGCTCGCGTGCGCGTTGGTGGGGCCTGGAAACGAAACTGGTCAGTACCCATTATGTCGATCATAAGCTGGTACTTGGCGTGGAGCACCAACGCGACTATCAACGTGGCCAGTTTAATTTTGACGTCGACCCTTTCGTTCCCAATCTGGACGATCACAGAGCCGGTCATCGTACCGGTGTCTATGTGCAGGACGAGATCACCTTGCGCCAGGACTTGCTGATGAATGCCGGTCTGCGCTATGACCATGATTCCTCTACTGGCGACGGTAACCTGAATCCACGCCTCGCACTAATCTACAAAGCCACACCCGCCACAACGTTCAAGGCAATCTACGGTACGGCGTTTCGTGCGCCCAATGCCTACGAGTTGTATTACCAACTGCTCAGCGACGGCGGACAGAAGGCGAATCCAGATCTGAAAGCAGAACGTATTCGCACGCAGGAGGTGATGGTCGAGCATCATTTGTCCGCCGATGCGCGGATCACGGCCTCCGTTTTCCACAATACGGTTTCTAATCTCATTACCCATACCTTGGACCCCGCCGACGGGCTGATGATGTTTCAGAATCTAGACCGCGCGACAGCACACGGTATCGAACTGGAATTCGAAAAAGTCTGGTCAGGAGGGACAAGTCTGCGTGCCAGTTATAGCCATCAACGAACACGCGACAGCACGACCGGTAATGTGCCGCCGAATTCGCCACGTCATCTGGCGAAGTTCAATCTCGCCAAGCCACTTTTTTCCACGAATTGGCGTACCGGATTGGAGGCGCAGTACGTTGGCCGTCGCAACACCTTGGACGGGGAGAAGGTAGGAGCGTACTGGCTCGCCAACCTGACACTGTCATCGATACGTCTTGCCCCCGGTCTGGAGGCCTCTGCCAGTATCTATAACATGTTCGATCGCCGTTATGCCGATCCTGGCAGCGAAGAGCATGTGCAGGATGCGATTTGGCAGAACGGACGCCATTTCCGTCTCAAGCTTGTTTACGCATTTTGATGCTCGATACAATGCATTTCTGGCTGTGCCGCATGACGGTATGTTCTGCGATTTTGCTACCGCTGTTGTCGTCCGCGCAGCCAGTGCCGGAATATGAATTGAAAGCCGCATTTGTGTATAACTTCGCCTTGTTTACTGACTGGCCTCAGGACACCGATTTTGATGGTGGCACCTTGAATATCTGTATCAACCCTGCTAGCGCATTGCGCCAACCATTGAGTGGATTAAGCGACAAGATAATCAAAGGAAGAAAGGTCGCAGTGCGTTATCTTTCAAGTCTGGACAAACTGCATGCCTGTCACATCTTGTTTATCGACGGTAGTGACCGCGATCGCTGGGGACAGATCAAGAAAGGACTGAGCAATAACAGCGTGTTGACGATTTCTAATGACGATGAAACCAGTCAAGACGGAAGCATTATTACCTTCGCCATGGGTGGAAACCGCATCGTATTCGACATCAACATGCGTGCCGCGAAGCAGGCGCGTTTGGGCCTCAGTTCCAAATTGCTGCGTTTGGCACGGACGGTGAGATGAATATGAAAGTACTTTCAGGCCCTTCGCAGATTGGCCGTTGGATGGATCTCGCTACTTTGGTGGCGGCAGGGGCTGCATTGCTCTTCGCCAGCGTGCTGCTGATCTTGTTCCATTTTTTTTCGCTGCGTGGGGCGCTGCTTGAAGACGTTAACGTGCAGGCGAAAATCATTGCAGGAAACAGTGTTGCGGCAATGCTGTTCCGGGACGCCAAGGCGAGCAAGGAAACACTCGCGGTGTTGTCCGATTCACCCAACATCGTGGCGGCTGGCATTTTCACGGCGGAACGCAAAGCATTGGCATTGTTTCGCCGCGGCAGCGTAGCGGACGTGGCTGCTTCACCGCAGGTTCTGATGGAGGACGGTCACGATTTTGGCTTCAATCATCTCGAACTCTCCAGGCGCGTCAATGTGGATGGTCGCCCTATTGGTGTCGTGGTGCTGCGTGCCAGCCTTGATCAATTGTATGCACGCCTGCTTAGCTATGCCGGTTTGATGCTGC
The DNA here is from genome assembly GCA_965974465.1 of uncultured Noviherbaspirillum sp. GTDB lineage: Bacteria > Pseudomonadota > Gammaproteobacteria > Burkholderiales > Burkholderiaceae_D > Noviherbaspirillum. The sequence continues at coordinate 9,269 of CBHCMF010000026.1, forward strand.
TCATTGCGGTTGGCTCGCTTGCGGTCGCCTATCTCTTGGTGGCACGCATGCGGAAGGTGGTTAAGAGAGCGGAAGCACATCTTGATTACCTCGCGCATATCGATTCGGTAACTGGTCTGCCGAACCGGCATGCATTCAATGAATATTTAGCTGCTGCATTGGCCAAGACAGACCGGTTTGGCGGCGCCACCGGATTACTGTTACTTGACTTGGATAATTTTAAGATCGTTAACGATACGTTGGGACACCACAGTGGTGACACCCTGCTTAAACTCGTGGCGCGGCGTTTGCTCGAGTGCTTGCGCAGCGGCGACGTTGTCTGCCGTATCGGTGGTGACGAGTTTGCTATCATTCTCGATTCTTCCGACGGTGCGGGCGGCGCAAACGTGGCTAAAAAGATTCTTGCCGTTCTAGAAACTCCGTTTGATGTCGAGACCCACGAAATCCATGTGACCGCAAGCATTGGCATCAGCGTCTACCCGGACGAAGCTTCCGATCTTGAAACCCTGACGCGCAACGCCGATACGGCGATGTACCACGCCAAAGGCAAGGGAAAAAATGCGTACGAACGCTTCCATCTGGAACTTGATCTCCGCGTGCAAAAGCGCCTTTCGCTTGAGATCAATCTACGCAAGGCGATTGAACGTGGCGAATTGACACTGTACTACCAGCCCAAAGTTAACCTGCGCAATGGCAAACTCGCTGGCCTGGAAGCACTGCTTCGTTGGAACCATCCTGAACACGGAATGATCCGCCCAGACGAGTTCATTCCAGTCGCGGAAGACAGTGGTCTCATTGTGCCTATCGGACGTTGGGTTTTGCGCACGGCCTGTCATCAGATCGCAGCTTGGCGTGACGCCGGCCTCGGGATGGTGCATGTATCGGTCAATCTGTCGGCACGGCAAACGCACGACCCATTTCTGATGCAAGACATCATCAAGGCCTTGCGCGATGCAGACGTGCCAGCCAGTCACCTCGAACTGGAAATTACGGAAACGGTGTTGATGGACAATGTGCATGCCAATGTCGATTTATTTAATCGCTTGCAGACGGAAGGCATCCGCTTGTCAATTGACGACTTCGGTACCGGTTATTCCTCTATGGCCTATCTGAAGCGTTTTCCAATCGATCAAGTGAAGATCGACCGCACTTTTGTGCGCGATGTTCCTGGCGATCGAGACGATGAAGCAATCACCACCGCTATCATCGCGATGGCACATGGCCTTGGTTTGTCGGTGGTCGCGGAAGGCGTTGAAACCGAAGAGCAGCTGCAATTCTTACGCAATGCAGGCTGCGACATCATGCAAGGTTTTTACTTTGCCAAACCACAGCCGGCGGCACAGTTGGAAGTTCTTCTCAGAAGCCATCCCCCATTGCTCGTGCCGAGTGCAACGTCACACTGAGCATCTGTGCTGGGCGATACTTTTTGCCCTCTAAAAAGTGCATCGCAGGCTCCAGCCGTTGTATGCACGCAAAGAAGTTTCCCGATAGTCCGACGCAGTCCGCTATTCCTTATGCCAGAACAAACACGCTGCGGAATCCGGTCGACCTAATGGTTGATGGTGCTAGGCTTTGAGTATGCATGCGTTGTTGTCATGCAGAGCGCTTGTCTGAAAACAGATTCGCCATTGAAAACGAAGAATATGAACGAGCACAGCCCCTCCATTGGTACGATCAGCGACGCCATTTCTTCTTCATCGGCCGCCCATGCGGCAACACTGGATGAAGTGTTCATTACTTGTTACGACAACGGGATACCACCCTTTCTCGAAGCGGCGTTGCCTAGGCTGTATGGCAATATCCATTCAACCATGGCTCAGTTGGAAATCTATGGCGGTCTGACCGAGATCATGCACACGTATGTGGCACGAAAAGGGAACCGCATTGTCGCGATTTTCCTGTTCCGACGTGATGGCGGCAGGGTGCAGGTCGTCAATGAAGGGATGCGGATCGACGACGAGGAAATGGACCGTTTCGCGACTTACGTCTTTTCCAGGTGGCCTTCTGTCCAGACCATTTCAATGTACGCAGTGGAGACGGCACTGAAGCGGATCGCCTTTCCGCATCAGTGCTACGCTTGTACATCCAACATCGTCTTGCCACTGCCAGGGTCCGTTGAGGAATACCTCGCCAGTCTGGGCAAGAACATGCGGCGAAATCTCCGGCGCTACATGGACAAACTCAAGCGCAGTTTTCCTTCATTCCGCTACGATGTATTTGAAAAGGAGGCGATTAATGAAGAGCATGTCCATGACATCCTTCGCCTCAACCGCGTAAGAATTGCAGATAAGCGGCTTGCTTTTGGTCTCGAAAGTGAAATCGAGAAGATCGTCGCATTGACGAAACGATGTGGTTTAGTCGGCGTTGCAACGATTGATGGTCAAGTCATCGGTGGTGCGGTTGGCTATTTGGTAGGGGAGAACTATTTCTTCAAGGTGATCGCGCACGACCCCAAGTACAACGAGTATTCAGCCGGCATTTTATGCTGTTATCTGACGATTTGTGAGTGCATCACACGCGGCTGCAAGGAATATAACTTCATGTGGAGCGGGTATGAATACAAGTTCGCGTTGGGCGCGTATGTGCGCAGCTTGCATCGGCTCGTTGTGTACCGCTCACGAGTAGGGGGGCTGCGAAATGTGTCTATGGTTGCCCAGGTCGCGTTCAACGGCTACCGCTATAAGCTTGCTTCGCTGCTGGGCAAGACCGGCAAGCCGGAAACCTTAAGTCCCGTAGCAAGAACGGCAGCCCGCGTCTTGAATGGCTTACGAAAAGTAAAGAAACGGGCTGCAGACGTCATGCAAAAGCGCTGATCGCTGTTTAGGGCTCGCGCAGAAATAAATTGCACGAGCCCTTAGTGCAATGTCTTTCCAGGATCTACACGAGGCTCTTCGCTGTCCTGTATTGGTGACTGCCCTGATGTGTTCGTGCGGCGATCCGGGGTGTCACGCTGCGTCGCGCGACGCTCGGCCATACGCCGCTCTCTAAACTTATTCAGGTCATAGCTGGCAATTTCGAAAAGTGTCTCCGGCTTTGTCATTTTCTGTTCCTGCTCAGGTCGATGAATGTATATACCTGCTTCTTAGAACCTCTGAGGGCTCTTGTTAGAAGGCGCGTTCGGGCGAGAAGGGGCACTGCGAGGCACGGCGCACGGCTACGCCTAGCATTCGACCGGTTCTCGGGGCTATGTGCCCCTTTAAAAACCTCCGAACAATTCCTAGTGTAGGCGCTTACGTACGGCAACGTTTGACATAGAGCAAGGATTCTCGACGGCTCAGGGCTGCAAAAGCGAATTGATCTGAGTAAGATCTTCTTCTTTCAGGTTACCCGCAGCCGCTTTCAGGCGCAGTCCATTCATAATGGTGTCGTAGCGCGCCTTCGCCAAATCGCGGCGAGTGGAATATAGCTGCTGTTGCGCATTGAGCACATCGATGTTGATGCGCACACCGACTTGGTAGCCAAGACGATTAGACTCGAGCGCGGATTGGCTGGAAACTTCTGCCGCTTCGAGCGCCCTGACTTGCGCCAGCCCGGCATTCACGCCCAGAAAAGCCTGGCGCGCGTTCTGTGCGGCGACACGACGTGCGTTTTCCAGATCGGAACGTGCCTTGTCTTCCAGCGCGATTGCTTCGCGCACGCGACTGTTGACCGCGAAGCCGGAAAACAGTGGAATGTTCCATTGCACACCCACGGTATTGTTATCCGAGATGCCGCCAGTGGAAGTGAATGTGCTGCCAGTCTGATTCGTATGACTGCGACTGGCAACCAGATCCACGGTTGGCAAGTGGCCGGCGCGGTTCTTCGTGATTTCGCGTTGTGCAATTTCCAAAGTGAACTGCTGCCCAATGACACCATAATTTTGTTGCTCGGCGCTTTGTACCCATTTGTCGGCGATTGCCGGTTCCGGCGGGTTGAGTTTGATGCCGGGGCGTAGTGTCGCCAGTTCGCCGGCTGGCTTGCCGATGATCTGTTGCAGCGCGCTGCGCCTGATCTCCAGATCGTTCTGCGCTGCAAATTCCTGCGCCACAGCAAGATCGTAGCGCGCTTGCGCTTCATGGGTGTCGGTGATGGTGGCCGTACCGACTTCGAAGTTGCGCTTGGCCGCCGCCAGTTGTTCAGTAATCGCCGTCTTTTGTGCCTGAACCGAGGCCAGTGCATCTTGCGCTGCCAGAACGTCGAAATAGGCTTGCGATACACGTACGATCAGATCTTGCTCTGCCTGTGCGAACTGCGCTTCACTGAGCGCAACGGAGAGCTTGCCCTGCTGGTACTGTGCCCAGTTCGCCGGACGAAACAGCGGCTGCGAGAGCGACACGGTGTAACCATGGGAATTGACGTCGCGGTTGGTTGTGACGCCGGTCGTGGTGTTGTCGATATCGGCGCGGGTGTAGCTGCCGCCGACACCGATGGTCGGCAACAGGCCCGCGCGGCCCTGCGTTCCTCGCTCCTGACCGGCCGCTAGCTGCGCACGTGCACTGGCGTAGGGCGCATCGTTGGCAAGCGCTTCCCGATACACTTGCAGCAGATCGAGTGCATGCGCGTGGAGCGAAAGGAAGCTACCGGCAATCACGGTAGCGATAACGGATTTCCGCATGCAATTCTCCAAAGGAGGAACGACTAATAGGTCGGCATTGCCGGATCAACCTGCTGGGCCCATGCATGGACGCCGCCGGTCAAGTTGGTCACTTGTACAAAGCCGTTACGTTCGAGGAAGGCGGCAACTGACGCGCTGCGCGCACCGTGGTGGCAGATGCAGACAATCGGTGCATCTTCGTCCAGCTCTTGCAAGCGTTCCGGGATGGAATGCATCGGGATCGGCAACGCGCCTTCGATATGGCAAGTCTGGAACTCCCACGGCTCGCGCACGTCGAGCAATACCGGCCTGGGGCGCGATGAATCGGCGAGCCAGGCTGCCAGTTCAGGTGCGGTAACATGTTGCATCAGTCATCCTTAAAAGACGAAATGAGAGGGCGTTATCGCCTCGCGCAGCGGCTTCACGTTGGTTTCGAAGACTTTGACCGTATTGTAAGCGGTGTCCGAAACACGGGTGATGATTTGCGCCGACATGACCGGCGCTTCGCCGACGATGGCGAAAATGCGTCCGCCGACCTTGATCTGTTTGAGAAAGGAATCCGGTAACACCGGCAGCGAACCGGAAATCACGATCACATCGTACGGCGCTTCGGTACCGGCCTCGGCCCAACCCTGTGCGCCGTTGCCGAGTACAACCTCGACATTGCTGATGCCATACTGGGCCAGGTTCTTTTCCGCCATTGCCTTGAGTTCCGGCGCGATTTCTACGGTCGTTACATGACGTCCCTTGTGCGCCAGCAGCGCTGCCATGTAACCGGATCCGGCACCGATTTCCAGTACCCGCTCATGCTTCTTGACCATGACTTCCTGCAGGATGCGTGCCTCCAGTTTCGGGGTGAACATGCATTCGCCGCCCGGCAGTGGAATCTCGGTGTCCATGAACGCCAGGCTCTTGTAGGCAGCCGGAACGAACGCTTCGCGCTTGACCACTACCAGCAGATCGAGAATGCTCAGATCCAGCACATCCCACGTACGGATCTGCTGTTCAATCATGTTGAAACGGGCTTTTTCGATATTCATTTGGGCACTTAAGGGTTGGGGAACAAACCCGACATTTTATCAAACGGAATCCGCGTTTTTACTTTGTGGCGCAGTTATCGCCAAGGCAATCGCATGAAGCCTTGTGATTTCAGAGGTCCAGAAGCAAACGGAGATAAGACACGTCCCATTCGACCTTCCGGCGCTTGTTGGCGATGCCCCACCTGGTGCAGTCACTCCAGCTTTCCGCGCCGCTGATCACCGCGCAAATCGCCAACAACAATTCCTCCAGCTTGTGTTCGCATTCCCGTGTGCGCGGGGCCTTCAGCTCAGCAAAGACTTCCAGCACCGATGGTGGTGTGTTTTCCATCTCTCGTCCAAATTCCGAGAGTAAACGTCTTTTCTTCTTGGTTTACAAGCACTCCCCCGCTCAAGTTGCTACTTTCGCCCGGCTTCATGCGATTGCCCTGCAGTTATCGCCGGCGCACCTGGATGCCCATCAATTTTGGTGCGGCGCCATTTGCGCTGTGCCCACATTGCAAAATCGTCAAGATAAGTATAGATCACCGGTACTACGACCAAGGTCAGTAATGACGAAGTGATAATGCCGCCGATGACCGCTTGGCCCATCGGGGCGCGCTGCTCGGAACCTTCGCCTAATCCGAAGGCGAGCGGCACCATGCCGAACACCATTGCCAGTGTCGTCATCAAAATGGGGCGCAGGCGCACCTGCGCCGCTTCCAGCAGCGCGGCGGTACGCTCCGCACCGCTCTTGCGTGCCTGATTGGCGAAGTCGACCAGCAAAATGGCATTCTTGGTGACCAAGCCCATCAGCATGATGAAGCCGATGATTGAAAACAGGTTTAGTGTCGAGCGGAACAACATGAGTGCAAGAAATACGCCGATCAAGGTCAATGGCAGTGCGGACATGATCGCCAGCGGTTGCAGGAAGCTGCCGAACTGCGAAGCCAGGATCATGTAAATGAAGATCACCGCCAGCGCCAGGGCCGAGAGGGCATATCCGAAGGACTCCTGCATGTTCTTGGTAGAGCCTCCCAATTGATAGCGATAACCAGGCTGCCAGTGGAGGCTATCGAGCGCACGTTTGACGTCGGCGCTCACCTCGCCGGCGGAATGGCCCACCACGTTGGCCGATAGCTCAACCTCGCGATTGAGATCACGCCGGTTAATTTGACTGGCACCGGTGGAGGGGGTGATGTGGGCTACTTGGCGCAATGCCACCATTTTCGGTGTGCCATCCGCATTGGTCTGCGAACTGGTCAACATCAGGCGTGACAAGTCCTCGATATTGTCGCGGTCGCTCGGTGCCAGCCGGACCTTGACGTCGTAAGTTTCGTCATCTGGCGCGCGCCAGGTTGTGGCGGCATCGCCGGCCAGCAAAGGACGCAGCGCACCGCCAATTTGTGCGACACCGACGCCGAGATCTGCGCCAATATCGCGCTTGGGCTCAACCGCAATCGTCGGCTTTTCCGCCTTTAAACTGGAATCAAGATCGACCAAACCAGGAATAGTGCGCATTTTGCGCATCGCTTCCTCGGTCAGTTTTGCCAGCACCTTCAAGTCTGTGCCCTGTAAGCTCAGACGCAACTGCTTGATATCGCCACCAACGCCTTCCAGCGAGCCGATGTGCGTGATGGTGATGCCGGCCACTTGTCGCAGCCGCTCCCGTAGCGGGATGCTCATCTGGATTGTGCTGCGAGAACGTTCATTGCGCGGTATCAGGCGAATACGGCTGGTCACGTAATTCTTGCCCTGCGCACTGGTGTTGATGCTGGTATAGACATCACGGACTTCTGGAAAATCGCGTAGCACCGCTTCTACCTGGCGCGCCTTGCTTTCGGTGAATTCCAGCGAAGAGCCGACTGGGGTATAGAAAGTCACGCCGGTTTCCGAGTAGTCTGCTTGGGGCACGAACTCGCTGCCGACCAAGCCTGCCATCGGTAGCGCGCATCCTGCAAAGAAGGTCGCGACCGCAATCCCTACGGTTTTGCCACGGTGCCTGAGCGACCACGCCAGCAATACCTGATAGGTACGCGACATCCATTGCACCATGCGTTCGAACTGATGCAATACGCGGCCGATCGTTCTGTCGTACAGATTCGGATGGGCATTCTTCTCGCCGCGTGCTGCCGGATCGTGCCAGACAGACGACAGCATCGGATCCAGTGTGAACGATACGAACATCGAAATCAACACCGCCGCTGTGACGGTGATGCCGAACTGGTGGAAGAAGCGACCGATGATCCCGCCCATGAAACCCACCGGCAGAAACACCGCGACGATGGAGAAGGTGGTGGCAAGTACGGCCAGGCCGATTTCAGACGTACCCTCCAGTGCCGCCGTCTTGTGATCCTTGAAGCGGCCATTGATCTTCATGCCGACATGGCGCACGATGTTTTCCCGTACCACGATCGCATCATCGATCAGCAGCCCGACGCACAGCGAGAGTGCCATCAAGGTGATCATGTTGATGGTGAAACCAAACATGTACATGAACAGAAATGTACCGATCAGCGCCACCGGGAGCGTCAACCCCGTAATCACCGTCGAACGCCAGGAATTGAGGAACAGAAATACGATCAGGATGGTCAACACACCGCCTTCGATCATGGTGCGCCGTACATTCTCGACACCGAGGCGAATCTGGCGGGAGCTGTCCTGAATCACATTGATTTTGATACCAGGGTAGAGCGCCTTCATGCGCGGTTCGAGTTCCCGCAGCGCCTCCTTCAAGCCGTCGGCGACGTCGATGGTGTTCTGGTCTTGTGCCTTCAGGATTGCCAATGCCAGTGTACGTTGGCCGTTGAAGATTGCCAGGCTTTCCTGTTCTTCCTGTCCATCCACGACGGTAGCCACCTGTGACAGCAATACCGGTTGACCACCGCGCCGAGCAACGATAATGCGGCCAAAATCCTGTGGATTACTGACCTTGCCTTGGATATGCACCACTTTCTCATCGGCTGAGGAGCGGATTGCACCGGTCGGTAGTTCCTGGTTCTCATTGCGCAGTGCATTGATCACCTGATCGATACCGACGCCCAGCGCCTCCATTTCGCCCGGCTTCACGTAGATGTGGATTTCGCGCTTGACGCCACCCACCAATGCAACCGAACCGACGCCGCGAACGTTCTCCAGGCGCTTCTTCACCACTTGGTCGGCAATGGTCGTCAGTTCGCGCATGTCGCGCTGTTTCACGTTGGCATCGTTGGTGATCGATACGGCTACGATTGGCTGATCTGACGGATCGTAGCGCATTACCTGTGGTTCCTTCACTTCCTTGCGGAACACGGTTTTCACCAAAGCGATTTTTTCGCGCACGTCCTGTGCTGCCTGCGCGGGATCAGTGGTCAGGTCGAATTCGATAATGACGACTGAACTGCCCTCATACGAGCGCGAGAACAGGTTCTTGATGCCGTTGATCGTGTTGACGGATTCCTCGACCTTGCGTGTGATATCGAATTCCACAGTCTCCGGCGAGGCACCCGGATAGTCCGTCTGCACCACCACCACGGGGAAGGTAACGTTCGGGAATTGATCAACGCGCAGCCGCTGGTAAGAGAACAATCCGAGCACCACGAACGCTGCCATCATCATGGTGGCGAGAACGGGGTTGGCGATGCTGATCCGCGTGAACCACATAGTTAATTTTTCCTTGATGCTTTGGTGTGCGGTACCGTCATGTGGCTGTCGGCGCCAACGTCAATGGCGGTTTCAATCTGTCGCATGCTTATTGGGCCGAGGTGCTGTTGCTGGAGGCGGAAGCTTGACTTCCGGGTTCTCTTAATTTCACCTGAGTGCCGACCGGCAGGACGCCCAAATTGGTTTTGACGATTCGCTCACCGCTTTCGAGGCCCTTGATTACCTCTACGGCGCTGCCTTGACTATCGTCACCACTGATGCCAAGTGTCACTGGCTTTTGCACCAGCTTGCTGTTTTCAATGCCATAAACAAAAGTACTGCCAGCATCAGTGCGGACTGCGGATTGGGGCACGGTGAGGACGTTCGCTTTTTTCGCAGTCGTCAATAGTGCTTCGCCAAACATGCCAGCACGCAACGCGCCTTGCGGATTGTCGATCTGGATGTACGCCAGGATGGAGCGCGAGCCGGCCTGGGTGGCAGGATTGATGCGAACTACTTTGCCAGTCCACGCGTGCGGGATTCCTTCTACCTTTACCTGTACTTCCTGTCCCAGTGCGACGTGCATAATGTCAGTCGTTGGCACTGCTGCTTCCATTTCCATCTGGCGCAGGTCGACTACCTCGAGAAGGAGGTGATCAGGGGAGACTTTTTCGCCAGGTTGAATCTTACGCAGGCTAATCAGACCGGAGATGGGGGCGCGAATCACAGTATCCGCAAGGGCTTTCTGGGCAACGTCGAGCACCCCTTTCGCCGATTCAACGTTGGCGCGTGCGATGTCGAATTGGCTGGCAGCATTGTCGAATGCTGTCTTCGAAATGAAACCCTTGTCCAGTAAAGCCTTGTTGTTGTCCCGTGCCTTAGTGGCGATATCGAGTTGCCCGTGGGCTGCCTGTAATGCACCTTTTGCCTGTTCCACGCGTGCTTGATATTCGCTGGTGTCCATCCGAACCAACACCTGTCCGGCTTTCACCGCCTCTCCTTCACGTACCAAGACTTCCCGCACCTCGCCGGCAACCTTTGCCTTCACGCTGGCTTGGTTCACTGCGCGCAGCGAGCCGGTTAGCGTCATCAGTTGCCGCAAGTCATGTTGCTTCACTTCGATGATGTCACTAACAAGAAATTCCAGGAAGGCGGGGGACTGGCCCGCGCTTTGGAGAGCTGGCTTGGACGTTGCGTTTTGCTTTTTCAGCATCGCGCCTGCGACACCTGCTGCAAGAAGGCAGATGACGAGAATGATCCAGGAGGAACGACGTTTTAACATGGAAAGATAGCTCTCAATCTGAACGTTTGGGAGGGGAGGTCAGGACGCCATGGAGGAACAGGTCGATGAAGCTCTTCAGGTAATCCTCTGGAGAGATCGGCCGAGCGCCGTAGATGCAGGATGAGTGCTTCCACATCATCAACATGAGCATCGGTGCCCGGATCACGCGCGTTGCCTGCTGGACGTCAATTGGACGGAATTCTCCACGCTGGATCCCGCGCTCCAGCATGTGAGCAATCATGGCGTCACCGCGGGCGATCACTTCGTCATGATAAAACTGTGCGACTTCTGGGAAATTGCTGGATTCCGCTATCATCAGCTTGGTAATGCCGGATAACTTGGTGTTGCCGATACGTTCCCACCAACCCAGAACAAGGTCGCGGAACAGGCTGAGGGTCGGACCTTCATACGTCTCCATAATGCCTTCGGCTTCGCCGAGCACCGGCACCATGTTTTCGCGCACTACCGCCTTGAATAATTCTTCCTTGTTGGTGAAATACAGGTAGAGCGTGCCCTTGGAAACCCCGGCTTGTGCCGCCACATCATCTAAACGCGTTGCTGCATAGCCGCGTTCCACGAATAAATCAAGGGCAGCATCCAGTAATTCTTGCGGACGGGCATCTTTGCGGCGTTCCCAGCGCTTCTTGATCGGACAATTCATATGAACGAGCAGGATAGAGTAAATTACTTATGAGTCAGTAATGTGGGCGCTGATTGTAGCATTGTTAAGTCAGCTTGCTTCGTCGGGTTATGTCGCATCAAGAACAGACGCTGTTACAAAACGACTAAAACCGCATAGTGATAGCCAGTAGAATCCCTGTTACGTAAGCTCTTTCGGTCGTCATTATATTTATGAATTTGTCAAGAAAGTGGTGGGCTTGGTCCGCTGCCGCAGTTGTGATCGCCGCAGGTGTTGGTTGGCAGTACTGGCAGCAAAAGAACGCCGCGCCGGAATACAAGACAAGCAAGATAGAAAGAGGGGCGATCGTTGCTAGTGTGTCGGCCTCCGGTGCGCTCAGCCCGGTGGTGCAAGTACAAGTTGGCTCTCAGGTATCCGGTCAACTCAAGGAAGTGCTGGTTGATTTCAACAGTGAGGTCAAGCAGGGGCAGTTGATTGCGCGTATTGATCCAGAAACCTTCGAATACAAGGTACGTCAGGCGCAAGCCGATCTCGATGCCGCACGCGCCCAAGTGATGACACAGCAGGCCAATATTGCCGCGCAACGGGCAACCGTCGCCAAGGCACAGGTGGACTTGGCTGAGGCGAGGCGAGATCTGGAACGCAAACAGCAATTGGTGGACAAGGGCTTTATTTCCAGCGCTGAACGCGACAAGGCGCAGGCCACCTACAACGCCGCCGTCGAGCAACTCAATACTGCCAAGGCACAGGAGGACGTCGCCACTGCGAATGTCCGCAATGCCGAAGCGGTCGTCAAGCAGCGCGAGGCCGTGATGGCGCAGACGAAGATCGATCTTGCGCGCACTGAAATCAGGGCACCGGTCAATGGTGTTGTCATCAAACGCAGCGTTGAACGAGGGCAGACCGTGGCAGCCAGCTTGCAGGCACCGGAACTTTTCATCATCGCGGAAAATCTGACCGATATGCAAGTCGAGGCTGCGATTGACGAATCTGAAATTGGCCGCGTGCGTATTGGGCAACAAGCCACTTTCACTGTGGATGCCTTTCCGGGCCGAAGTTTTACAGGTGCAGTGAAGCAGATTCGCAAAGCAGCGACAAATGTGTCCAACGTGGTGACTTACACCGTCATCATCAGCGCCACCAATCCGAATAGGGAACTGTTGCCGGGCATGACAGCCAATGTTCGCATCGTGACTGACAGCCGCAACGATGCACTCAAGGTCGTCAACGCTGCGTTGCGCTTCCGCCCCCCAGGCGCCGCTGCCAATGACAAGTCAATGGCAGAAACCAATGCACCAGCGAATGGTGGTTCAGGTGGCCCCGGTACGCAAATGCGTGCCCAGCGTGAGCGTCTGGAAAAGGACTTACAACTGAACGACACGCAGAAAGCCAAGCTTGATACCGTCTACGACAGCATGCGCGAGAAATTCATGGCGCTGCGTGACACGCCGGATGGCGAGCGCCAGAAGCTGGCAGAACGGCATCGCAGTGAAATGCGTGCACAGATCATGGAAATGCTGACGCCCGAACAAAAAGCGAAATACGAACAAATCCTCGCCGAAAATGGTGACCGCACTGGCGGCGTACGTGGGCGGCTTTATACACTCGATGAGAAGCGCACACCAAAGGCAATCGAGGTGCGACTCGGTCTGAGCGACGGCACCGCGACGGAAGTCATTTCGCCAGACGTAAAAGAAGGCATGGAAATCATTACCGGCATCGTTCAGCCACAACAGGCAGAAACCTCACGATCGCGTCTGCCTGTCGGACCAAGGATGTTCTGATGCCGCTGATCCGGACCGACAATCTGGTCAAGGAATATGTGATGGGCACGAACGTGGTGCATGCCTTGCGGGGTGTGTCGCTCTCCATCGACGAGGGCGAGTTCGTCGCAATTATGGGCGCATCCGGCTCCGGCAAATCGACGTTCATGAATCTCCTCGGCTGTCTTGACTCACCCACCTCCGGCGATTACCTGCTTGCTGGAGACAATGTGTCGACATTGAGCCGCGATGAACTGGCAGCGATCCGCAATAAGCGGATCGGTTTTGTTTTTCAGCAATTCAATCTGTTACCACGCACCAGTGCACTCGACAATGTGGAATTACCGCTCTTGTACGCCAATATACCGGCTGCTGAACGCTGGCGACGTGCCATGCAATGTCTCACCGAAGTTGGCCTAAGCGAACGCATGGACCATCGCCCGGCGCAATTATCCGGTGGGCAGCAGCAACGCGTCGCCATCGCGCGCGCGCTGGTCAATCAACCTTCGCTGATTCTGGCCGATGAACCTACCGGCGCGCTCGATTCGCGCACCAGCGTCGAAATCATGGCCTTGCTGCAGAAATTGAACCAGCAGGACATGACCATCGTGATCGTCACGCATGAACATGACATTGCCGCGTTTGCGTCGCGTATCGTGTTTTTTCGTGATGGCCAGGTGATTTCGGACCAGCCTAATCAGCCGCAGGATGCCGAGGTGGCGCTGGCCCACCTCCCTGTGGCGGGAGAGAACGCATGAACTTGCTGGCGACCTTGCGCATTGCGATCAACGCCTTACGCGTGAACAAGCTGCGTTCCATGTTGACCATGCTGGGTATCATCATTGGTGTTGGCGCTGTCATCACCATGATCGCAGTCGGCACCGGCGCACAACTGCGCGTCGAAGAACAGATCAATAGTCTCGGCTCGAATCTGATGATCATTCTGCCCGGTTCCACCACCTCCTCCGGCGTTCGGCTGGGCGCTGGTGCTAACCAGACGTTGACCGAGGACGATGCCGCCGCCATTGTGCGCGAGATTCCGGAAGTACAGGTTGCCGCGCCGTCTAACCGACGCACTGAGCAAGTGGTTGCCGCCGGTGCCAACTGGTCCACGCAGATCTATGGCGTCAATCCAGACTACTTCGAGGCACGAGAATGGCCTTTGCTGTCCGGGCGTATGTTCGACCAGGCCGAGCTGAACGGCAATGCCAAGGTCGCGCTTGTCGGTCAGACCGTCGCTCGCCAACTCTTCGGCGATATGGACCCGATCGACCAAACAATTCGCATCCGCAAGGTGCCCTTCACCATCATTGGTGTGCTCGATCGCAAGGGGCAGAGCATGCTAGGACAGGATCAGGACGACGTCGTGATGTTGCCGCTGGCGACGGCGCGCAATCGATTGTTCGGCAATACACAGGGCAAGCTGCGGCGCATTGGCACCATTCAAGTCAAGGTGCGCGATGGCGCGGACATGAAGGAAGCAGAGGAACAGATCCGCGAACTGCTGCGCCAACGTCAGCGGGCGCAACCCGGACAGGAGGAGGGATTCACCATACGCAACCTGACGGAAATTCTGCAGGCACAGGAAGAGGCATCACGTATCATGACGCTCCTGTTGGCAGCCGTGGCGTCGGTTTCTTTGCTTGTCGGCGGCATCGGCATCATGAATATCATGTTGGTGTCGGTGACTGAGCGCACGCGGGAAATTGGCTTGCGTATGGCTGTTGGCGCACGCGGCAAGGATATCCTGACGCAGTTTTTGGTCGAGGCAGTGACGCTGTCGCTGATCGGCGGCTTTGTCGGGATCGTGTTTGGCGTTGTCGGGTCCTACCTCGTGGGCGAGTTGACAGGCTGGGCCACCCGATTATCGCCACAATCAATCCTATTGGCCGTGGGATTCTCTGCGGCGATCGGTATTTTTTTCGGCTTTTATCCCGCTCGCAAGGCTGCTTCCATGCTGCCGATTCAGGCTCTACGTTATGAATAAACCTTCTTGTCGCGCCGGCTGTGGCGCCTGTTGCATTGCGCCGTCGATTTCCTCCTCCATACCAGGCATGCCACACGGCAAGTCCGCTGGCGTGCGCTGCATTCAACTCAACGAACAGAATCAATGCATGATTTTCGGCAAGCCGGAACGCCCCGCAGTGTGCGAGAGTCTACAGCCATCGACCGAGATGTGTGGTGATTCGCGCGAATATGCATTGCACTATCTACACCGCCTTGATCAACTCACATCCTGATGGAGAGACGATGAAACAACGATGTGTTTTATTATTTGCCTGGATTGCCATGACGCTTGTCCTGTCCTCGTGCGCAACACTGCTTGGCTCACGTGACGTTGAAATTCCACTGGCAACCTTGCAGGAATCGATTTCCAAACGTTTCCCGTTCAATAATCGTGTCCTTGAACTCTTGGACATCCGCGTCACTAATCCGCGCGTCATGCTGCAACCGGAATCGAATCGTATCCTGACCAGCATGGATACCACGGTAGCGCCACCATTCCTGAAAAAATCCTGGACCGGCAATTTCGCCGTGTCGGGCCAGCTGCGCTTTGACCCTGCGCGCAATGCGCTGCTGCTGGCGGACCCACGTGTCGAGACATTCAACATTAATGGGCTCGATCCGCTGTACGCCAACCAGCTCACCCGTATCGGCAGTATTCTGGCCGAACAGCTATTGAAAGACGTTCCTCTTTACACCTTCCGTCCAGAAGACCTTCGTTATGCCGGCACCATGTTTAATCCCACCAAAATCACGACCAGACCGAGCGGTCTCGTGGTAACCTTTGAGCCCGCAAGATAACGCATCTTTTCTGCATTTCCGACCCGCGCGGCGTCGTTCCACGCGGGTTTTTTGTTGATTCGCCAACGCACTAAATAACACAGCACATGGATGTCACACTCGCGCTTAAGGCGCTTATCATGGGTATTGTCGAAGGCTTGACGGAGTTTCTACCAATTTCGTCTACTGGCCACCTTATTCTCACTGCCAGTCTGCTCGATTTCACTGGTGGGAAGGTTAAGGTATTTGAAATTGCCATTCAGGCCGGGGCCATGCTGGCCGTGTGCTGGGAATACCGCGCCCGGATAGCTAATGTATTGTTCGGCTTATTCAGCGATAGTAAGGCGCAGCGCTTTGCGCTTAACGTGCTCATTGCTTTTCTGCCTGCTGCTCTCTTGGGTTTTCTGTTTCACAAGGCAATCGAGGATAAGTTGTTTTCTCCTGTGCCGGTCGCGCTTGCCTTCATCATCGGCGGTGTGGTCATTCTCTGGATGGAGCGCCGCAATCGAAATGCCGTCACCGTGCGCGTCGCATCGGTTGACGATATGACGCCCCTCGATGCGCTGAAGGTCGGTGCAGCACAAGCATTTGCACTCATTCCAGGCACAAGCCGGTCTGGAGCGACCATCATCGGTGGCATGCTGTTCGGCCTGTCACGCAAGGCCGCGACGGAGTTTTCTTTCTTTCTCGCAATACCGACCCTGTTCGCCGCAACGATTTACTCAGTGTACAAGGAGTGGGCGCAGCTGTCGGCAGCGGACTTGCCTTGGTTCAGTGTCGGTGCGATTTCTTCCTTCATCTCAGCCTTCCTGTGCGTGCGCTGGCTGTTGCGCTATATCAGCTCGCATGACTTCACGCTCTTCGCTTGGTATCGCATCGTGTTCGGCTTGATCGTCATCGCCACTGCATATAGCGGCACAGTGAATTGGGCGGATTAGAATACGCGGATGCCTGAACAAATGGATAACGACCGGGCGTTGCACGTTCTGCAGACAGTTTTTGGCTACGCTTCCTTCCGCGGTCAGCAAGCCGAAATCGTGAACCACGTCGCCCGTGGTGGTGACGCCCTCGTGCTGATGCCGACCGGTGGCGGCAAATCCCTGTGTTACCAGATTCCCGCACTTCTGCGTGACGGTGTTGGCGTGGTCGTCTCGCCGCTGATTGCGCTGATGCAGGATCAAGTCGATGCGCTGGCCGAAGTCGGCGTGCGCGCCGCCTACCTGAACTCCACCCAAAGCTTTGATGAGGCGAAGCGCACTGAACGTGCCGTGCGTAACGGTGATCTCGACTTGGTCTATGTCGCGCCGGAGCGCCTGATGACACCCCGTTGTCTCGAACTGCTAGAGGCATCCAACATAGCATTGTTCGCCATTGATGAAGCGCATTGCGTATCGCAATGGGGGCATGATTTCCGGCCTGAATACATCAAACTGTCCATCCTACACGAGCGCTTTCCGCAGGTGCCACGCATCGCACTGACGGCGACCGCCGATCCACAGACGCGTGCAGAGATTACACACCGCCTCCAGCTCGACGAGGCCATGCAATTCGTCTCTTCGTTCGACCGGCCTAACATCCGCTATCAGATTGTTGAAAAGACGAACGGCCGCAAACAGGTGCTCGATTTCATCAGAGAAGAACATCCGGGCGATGCCGGCATCGTTTACTGCCTGTCGCGCAAAAAGGTCGAGGAAACAGCCGAATTTCTGAACGAGCACGGTTTAACCGCCTTGCCATACCACGCCGGCATGGACCATGCGACGCGGGCTGCCAACCAAGCCCGCTTCTTGCGGGAAGAATCGATCGTGATGGTGGCAACCATCGCTTTTGGCATGGGCATCGATAAACCGGATGTGCGTTTTGTCGCCCATCTCGACTTGCCCAAGAGTATCGAGGGCTATTATCAGGAAACCGGCCGTGCCGGTCGCGACGGTGCTCCCGCCGACGCCTGGATGGCCTATGGTTTGCAGGATGTGGTGCAGCAGCGTCGCATGATCGACGAGTCGGAGGCTGACGAGACCTTCAAGCGCGTGCAAGGCGCCAAGCTCGACGCGATGCTCGGTCTGTGCGAGACGTCAAACTGTCGTCGCGTGCGTCTGCTCGACTACTTTGGTCAAGCCTCCAGCTCCTGTGGCAACTGCGACATCTGCCTCAATCCACCAGTTTCCTACGATGGGTCGGTGCAAGTGCAAAAGCTGCTATCGACGATCTATCGTGTTGATCAGCGCTTCGGTGCAGGGCATGTAATCGACGTACTGCGCGGCGTCGATTCGGAAAAGGTGAAGCAGTGGGGCCATGACAAGCTTTCCACGTTTGGCATTGGCACCGAAACCAGTGAAGCCGAATGGCGCACGATCCTGCGTCAGGCCATCGCCTTAGGACTGGTGATGGTCGACCACGATGCCTATGGCTCGCTAAAACTTACCGCAGAAGCGCGTCCCGTCCTGCGTGGCGAACGCAAGGTGCAATTGCGGCAATATCAAAAGGCGACCAAGAAAAAGCGCGAAGCCTTCAGGCCGAAAAGCGATGCGGTGGACAGCGGTCTGTCTGCAACCGAACAGGTGCTCTTTGAGAAATTGCGAGCATGGCGCGTCGAGACAGCGCGCAAGCATAATGTGCCAGCGTACGTGATCTTCCACGATGCGACCATGCGCGAGATTGCCAAAACAAAACCGGTTTCGCTTGACGATCTGCGCAATATATCCGGTGTCGGTGAAAGAAAACTGGAAAGCTATGGCGAGGAGATTGTGTCGTTGATCGCCGAGATGGGCTAAGGCACTTCGAGCGTTTGTGTTGCAACCTGTGTTGGCATGCATCACCCCGTTGGGAATGCCCCATCAGCGTTTGATAAACACCACATCCCATACGCCATGCCCAAGCCGCAGACCACGGTTCTCGAACTTGGTCACCGGCCGATACGCCGGACGGGGCGCATAGCCGTCGGCGGTATTCTTCAGCATAGGTTCATCGCTCAATACCTGCAGCATTTGCTCCGCATACTCCTGCCAGTCCGTCGCGCAGTGCAGATAGCCTCCCGGCATGAGCCGCGATGTCAGCAACTGCACAAATGGCGCCTGGATCAGGCGTCGCTTATTATGCCGTGCTTTATGCCAAGGGTCGGGGAAGAATACATGCACACCCGCCAGCGAATCTGGCGCAATCATGTGCGTCACGACTTCAACGGCATCGTGTTGGATGATGCGCAGATTGGTCAACGCCTGTTCGCCGATCAGCTTGAGCAAAGCGCCGACACCCGGCGTGTGTACCTCTACGCCGACGAAATTCTTTTCCGGCATGCCAGCAGCAATCTTCGCCGTAGTATCTCCCATGCCAAAACCGATCTCCAGCACTGTTGGTGCCGTGCGCCCGAATGCCTGGTTGAAATCGAATAGCGCCTTCTCATACGGAATGCAGAACTGCGGACTCAGGGTCTCAATTGCCTTCGCCTGCGCGGTCGACAAGCGCCCGGCGCGCGTGACAAAGCTACGAATGCGGCGTTCGGTCGGGTCATACAGCATTTGTTTGCTGCTGTCGTCGTGATCGTGGGACATGCTCGGTCAAAGATGAAATAGTTGCGCCATGCCAATAAAAAAGGCACCCGATCGGTGCCCGATTGACTGGAGCGGGTGAAGGGAATCGAACCCTCGTCGTAAGCTTGGGAAGCTTCTGCTC
>CBHCMF010000027.1:0-28026 GCA_965974465.1 uncultured Noviherbaspirillum sp.
ATGAAAGAGATTTTTATTTGAATGACCGGGATCTCGGTTTTCACCAAGAAAAATCACACCATGTCGCTTTTTTTCGCGCACGGCTGACCGACGCAAAGGATAACCTGCGGGAGATTCGTGCACTCATGCCGCAGGTTGAAATTACCAAAACCATAAGTGCGCTCAACGACGCGCTGAATGAGTATGAAAGCGGTTTTCTCATCGCGGCAGATCTCTATATGCGCCTCGGCGATGATCAAACCGGCCTACAGGGATTGATGCGCGAAAATGTACATGCGATCGAAGCGCGGGTGCTGCAGGAAAAGTCGGATCGATTGGTGAACAGCGTTCTAATGATGCGTTGGGCTGAAAAGGATTTCCTCACGCACGGTAAGGAAAGCGACATTCAGCAGACCAGAAACGGCGTTGCGCTGCTCAAGGCTGATATCCTCGCTCATGGCAGCAAGCAGGAAAAGGAAAAACTAATCGGCCTTATTGACAGCTATCTGAAGTCGTTCGAAACCTTTGTCGAGCTCAACGATCAGCTAACTCTGGCAAAAGCAAGGTATATCGCCGCCGCTCACACCTTCGAGCCTTTGCTGCAAAACCTGTATGCAAGCGCGCTCCAGGAGGTCGAACGCACCCAGTACAAGATGCACGAAGAAGCACGGTTTACTTCGCGTGCCATCATTATTGCGAGCGTAGCAGCGGCCTTGATTGGTTTTGTGGTCGCCCTGATGGTTGCCCGCCACATAAGCCACTCGGTGCGCAGCTCAATGCTATTTGCGCAACAGATTGCAGCAGGCAATCTTGAAAGCCATATCGAGCCGCCCAAACAGAAGGAATTTGCCGCAATGGCCGTCGCCCTCAACACCATGGCCGATTCGCTGAAGGCTTCACGTATCGCTCTGGAATCCAGGGCAGCCGATCTGGAAGCGAGTGTCTTGGCGCGGACGACAGAGCTGGCGGCCGCAAACGCTCTGCTAACGGAAGAACTCGAAACGAAAAGCCGGATTGGACGGGAGCTGCAAAAAGCCAAGGAAATGGCAGAAGCAGCCACCCGTGCAAAGAGTGAGTTCCTTGCCAACATGAGTCACGAGATCCGTACACCAATGAACAGCGTGATCGGCATGGCACATCTGGCGCTGGCCACCGATCTCAATCCAAAGCAGCGCGACTACGTGAGCAAAATCCACGTCGCCGGCCGGCACCTGTTGGGGCTGATCAACGACATTCTCGATTTCTCCAAGATCGAGGCCGGCATGCTGCGCATCGAGACAGTCGCCTTCGACCTCGATACGCTGGTCAAGAATGTCGCCGACCAGATGCTGGAAAAAGCAACGGCCAAGGGGTTGACCTTCACGGTCGAGATAGATCCCGGCCTCGTACGCCAGTTGCGCGGGGATGCGTTGCGTCTGAGCCAGGTGCTCATTAATTTTGCCAGCAATGCGATCAAGTTCACCGCCAACGGCTTCGTCGTGATGCGCGTCAAAATGTTGGATGAAGACGGCACCATGTGCCAGCTACGTTTTGAAGTACAGGACAGCGGCATCGGCATAAACCAGCAGGAATTGGCGCATTTGTTCGAGTCGTTCCACCAGGCGGATGCCTCCACCACACGCAAGTATGGTGGCACTGGCCTGGGGCTAGCCATCAGTAAGCGTCTGGTCGAACAAATGGGCGGGCAGATCGGCGTTGAGAGCCTGCGGGGCCATGGCAGCACATTCTGGTTTACCGTGAGCTTAGGCAAGGACGCCGCGCCAGCCAGTTCCCGGCCGGAGCGGGCTACGCATGGGCTGGCGGAAAGCCCGGCGTCCGATCGGTCGGCCTTCATGGGTGCGCGCATTCTGGTGGTCGAAGACAATCGATTCAATCAGCAGGTGGTTACCGAATTGCTCGAAGCAGTCGGTGCAAAGGTACGCATTGCCAGCCATGGGCAGGAAGCGCTCGAACTACTGCGTGCCACGCGCTTCGATTGTGTGCTGATGGATGTACAGATGCCCGTCATGGACGGCCTGGAAACGACGCGGCGGATTCGTGCCGACCCAGCACTGGCAGACTTGTGGGTCATCGCGATGACCGCCAATGCGAGGCGGGAAGACCAGGAGCGCTGTCTGGCAGCCGGCATGGACCATTTCATTACCAAGCCAATTCTGCCGGAGCGCTTGTATGCTGAATTAATGAAATATATGCCGCAGCGTGCAGCTCTGGCGCTAGATGCCGTGGCGGACACCGAGGCTGCCGTCGTTATTGATGCGGCGCGTGGCAACGCGCAGGCAAGCGGCGCACATCTCATCGACCTAGGGGCATTGGCACACCAGTTCAAGAACAATCCCGAAAAGGTGCGCAAGTTCGCGCTCCTGTTTTTGGAAACGACGTGGAAAGGGATGGATGAAATCGAGGCTGCGCTGGCGCAGGAAAACTTCAGCCTGATGGGGCAACTAGGGCACTGCTATAAATCTAGTGCACGCTCGGCGGGCGCAAACGGCTTGGCGGACTTGTGGGCGTCGCTGGAACAAGTATGCAAAGCCGGAAATATTGAGCAAGCGCGGACAATCATCCTTCAGGCGCGGCCGTTGCTGACGCAAATAGAGCAAGAAATCGTGGCATCACTCCCACCTCGTGCCGCATCATCTGGCGCTTGTTGTGTGGAGGAACCCAGTGGGTGAAAAGCCCACCCGGCAAAGGTTGGCTGCCAGCCGGAAGCGAGTCTTACGTGGCGCCGGACAACCGGCGCTGCGAAGCGTAGACAGCGAGTAGACAGGCCGTGCGATAGAGCCCCGAAATGACCGCTTCGCGGGCGTCGACGTTTTCAAGACAACGGAAGGCAGCATGGACATGCCATATCCGCCCGGCGTGTATATATGGGGGCAGACTCTGAACTTTCCCATCAAAGTCTGTTCGCGCATCAGCGGCCACAACGCCTCGATGAACGATTGCGCTTCCGCCTGCGTCTTCATGCGCAGCGGCCGTTGCGAAGATCGATTCCCATGACCGTTCGATCAACCTGCATTCGATACAGTGTCAGCTTGTCAGCAGGAATGGCACAACACTGTCGGAAATGCTCAACCTGTCTGGTCAACTTATTGAGACGCGGCGAACACTGCGGGGTGAGCGGTTACGAAGCGCGTTCATCCGCCTAGTGCACAGTACGATCCAGGTATTGTTTGACCAATTCCAAAATCGCCTTGGACTGGTAGCCTTTTGCGAGAGATCGCAGCTTTTCCGCAAATGGGCCATAACGTGCATCCAATGAAGCAAGATGGTCAGCATGTTGATTAATGCGTTGCATATTGCCTAGTCTCGCTAACTGATGCAACGCTTCCATTTCTTCCCATGGCGGCATGATCAGTATGTCGCGACTATTGATTTCTTGATCGCTTGCTTCTTGTTGTTCGTACTCCAAAACCAGGCCCAGCTGTAGGCTGATTTTTTCTAACAGAAGATCATGGTCGATGGGCTTCGACAAAAACGCGGTAGAGCCGGCCGCAAAGGTTTCTGCTTTGTCTGCTGGTGTCGCGCTGGCGGAAATAGTGATAATCGGTGTTGACTGTAAATCCCGAATCTGGCGAATCTGGCGCGTCGCTTCAAAGCCGTCCATGACGGGCATCCTGATATCCATCAGGATCAGATCGGGTTGGGCCGCCTTAGCTTGTTCAACGCCTTCCTGACCATTGGCTGCCTGATAGATTTCAAAGCCGACGCTGGAGAGAAAATCCGCCAAAATGCGACGGTTTGCATCGACATCTTCCACAATCAGGATTTTCTGGCGCCGCCCGCGATAACTGCTCACTACCGCTTTTTCGGATGATGAATCAGTGAGATCATCGACAACCGGCACCGACAATTCAAACCAGAATACGCTGCCTTTCCCCAATTTGCTTTGCACATGGATGTCGCTTCCCATTAACCGAACGAATCCGCGGCTGATCGCCAATCCTAAACCGGTTCCGCATTGACGTTGCTGCATGGCGCCTACTTGTTCGAACGGCTGGAAGATCGTTTCGAATTGGTCCGGGCTTATCCCAACGCCAGTATCCCGCACTTCGAAGCACAGATTGGCCTTCGTGGCATGAATCGACAATACCTGTACGTTGAGTTCGACTTCGCCCTGGTCGGTGAACTTCACCGCATTGCCTAGCAAATTCAGCAAGACCTGACGCAAGCGCTTTTCATCCATTTGGACGAATTTAGGCAGAGGCGAAGGCGTGCTACAAATGAAAGCAATATCTTTTTGCTCTGCCTTGATACGGATGATGTCGCTGATAACCGTCAAAAAAACGGGCAGACTGACAGTGTTGACATAAACTTCATCTTTGCCGGCTTCGAGCTTGGAAAAATCCAGCAAATCGTTAATGACTACCAGTAAATGTTCGCCACTTTTTTGAATCGTATGCAAGCCAGACAACTGGCGTTCAGTCAGCGTTGCTTTATCGCGCTTTAAGAGTTGCGCGTAGCCCAAAATGCCGTTTAAGGGGGTGCGCAATTCATGGCTCATATTGGCCAGAAAAATGTTCTTCGCCTGATTCGCCACTTCAGCCTGTTCCTTGGCATGCCGTGCTTCTGCAAATACCGACTCCAGATTGCCTATTGTTTCGACTAACCGTTGAGTCATGGTATTGATTGCCTGGGCCAGCACGCCGATCTCATCCGGGGACTCTACTGTGGCACGCACTGAAAGATCTCCCTCCGTCACTTGCTCTGCCACTCGGGTGAGGCGGCGTAGCGTGCCAACGATGTGTTGCCGCAGGACCAATGCCATCGCAATGCCGACAGCAACAGCGATCAGTCCACCAATGACGGAGCGCAAATGTGCAGTGGCAAGACTATGGCGCGCCTGATCGAGATCCGCTCGCAGCAGGGTCTGTTGATGTGCAGTGACTTCTCCCAGCAAAGCCAGCATCCGTTCTTCTTGCGGCACCACCTGCGTGCGGTACAGATAAATATCTTCATATTCGCGTTCGCTAGCCATCACATCGAAAATTTTTTGCGCGAGGTCTGTAATCTCTGTACGCAATTGCGCCATTCTATCCAGGTGCCTCTGCTGCGCATTCGACAAGAGCGGCCGTTTGGCAGCTATCCTGTCCCAATTCGCACTATCGACGGCTGACTGAGAACTATAAGCAAGTTTAAAACTTCTTTCACCTGATGCCGCGAACGCAGCAAGACTGGATACCCTCGCTTCAAATGAAGATTGAAAGCGAGCCAGATCATCCGCGATCAAGCGGCTATCCTGTCGCGCAGGCGATGGCCTTTGCGTGTCCCAGATTTTCAGGAGATCTGCAATTTCACGGGTCATTTGCACTTGCAAGGGCTGTACTTCCACGCGCGCCAGTTGGAGAGCAAGACGGTTTTCGAGGGGATTATCGTGCAGAGTGAAGAGTTGAGGAACGAGCTTGGCCCATTCCTGATAAATCTTCGCGAGTTCGGCAACAAGCTGATCATCTTTGCTCCCGGCCGATCTTGCCAGCATGGACTGGAGAGCGGCCAGCTTTTCTTCAAAGTCCTTTTTGAAAACCTGATAGCTATGCGCATCGCGTGTATTTCCTGAAACCAGGTAGCCACGCATATGCCGTTGCATTTTAAGAAGATTGGCTTGCGCTTCCGAAGCCGTTAGTGAGATGGGTTCCCGCACTTTTTGGGTGACGTTAATATTTTTGATTGCACCTTTTCCCGCGATAAAGCCTAAAACCACGACCAGCAGCGTAATGCCAACCAAAATGCCAAAACCCAAGCTTAGCTTGCTCCCGATGCCGAGCAAGTTCAGTTTGTTAATGGCCAAGAAGCGCATACCCCCCTCTATTCATGCCTATAGGTTCTCCCTATCTTTATGGCTACGCTGATTGGCTGCGCCGAGTAAGTCATTTTCTCTGCCCGCGAAGCCGCTTGGCGCATGGCAATTCCTGGGTAAACATCGCGCAACTTATACCTGCGCGACGCGACGTCTTGGCGTCGCCTTACTTCTCATCTTTATAATCGACAAAACCGATGTTCTTTGCCATTTTTTCAGCCATACGGATGTCGTCATAGTTTCGGTCGTTGGGCGGGGCAAAACGCTTCACCATTGCTCTAGCTAAGATCTTTTTACCTTCAGGATCTTTATGCATATTGAGCATAACATCCATCAATGCTTCTTTGATGAACGGATCCGCCTTTTTGCTGACGACTACGGGTGGAATTCCGGCGGGCCCGAGATGATCGATGATGCGCACATTCAACGCTGCGGCATCTTTGACGAAACGATCATAATCGAGCACCAGTGAATCCACGGAGCTTGCATCTACAGCGCCAGTTGCAACGAGGCGAATGGATTCTTCATGAGAGCCGCTGACGATAACCTTTGAAAAATACGTCCAATCCTTGGCGCCGATCGACACCAATTTGGCTCTCGGCAGGTTATAGCCGGAATTGCTTCCCATTTCACTGAAGGCATAAGTTTTTCCCTTGAGGTCGGCCCACGACTTGAGAGGTGAATCCTTATGCACGATGGTGTATGAATAATATTTTCCAGGGACATCATCGTAACCCTTGGCATCAGAAAACGTACCTTTCTTCATTGACATGACAGGCACGGCGAGAAGCTCATATTTGCCCTCGGCAAACTTATGGATGTAAGGCAAGCCACAAACAAAACCGACTTGGATAACGCCTTTCTCCAGCATATTGTCGGATTCGGCATAGGACAGATTGGACACGACTTTGACATTCCATCCCAGCTTGTCGGAGAAATACTTCGCTATTTCATCGTAGACGGGCACGCCTTTTAAAGAGGTCATGGCAGCGGTGACCACCATTTTCACCGATTTTGTTTCCGCTAACGCATAAGGCGCAGCGAGAAGAAAGGAGGCACCGATCAAGAGCGACGTTGCGTACGTTTTGAGAAACATGGCAATGCCTCTAGTTCCAGATGGGGATATGGTAAATTTAGCACCGTATCCTGCTCAATACAAAGCCATATTTATCCTCATTGTTAAGTTCTCTCACTGAGATTGAGAGATGGTTCCGTTTGGCAGGTGATGGCATCACTCTGGGAGTGGCATACGTAGGGCGTTTCACGTGCCTTGGGCGTGGCCTTGTCTATGCAGATAAAGGCTATGTCGCCCAGTGGCTGGTCGAACGACTTCGCCAGCAGCAGGTGTAGTTCATCACCAAAGTGTGCAAGAACATGACGTCGGTTCAGCACTCGTCCTTTGATCAGGCACTTCTGCGGCGCCGATCCCTCATTGAAACTGTGTTCGACGAATTGAAAAACCTGTGCCAGGTCGAGCATACCCGCCATCGTTCCTATGGCGCTTTCTGGTCAATCGGATGGCCGGCATCATCGCTTATTGCCTGACTACCGAACAAGCCGCGCTTACCTCTTGCCTTCACAGCGCCTACATGTTCCTGAACTGGCTTATCCCGAACTCAGGTTATACGTACGAATCGCCTAGGCGAGAGACTGGGCGAAATCGTGCACATCATGATTGATGTGCCGACCGGACGCATCGCCTATGCCGTGCTGTCCTTTGGCGGCTTACGGGGCATTGGCAACAAACTGTTTGCCATTCCGTGCTCTGTCCTGACAATGGATGCCCATTAGCACTGCTTCGTGCTTGATGTCGACAAGGAACGCTCGTCTGGCTTCGGCAAGGACCACTGGCCGTCGATGGCGGAACGCACCTGGAGCGGGCAGGTATTCACTTACTACAACGTGCGTCCGTATTAGGAGTAAGCGTAATAACCAAGATGACGTTCTTGCGCGGAGTGCAGCAGAAGGTGCCTGCGCAAGGACGGCATCGGCAGCGACAAATCGGCCTTTCTGAATGAGTGTTACCGCGGCATTTTGGAAAAATAGTGATACCCTTTGCCGCCGTCCGCTTTGGCGCGGTACATCGCTATATCCGCCTTCTGCACCAGCACGTCGACGTCACTGCCGTCGTCTGGATAGACGCTGATGCCGACACTTGTGCCGATTTGAATCTCCTTGCCGTCAATCTCGAAGGGAGTGCATAGCTCTCCGATCACCTTGGCGGCAACATGATCCGCGCCACGTTCCGCATCCGGGCCGGCAAGGATCAAAGTAAATTCATCTCCGGCAAGGCGCGCTAAGCTGTCATCCTTGCGTACACAACGCTTGAGGCGTTGTGCCACCGATTTGAGCAGAGAGTCTCCCGCCGAATGTCCAAACTTGTCGTTGACGGCCTTGAACCCGTCGAGATCGAGGAACACGACGGCGAGCTTTTCATCATGCCGTCTGGCGTGGGCCAGATAATGTGCAAGCCGATCAAGGAAAAGCGTCCGGTTCGGAAGGTTGGTCAAGGTGTCATGCGTTGCCTGATAGGCCAGCAGATGGAGGCGGGTGCGCTCTTTCGTAACATCATGCAATACGACGACCGAACCAGTGGCCTTGCTGTGCCGATCGCGAATCGGTGCCGCTGAAATCATGATCACGGCTTCATGGCCGATCGCATTGAGCAGAATGCACGGTTCCCCAGGCGTTGCGATATTTTCTCCCAGAATACTTTTCCAGACTGCGGCATCGACAGGCAGGCGTGTCGCCTCCGACAGCAAGGGCAATACGGAGGAAAGCGGTTTGCCTAAAATATCGGCACTTTGCTGACCAAGCAGCTTCTCGCCAGCCGAGTTGAGTTGAGTAAGGTTCCCATGAACATCGGTCACGATGACAGCATCCGCAATCGAGCGCAGCGTAATCAATGCACGCTCTCTTTCCTCGAACAATGCTTCATTGGTGCGCACAAGCTCTTCTGTTCGTTCTGCGACACGTTTTTCCAGCGCATTGTAAGCGGTTTTCAACTCTTCTTCTGCATGCATTTTTTCGAGTTGAAGATGGCGTTGGGCCATTGCCCGCTCTAGCGCATGCGGTAACAGATGAAGATAATTACGCTCGGTATCCTTCACCATATAGTCGCAGGCCCCCAGTTTCATTGCTTCGACTGCGACATCCAGTTCTTGGCAGCCGGTCAGGAGGATCACCATGGTGTTGGGCCGTTCTGCGGTAATTCGTTCCAGAACTTCAATTCCGCTGACATCGGGCAGGCGATAATCGAGCAATACGAAATCCGGGCGATGTGAGGTAAGCAAACGCAATCCTTCCAGGCCCAGTTCGGCTTCTTCGAAGCTGCACCGCCATGATGGATGCTTCGCAAGCGCTCGCCGGCAGGCAATGCGATCGACCTCTTCGTCTTCGATGATTAATATCCGGACTTCTGGCATGAACGCCTGAAGCTCTGTCGGCGAGTGTTCTACCTGCTGCGCTTTCATGCCTTGCCTTCAAATCGTTTCGCTCAAGGTCCAGTACGTGTCGATCGTACGCATCAGATCGACGAACTTCCGGTAGTCGACAGGCTTGGTCATGTAGCCGGCAATGCCGAGTTCATAACTTTGGTATTTGTCACGCTGCTCGGTCGATGTAGTCAGGACCACGGCCGGGATGCACTTGAGCCGAGCATCCGACTTAATTACTTTAAGAAATTCGATCCCGTTCATCACGGGCATATTCAGGTCGAGCAGGATCAGTCCTGGCTTGTTATTGTCATCCTGTAGATAGCGTATTGCGTCCTCGCCGTTCTCGGCGGTGACCAGCGCATTGAGCACGGCAAGATCGCGTAGCGCCCGCTGGACGGTCATGATGTCGATCTGGTCGTCTTCAACCAGGAGAATAGGTCTTTCTGTTCGCATCTTTGACCTCCGCATATTGCGTGTTTTGCCCTGCATACTTTGGCAAGGTGAAGTGGAAACAGCTGCCTTTTTCGCGTGTCGACTCGACCCAGATTCGCCCGCCGTACATCTCCACAATCTTTTTGACGATGGCTAGACCAACTCCGGTGCTTTCGACTCTGTCGCGCGGGGCCAATGTCTGAAAGAGTTGAAAGATCTTGTCGAAGTTCCGCTCTTCAATTCCCGGTCCGTTATCGCAGACATAAAAATGCCACATGCGCCCCTGCGCGTGACATCCGATCCGGATTTCTCCGTGCGGCTTGTCCATGTACTTGACCGCATTGCCGATCAGATTCTGAAAAGTTTGTTGGATGCGCGTTGCTTCTGCAAACAGGCGCGGAAGCGGTGTTTCTACCGAAACCTCGATGTTTTCCTGCACATCGAGAAGCTCGATCGTTCCCTGCACGATTTTCTCGATATCAAGCTCGGATTCCGTTTCGCGCAGACGTCCCACGCGCGAATACTCTAGTATCCCGTCGATTAATCCATCCATGCGCCGCACGCGGCCGATCAGCATTTGCAAATGCTTGTTGCCTTCCTCGTCGAGTTTGCTGGCGTAGTCTTCAATAAGCCAGTTGGCCAAGGAACCGATTCCGCGCAATGGCGCCTTCAGATCGTGCGACACCACGTACGAGAAGTTCATGAGCTCTTCATTCGCCGCCCGCAATTCGTTCATTAGGCGTGTCTGCTCCTGTTCAGCATTCTTCCGTGCCGTGATATCGCGGATAGTGCCGATAAAAATGCGATTGCCGGAGGCCCAGGTTTCGCCGACCGCAAGTTCCAACGGAAATACTTCGCCGTTCTTGCGCTTACCGGAAACTTCACGGCCAATGCCGATGATTCGTTTCTCTCCCGTTGAGAGATAGTGCTTCAAATAGGCATCATGTTCGCTGTGATAAGGTTCCGGCATGAGCATGGAAACGTTTCGCCCGATCACTTCATCGGCTGTATAGCCGAACATGCGCTTGGCGGCAGGATTGATGCTTTGAACGATACCTTGATGATCAATGGTGATGATGCCATCCACCGCGGCATCCATGGCGCCATGCAAACTTGCTTCTCGTTCGCGCAACGTCTTCTCCATGGCCTGGCGATTATTCACCTCCTGGCGAATCTGCAAGAACATGAGCGTGATAAACGCTACCGTAAACACGGGCAGGACGGCAAAGGTGGATGTCATCCATTGTGCACGGCGCTGGGCCTGGATGTGATGCTGCCGCAGCATTGTTTTTTGCTGCGCTTCCAGCTGACGCAGCATTTCCGCGATGCGCGCCATTTGGGCTCTGCCAGCCCCGATCATGACAAAGTTTCGTGCTGCCTCGAAGCCTTTCTGTTCTCGCAGGGTAATAACCTGATCAAGCAGCGCAAGGCGCAGCCGAATGCGGTCTTCAAGTTCTTTCATGAACGCTTCGCTCATGCCCGCATATTGCCTCAAATGCCCAAGCGCGGCATTAAGTTTTTCGCTATGTTCCAGCCTTGCTTGCTCTGAAGAGAGATATTGACTTTCTCCGGTAATGAGATAGATGCGTTGTTGGGATTCTGCAAGGTTGAGGAGGCGATCGACATCGGCAAGAAGCGTCATGTTTTCTTGTACTTCAGAAATTCTTCTGAGGGTCGTGGCATAACTGAGCGCCAATAAAAATGCCAACCCGCCGATGAGAACAAACAACACTAAAGAACCGGCAAATCCATAGAAGATTTTCTTCTCAAGGATGGCATGCCGACTCTTGCGTTCTTCGCCGTTCATAGAATCATGGATGATCGTGCATCAACGAAAGAGCCTGTTAGAGCGGTTTGCCGAACAGTGTATAGGCCTCGCCGGCCGTGGCCAATCTCGGGCCGGTGGTGCTCGATATACATCTTGTACATGTCCAGTCTACGGCCACACTTGTGGGGGCGACCGGCTAAGGCGGCGCGAAGCATGCTTCACGAAACCCCGCATTCACCTCTGGCACGACCTTGGCTCAGTACACTGATCGGCAAACTGTTCTAGTTCACAACAAGTTTTGATTAGAGGTTTGAATCATTTTCCCGTTCCCAAAAAATGGGGAAACTTGCGTTGCCCTCAAGCCTGAACAACAGGGAGGAGCGAGTTCTGTCGGCTAGTTCGCTTTCCGTGTTTTTCAATGCGGTCAAGGCCGACCGCCAAAGCGGGCGGTTACAGAAAACAGTGCGGACGTAAGGGCAACATTTCTGCCGAGACGGAGAGGACATCTTCATTTGTTCGTTGTTTCAGCCGAGTATGTTTTCCAGCTGGATGATTTCCTGTGTCTGATGGGGAAGCATAGTGTCATCCGGTGCCTCTAGAGCGATTTGATTGTGAGTGAAAGGGAGGTCAGGTCGGGCCGAGAAGCGCAACCGTACGTGAGCTACGGTGAGCATCGCAGGCCCGAGATGGCCCCCTTTCACGCACAGGCAAATCGCTCTATCGCCTGGACGGCAGCTGGTACGCCAGCGCCTTGGTGGCCATGACGGCGTTCGTCTTGGCTTTCTCGCCCTCGTAGGAGCTTTTCGCCGCATCGTTGTAACCTAGCGCAAAGTGGGTTGCTTCGACAAACGGCCATGCCAGATAACGATCGCCGTTCTTGCGATTGCCTTCGCCTTTCTTCTTCCCGTTGGGGTACTGCGTGCTGGTACTTAGGTAGCTTTACCTCCGAGATCCCATGTCCACTACCGCGTGACGCAGTTCTGCAAGAAATGCACTGCCCAAGCCTCCAGTATTCGCTTTTCTCCCGACAGTGCCAATCTCCCGGTAGAAGGTCTGATCGCCCAGTTCGATAACACGCAATTGTGTCCGCTCAAGACCAAGGCTTGCTGAGGCCGGGATGATTGAGATCCCCAGACCTCGTTCCACCATATGCACGATGACCTCAAGCTCATCGAGTTCCATACTCTCGTGGACGGAAATTTGCTGATTTGTTAAATACTGATGCACTAAGCGCCCGCCATAGGAGCTTCTGTCGTAGCGAAGGAACGGATGGGAAGACAATAGTGTGCGAATATCATGACCATCGATTGTCGGCGGTACTACGAGCACATAGGGTTCCCCCCAGAGCTGTTGCCACTCCAACTCTCCAGGGAGGGTAAAAGTTGGTTTCACAATGATCGCCAAATCAAGCTTTCCGGCCTCAACCAGATGGAATAAGCCTGAAGAAACTCCGGGAGAGATGTGCAATTCAACGAGCGGAAATGCACTTTTGTATCGGACGATGGCGTCAGGCAGAACGCCGAGCTGGGCGGTGTTAATCGCACCGATACGCAAGCATCCCTTCGTCGTCCCGTGCCGCAGGGTATGCGGCAAGCTATCCACTAAGGAAATGATCTCTTCAGCGAGTGGAAGCAATCTTCGGCCAGCTTCGGTAGGAAGGGCCTGTCTCCGCCCGCGATGAAATAAATCCATCCGAAAATATTCTTCGAGTCTCTTGACCTGCGCACTGACGGCCGATTGGGTGAGTCCGAGCCGTTCTCCGGCGCGAGAGAATGTGCCGTCACGGACAATGGCGACAAATGTCTGTAGCTCGCGTAACATTCTTTTCCCATCAATTTTATTGATGGTTTGCATCATAACATTTCGTTTTTGCATCAAACGTAAAAATACTAGAATGACCGCTCCATCAATAAAGGAGTCGGTCATGACACCGGTTTCGCCATTCCATCTCGCCTTTCCCGTCAACGATCTCGACGAGGCACGCGCCTTCTATGGCGGACTGCTTGGATGCCCTGAAGGACGCAGTTCCGACAAATGGATCGATTTCGATTTCTATGGACACCAAATCGTCGCCCACCTGACACCGCACGAAAAGAAGCTAAACGCAGACAATGCGGTTGATGGCGTTCATGTACCGGTTCCGCATTTTGGCGTCGTACTGCCAATGGATGAATGGCAGGCGCTGGCTGCATGCTTACAGAAAAAAGGCGTGAAATTTGTTGTGGAGCCATACATCCGCTTTCAGGGGGAGGTGGGTGAACAGGCGACGATGTTCTTTTTCGATCCCAGTAATAATGCGATTGAGATCAAGGCCTTCGCTAATATGAATCAGTTATTTGCCAAGTAAATGTCACAAATGGATATTCTTCTCTACAAATCGGGTGATGATGCGCCTCTCTGGGTGGATGAAATGACGCGTGCGCTTCCGGGCGCCCGGGTACGAGTATGGACGGAAGGCGACCATGCCGCCGCCGACTATGCTTTGGTCTGGAGGCCAATCGCGCAAGTCCTGGCAGCGCGAGACCGGCTAAAGGCCGTGTTTAACCTGGGAGCCGGCGTTGATGTGGTGCTCGACATTTTAAGAGCGCACCCCGGGTTGTTGCCATCGCACGTTCCGGTGATCAAATTGGATGATGCCGGGATGGCGCCGCAGATGATCCAGTATGTGCTGCATGCGGTGCTCCGTCACTTCCGGCGTTTCAACGCGTATGCAACCCTACAGCATGAACGCAGATGGCAGCCATTGGCGGGCGTGGAGCCGGCTTCACACACGGTCGGTGTCATGGGCTTGGGCGCCTTAGGGGCACCAGTCGCGATTGCCTTGGCCCAGCTTGGATTTCAGGTGCGAGGGTGGAGCCGCAGTTCACGCGCCGTCGAACAAGTGACATCCTATGCCGGATATGAAGAACTTCCACGTTTCCTTGATGGTTTGAACGTCGTGGTGAACATGCTTCCTCTCACTGCAGAAACAGAAAATATCCTCGACCGGAAGCTGTTTTCGCACTTGGCGCATGGGGCTCAAGTGATCAATATTGCGCGCGGCGCCCATTTGGTCGAGGAAGATCTCCTACAGGCGCTCGACAGCGGTCAGATTGCCACGGCTACTCTTGATGTATTTCGCCAGGAGCCATTGCCGCCAGAGCATCCGTTTTGGGCCGATTCGCGCATCGAGATCACGCCTCACATTTCGGCACTCACGCTACGCAATGCGAGCGTGCGCCAGATTTCAGAAAAGATAGCCAGACTTGAGCAAGGGTTGCCTGTAGATGGCGTGATCGACTTAGCGCGCGGCTATTGATGCGTTTGTAGGTTAGTGCGATTTGACTGTGCGTAAAAGGGGACCATCTCAGGCCTGCGATGCACATCGTAGTCCACGTTGCGCTTCTCTGCCCAAGCTAACCTCCCTTGCATGCGCATTCAACTCGCTCTAAGGTGACGAAGAAAACCCTGGCTACGAGCGCTGTACTCCTTGGTATAGCCAGAGGTGTTATCGGCTCGTGGCCGTTCGATACAACCAATCCTTGCGCACCAGTAGCTTTTCCAACTCGACCAGAAAAAATGCGATGGTGGATAGTCCCAGGCAGAGGGCCAGCTCTTGGGCGCTGAGCGGTGTCGTATTGAAGATCTCGTTCAGCGCCGGCACGTAAACCGTTGCCATTTGCAAAGCGAAGGTAAGCGCCACGGCGCCGAATAACGGTAAATTTGAGCGCAAGCCTTGACTAAATAGTGACTCGCGTTCTGATCGGATGGCGAGTACGTGTCCCATCTGCGATAGCGTCAATACCGTAAACACCATGGTCTGCCAGTTGTGCAAGCCGGCGTGGATGGTCCATGCCTGTGCCGCGAGCGAGACGGCGCCCATAAGCAGTCCGATCCAAACAATATGCTGCCACATGCCATGCGAAAAGATGCTTTCCGTTGGCGCGCGTGGCGGCCGCTGCATGATGCCTTTCTCTGCAGGTTCGGCGGCCAATGCGAGCCCTGGCAGACCGTCCGTTAGCAGGTTGATCCACAGGATATGGATAGGTAGCAAAGGGATCGGCAAGCCCAAAAAAGGCGCCAGGAAAATTAGCCAGATTTCCGCTGAATTGCTTGTCATCGTGTAGCGGATGAATTTGCGGATATTGTCGAAAATACGGCGGCCTTCGCGTACTGCGCCGACGATAGTGGCAAAATTGTCGTCTAACAGCACCAGGCTCGATGCTTCACGCGCAACGTCGGTCCCGCTTTTGCCCATCGCCACGCCAATATCGGCGCGCTTTAGCGCAGGGGCGTCGTTAACCCCATCGCCCGTCATGGCGACAAATTCGCCTTGTGCCTGCAGCGCTTCGACGATGCGTATTTTTTGCGCTGGATCGACACGTGCATACACGCGCACATGACGGACTTTTTCCTTAAACTCTTCATCGCTCATTGATGCCAGTTCGGGACCGGTCAACACAATCGCATTCGCTTCTGCAATGCCGAGGTGAAAGGCGATGGCGCGCGCAGTTGATGCATGATCGCCGGTAATCATCACCGGCGTGATACCGGCCGTTTTGCAAAGCGCTACCGCGTCCTTCGCTTCGGGGCGAGGGGGATCGATCAAACCAACTAGGCCGATAAAGAGGAGATTCGACTCGACATGTTCGACATCCGGGTCGTGCGGTAACGCGGGCCAGTGACGCCACGCTACCGCCAACACCCGCAAACCTTGTGTCGCCATGCGTTCGGCAGTCGCCAGAATGGTCTCACGCGGCAGCGCCTGTGCGCCCTGGGGGCCAAGGGCTTGCGGGCAACGTGTAACGACGCTTTCTGGCGCCCCCTTGGTGTAGGCGACAAAGCCGCTATCGTGCCGATGGAAGGTCGTCATGCGTTTGCGTTCGGAATCGAAAGGCAGTTCCAACACGCGTGACGCATTGTGTTGCAACGCCGCCTTGTCATACCCGGCGTCCAAGGCTGCGAGATACAAAGCGACTTCGGTCGGGTCACCGCAGGTCTGGCCATCATCGTTACGATAGGCGTCATTGGAAAGTGCCAAGGCAGAAAACAAGGTAGGCCAAGGTTCTTCCGCAGGAGGACTATCTTCTTCCTGCAAGAGCGCTTCCGCCCCATAAAGCTGGCTGACCCGCATCCTGTTCTGGGTAAGCGTCCCGGTCTTGTCAGAGCAAATGAAGGTCACCGATCCCAAGGTCTCGACTGCCGGAAGGCGGCGAATCAATGCCTGTTGCTGCACCATCTTGTGCGCGCCTAGGGCAAGTGAAATCGTGACGATGGCGGGCAGGGCTTCGGGAATAGCGGCAACAGCAAGGCTGACCGCAGTGAGGAACATCATGCCAAGCGCTTCGCCACGTAACAGGCCAACGACGAAGATGACCACGCAAATGGCCAGCACAGCAAGGCCCAATCGCTTGCCAAATGCGGCCAGTCGACGCTGCAATGGCGTCTTGAGTTCGTCACCGCCTTCCAGCAATGTAGCGATCTTACCCAATTCTGTCGCCATACCTGTTGCGACAACGATGCCGATGCCGCGGCCTGCTGTCGCCGTCGTGCCCTTGTATACCATATTCCGGCGGTCGCCTAATGACAGCGCCTCCTCATGCAATGCGGCGCTGATTTTTTCAATTGTGTGGGCTTCGCCGGTAAGCAGCGCTTCATCCGCTTTCAACTGAATCGCTTCGATGAGGCGCAAGTCGGCCGGGATCACATTGCCTACTTCCAGCATCACGATATCGCCTGGCACGATGTCCGAAGCGGGTACTGTGTGATGCTGTCCGTTACGTAGCACTACGGCGCTGGAGGCCGCCATTTTTTTCAACGCTGCCATGGCGCGCTCAGCGCGTACCTCCTGGGCAAAACCGATGATCGCGTTGATCAATACGATGGCAATAATCGCCAGCGTGTCTTCAATATCGCCGATGATGCCGGATACGACCGCTGCTGCAAGCAACACGAGGATCATGAAATCGGTGAGCTGGTCGATGAACATGCGCCACATTGCACGCGGCGGCTTCTCGTGGAGAATGTTTGCGCCATGCCGCGCCAGCCGTCCAGATGCTTCCTGATGCGACAGCCCGGTTACGGGGTCGACCTGCAGTTTCTCGGCAACATCTTGGCTAGGAAGACGATGCCAGAACGCTATGGCCGCAGGATCGCTGGTGGTTTGAGGGGAGTCATTCGCCATAACGATAAAGGACGTAGAAGTTGAGCAGATAGACAGTCAGCAGGCAGATACTGATCCAGCCGACGGTACGGAAAATGCGCATCCCCGGTTTGACCAATAAGCCAATCATGGCTGTACCGGTCATCAGCATGGCCGACACGGCGGTCACCGCATGGATAGGCGAAACAAAAGACAGGAGTGGCCCTTCCTGAAAAAACAGATCATCGACAGCCAGGATAAATACATTGAAGAGATTGCTCCCAAGCAGGTTGGCGATGGCCATATCGAGTGCACCAACGCGTAGGGCTCCGATGGTGACCGCCAGCTCCGGCAGCGTTGTGGCGCCGGCAATGAATAACGTGCCGACGAAGCTGCCATGCCACTGCATCACTTCAGTCAAGCGCGCGCCAATGAACGGCAGCCACATGCCGGCGGCAACCACGACAATCGCAGCGGTTGCATAGCCTATCAGCGCATCACGCAGCGTCGTTCCCGGATAGCGATCCGCTGTCTCCTCCGCAAACTCACGAAGATGCTGGTTCTCATACACCATGACAACACGGACCGCCACCCCATACAGCAACGCAATGATAGGCGTATAGAAACCGATGGAACTGAATGCGGGCACGATTGACATATCAGCAAGCAGTACGCTCAAGCCAGCACAACCGAGCAGGATGATGCCGAAACTGGCAGACAAAATATGCCCGCGGCTAATGCAGCGATAAAAGGACTCCTGACGGTATAGAAAATCCACGATGACCAACATGGAAAGATTGACCATGCAGCTGCCAAGCGCATTGCCGACCGCGATATTGGGCACCCCAGCCAATGCTACTGCGCTAATACCGGTAATCAGTTCAGGCAGGGAGGTGACAGTGGCGAGGAGGGCGACGCCAATCCAATTTGCCGACAGGCCGCTCTTGTCGGCGATGACATCACCATAGCGTGACAGTTTGCCACCGGCAAACGCAATCAGTAGTGCGCAGACAGCGAATTGTCCCCATACCGTTCCCAGTTCAGTTGCCGGATGCATCGATCTTGTTTGTCGATGGCACGATGAGGGGCGTTCGTCTATTTGACGAGGGTGACGGGCACCATGGCCAAATGCACCACTTTGGTGGCCGTGGAGCCCATGATGAGACTGCCGATAGCCCCCATGCCGTGCGTGCCCATGACGATCGCTTCGCATCCTGTCTCCTCTGCATAGCGGGCAATGGTTGAGGCAAGGTCGCCGACACGCCATTCGGTGTGATATGGCACGCCTGCCGCATCGAGGATCTGCATCACAGGTTGCAGTGCGCGTTGCGAATCCATCGCCTGAATACTCTTGATTTTCTGTTGAGGTAAATAGGCATGCATTCTTGGCTCCATCGGCTGCTGGACATTCAATAGATGTAGTTGAAGATCAGGATTGTCACGCGCCATTGTTGCCGCATATTGCACCGCATGCTTTGCGCATTCCGAGGTGTCAACGGGGACCAGTATTTTTCGCATCTTGCGTTCTCGTTCTTTGCTGGAGGGCGGCGTGTTCAGGCGCATCCCAATCTAACGCTGCGGTGCGGTAATTCATTTGCGTTGAATCAAATTTCTCCAAAGTCGCAAAAACTCAACGCTGGTGCGGAGACTTGCCAGACAATTCCGCCATTCCCGTCAATAGCTCGATTGGTAGCGGGAAAACGATGGTCGATGCCTTGTCGCCGGCGATTGTGCTCAATGTCTGCATGTAGCGCAACTGCATTGCGCCTGGCTGCTGTGCCAATATGTGCGCGGCGTGCATGAGCTTTTCTGACGCTTGTAGCTCGCCTTCGGCATGAATAACTTTGGCGCGACGCTCGCGTTCTGCCTCCGCTTGGCGGGCGATGGCCCGCACCATGGATTCGTCGAGATCGACATGTTTGATTTCGACATTCGACACCTTGATGCCCCAGGCATCTGTCTGCGCATCTAGCACCTGTTGAATGTCGACATTGAGCCGCTCGCGTTCGGCCAGCATGTCATCCAATTCATGTTTGCCGAGCACAGACCGCAGCGTTGTCTGGGCAAGTTGGCTGGTCGCCTCGAAGAAATTGGCCACTTGGATGATGGCCTTTTCCGGCTCGACCACGCGAAAGTAAATGACCGCGTTGACCTTCACCGAGACGTTATCGCGCGAGATGACGTCTTGCGTTGGCACATCGAGAACAATCGTCCGCAAGTCGACGCGCACCATTTGTTGGATGCCTGGGATGATAATCACCAAGCCCGGTCCTTTGACCTTCCAAAAACGACCCAGCTGGAAAACGACGCCGCGCTCATATTCACGCAGAATGCGGATGGCGGAGGTCAGGAACGCAAAAATCAGCAGGACAATGATGCCGCCAAGTCCAATTTCATAAAACATGGTCATGCTCCTTGCTCATGATTGTTTGCCGGCGTTACCGTTAATAGCAGCCCTTTGCGTCCGATGACGCGTACTTTCTGGGCGCGCCGCAAAGGGGTATTGCTAGTGATGCGCCAAGTCTCACCATGCACGAGCGCCCACCCCTCGGCCTGGGTGTCGTCAATCACCTCGGCGACGCTGCCGACCAGATCGCTCGGTCCACTGACAAGTGCGCGACGGCGTGTTTTCAGCGCGACACCTACCAACGTGGCGATAAATAATGCACTGACGACAGCCACGCCCACGATCAATGCCACAGGGATGCCGAAGCCGGGTAATTCGGTATCGATCAGGATCAGGGCCCCGAAGATGAAAGCGGCAATGCCACCCAAGCCGAGTACGCCAAAACTCGGAAAAAATGCCTCCGCCACCATGAGGCTGAGGCCCAGCAAAAGGAGCGCCAGGCCGGCATAATTCACAGGCAACAGTTGCAATGCGTACAGTGCAAGCAAGAGACAAATGGCACCCAATACCCCGGCAATGCCAAAACCCGGACTGGTAAATTCAAAGATCAAACCGTAGACGCCGATGGTCATCAGCAACAGAGCGATGCTGGGATCGGTAATGGCGGCAAGCAGTCTGGCGCGCCAGTCAGGCGCATATTCCAGGATCGGTGCGCCTTCGGTTTGCAAGACGCGCTCCTGGCCAATGACGTTGACTTTACGGCCATTGACCTGTTTCAGCAGGGCGTCAAGGTCCGGGGCGACATGATCGACCACGTGTTGTTGCAACGCTTCCTCCGCCGACAGGCTGACTGCTTCGCGTACCGCGCGCTCAGCCCACTCTTTGTTTCGGCCACGCATCTGCGCCAGACCACGGATATAAGCCGCGGCATCGTTGACCTGCTTGCGCGTCATGGGGGTACTCGTTGCGTCTTCCGGCGACTTTGGCTTTTTGTCGTCGCCTTTGTCACGTTGTTCAGCATCTTCAGGTTGAGGGCCGCCAATCTGGACCGGCGTGGCGGCGCCGACAGTTGTGCCCGGGGCCATCGCCGCAATATGGCTGGCATACATGATATAGGTGCCCGCGCTTGCTGCCCGGGCACCGGAAGGCGCGACATAGGTCACGACCGGAATAGGGGAGGTCAGGATCGCCTTGATGATGGTGCGCATTGATGTATCAAGTCCACCGGGCGTGTCCATCTTGATCACCACAAGCTGGCTGCCTTCTTTGGCCGCACGTGCGATACCGCGATTGACGTAATCTGCGCTCGCTGGACCGATCGCGCCGTCAATGGTAACGACGGTGACCGGTGCCGGCGAGGCCAGGCTCAGGCTTGACAGTAGCGCCGCAGTCAACACGGCTACGATGCGGAGAAGGAAGTATCCGATGGGGCTCTCCCATGCGCCTCGCACTGCCAGGTAAAGGACAGGCAAGCACGCTCGTTGAGTCTTCATTCTCCTCAGCTTGCTGCGTCCGGCCTTGAGTCAGATCACGTCGGCTGCCGGTACGCGCACCGGCAGTGATTGCAAACAACTAAGCGGGGGCGGTTGCCTCCAAAACGGCTGCTTTTTCTGCTTTTAGTTCCTGTCGCAAATTGCGTGCGGCGAGCACCATATTGGACAAAGCTTCACAGGTCTCGGGCCAGCCACGCGTTTTCAAGCCACAATCCGGATTCACCCATAGTCGCGCATCGGGAATCACACCACGCGCCTTACGCAGCAAGCGTTCCATTTCCGCCACCCGTGGCACGCGTGGCGAATGGATATCGTATACCCCAGGGCCAATGTCGTTGGGATAAGCAAACTTGCCAAAGCCGTCGAGCAGTTCCATATCGGAACGTGAGGTCTCAATCGTGATCACATCGGCATCCATTGCCGCAATCCATGGCAGGATGTCATTGAATTCCGAATAGCACATATGGGTGTGGATCTGCGTCTCGTCAGCCACGCCGGAGGCGCTGATCTTAAAGGCGCGTACCGCCCAGTCAAGATAATGCGGCCAATGGCGCTCCTTCAGTGGCAACCCTTCACGGAAAGCTGGTTCATCGATTTGAATCATGCCGATGCCGGCTTTCTCCAAATCACAGACTTCATCGCGCAAGACCAGCGCAATTTGCAGGGCAGTGCGCTCGCGTGGTTGATCATCCCGCACGAACGACCATTGCAGCATCGTCACTGGTCCTGTCAACATGCCTTTCATCGGCTTATCCGTCAGGCTCTGCGCAAACTGACTCCAGCTCACGGTCATGGGCTCCGGCCGGTACACATCGCCATAGATAAAGGGCGGTTTCACGCAGCGCGATCCATAACTCTGCACCCAGCCGTTGGCGGTAAAACCAAATCCCCACAACTGTTCACCGAAATACTCGACCATGTCATTGCGCTCCGCCTCACCATGCACCAACACGTCCAGGCCAAGTTCTTCCTGCTTTTGGACAGCAAACCGGATCTCATCGCGCATCTTGTTTAAATAATCGAGATGGCCGAGCGCGCCACGCTTATAAGCGGCACGTGCGTGTCGAATATCAACGGTCTGCGGAAACGAACCGATAGTGGTGGTTGGAAACGGCGGCAACTGCCATTTCGCCTGCTGTTTGGCAATGCGTACGTCAAACGCCGCACCACGCTGCGCATCCGCATCCGATACTGTTGCAAGCCGCTTCTGCACGAGTGGGTTGTGAATACGCTGCGAGGTCTTGCGTGCGGTCACTACTGCTCTGGATAGATCGAACGGCACTTGTACGGCCATGATTGAATCATTTAAGGCTAGTTTCAGCGCCGCGATTTCATCCAGTTTTTGCGTGGCAAAGGCCAGCCAACTTTTGAGTTCGTCGTCCAGCTTCGTCTCATGCGCAAGGTCTACCGGCACATGCAA
This sequence comes from uncultured Noviherbaspirillum sp., assembly GCA_965974465.1. Taxonomy (GTDB): domain Bacteria; phylum Pseudomonadota; class Gammaproteobacteria; order Burkholderiales; family Burkholderiaceae_D; genus Noviherbaspirillum. The sequence continues at coordinate 22,789 of CBHCMF010000027.1, forward strand.
CAGCGAGCAGCTTGGCGCTATCCATAAGCAATCTCCCAATGCGATCCGCGCCGGCGCAAGTTTGGTCAATGCGGCATCCAGGTCGGTACGCCAGATATTGCGGCCATCGACGATGCCTGCTGAAAGCACACGCCCTTGTGGCCAGCCATCAATAAACCTGTCCAATTGGGCACCGCCTCGCACCAAGTCAAGATGTACTCCTGCGACCGGCAGCTCGCGCAATAGCGTTACGTGTTCGCTCACCTCATCAAAATAAGTGGCCAGCAAGAGCTTAGGGGCGTCTTTCGCCAGCGCGGCATACGTCGGCGCAAAGGCATCACGCCAGACGGAGTCGAGTTCCAGTGTCAGAATCGGTTCGTCGATTTGTACCCATTCCACCCCCATGGCACGCAAGCGTTGCAACACGCGTTGATAGCCCTCCACCACACGAGGAAGCAACTCTAACTTGTGCGCTAATCCGGATTTGATCTTGCCAAGATAGAGCAGTGTCACCGGACCAAGCAAAACCACTTTCGCACGATGCTGCTGTGCCTGGGCTTCCGTAATTTCGTCAAAAAGCCAATCAACGCCACCATCAAAATGCACATCCGGCGTCCATTCCGGCACCAGATAGTGATAATTGGTATCGAACCACTTTGTCATTTCCATCGCAAAGTGCTCGCTGCTGCCGCGCGCCAGCGTAAAGTAATCGGATAGCGTCAAACGCTTGGGATCAAACTGAAAGCGTGACGGCAGCGCACCCAGCAAGGCCAGCGTATTCAACACATGGTCGTACCACGCGAAATCGCCCACCGTTACCCAATCCATGCCGGCGTCAGCCTGGACTGACCAATGCCGCGCCCTCAGCGTTCGGCCGGTCTCCCGTAACGCGGTTTCATCAGACTCGCCGCGCCAAAACGATTCCTGCGCAAATTTCAATTCGCGTTGCGCGCCGATGCGAGGAAAACCCAAAGTATGCGCAAATGCCATGCCTTACTCCCATATCAACATGAATAAGTTGTCATGATCACCCGGCTCGATTTATGATTCAAACGATAAATTTTAAGAATTATCTTGAATTCTATTCATAATGAGATCCATCCTTGAACTACGGCATCTGAAAACCCTATTAGCGCTGCGCGAAGCCGGCAACTTAATGCGCGCGGCAACCTTGCTCAACGTCACGCAATCGGCACTGTCCCACCAACTCAAGCAACTGGAAGATCACCACGGTATTCCGCTGTTCGAGCGTAAATCGGTGCCGGTACGCTTTACGCCGGCCGGCGAGCGACTGTTGAAGCTGGCAGACACCGTGCTGCCTGAAGTGGAGGGGGCGGAGCGCGATATCGTGCGCTTGGCCCAAGGTGCCGCCGGCCAATTACGCATCGCAGTGGAATGCCACACCTGTTTCGACTGGCTGATGCCCGCAATGGACGTCTTCCGCAGCCGCTGGCCGGAAGTGGAGCTGGATATCGTCTCCGGTTTTCAAGCCGATCCGGTTGGACTGCTCTACGGCCATCGCGCCGATGTCGCGATCGTGTCGGAAATCGATGCGGACGAATCCGTTGATTATCATCCGCTGTTCCGCTTCGAGATTGTCGCCTTGCTGGCGAAAGATCATCCCTTAGCCAACCGCGACTATTTAGTCGCGGAGGACTTTGCCAGCGATACCCTGATTACCTATCCCGTACCTGATGACATGTTGGACGTGGTGCGGCAAGTGTTGAAACCCGCAGGGGTCCAGACGGCACGCCGTACGACCGAACTGACTGTCGCCATGCTGCAGCTGGTCGCCAGTCGGCGCGGTATAGCGACATTGCCGATCTGGGCTGCCCAAAATTATTTGAATCGCGACTACGTCCTTGCCAAGCGCATTACCCCTGACGGTCTGACCGGACGCCTCTATGCCGCCTGTGTGCCGGAAATGTCGGCGCAATCCTATTTGAGCGATTTTGTCAGCACCACACGTGAAAGCTGCTATTTGAATTTGCGTAACGTTGAGCTGCTTTGATCTACCCTGAGCACGAGGGTTAGTCTTTCGCTCCTGCATTTTTCTGCACATAAGCATGTCCATAAAGACAACATTTCAATAGAGTAACTATATTGTAAAAAAATTAGTATTGTTAATTGTTAAATCCCTGCGCCTTTCCACTGATGTGCAGAGATGCCCGGAGCCCTCATGGTTGTTGAACCGTTGTCCGCTTTTGTCCAGTCCAACCGGCTACTGAAACTCACGCTCCAGTTATGAATACAAAGCGGTCAATACCGATCACCAACAAGATGAAAACCGCATCGATCAAGGTGACTATGGACAACGTCTAGCCGCCACGCTTGAAGATTACCGCTTCGACACCCATCATGCCGCCAACGACGGCGGCGACTATGCGCGCTATGGCAAGCTGCGCATCCAAGCGCATGAATATGCGACGAAATTCTTCACTGGCCATGGCACCCATCGCGAATACTTTAATGCGACATTTAATAGCCTTTATCTGCTTGTCCCCATTGTTTAATTTAACCCATGCTTATTCTGCAATGGGTGATGCGGATATCCGTGACGACAATGGCACGCCTTGTTTTTCTATTACAGAACAAGAAGAAAACGATGCGAATGGCCAAATACTGTTTTCTGGGGTGGCTGTATATGAAGATAAACCAAACGGCGCCCTAGTATGGCGGATGAGCATTAAGCCCGCAGTGGCTTCTCTTACAGCCAAGGAGTGTTTCCGATATGGAGAAATCCCCCCAAATGCTGACGGGGAAAAACCTGTTGAGTTAAAACCGGGAAAAAGTTATACCGTCGAGTTACGCGCGCGCGCCAAAAACAAAAGCAATCCGATCCATTTTTATTCGGCAAAGTTTTGCCTAGCGCAACAAGCAGATGGAAAAACAGGAGTTCATCAAATTGAAATAAAAAAAAATGAATACGACTATGAGCCCTGCAAGTTGATGACCAAGCCGTAAGCCCGTTAAGTTGGAGACTATTTATGAGCAACTACTACACCGTGGCGAAACACGACACACTGAGCAAAATCGCCAGAAAAATGGAACGACGGTAGCGGAGCTGGTCAAATTAAATAAGATTAAAAATCCCAATCGACTTGAGGTTGGATAAAAACTCGCGTTAAAAAAGGAGCGGCGCTCGGCTTTCAACCCTTGTTCTTAGACAAAGACCGCAATCCCATTCAAGGCCTTGAATATATTTTGGAATATGCTGGCAAATCGATTAAAGGTGTAACCGAGCAAAATGGGCTAGGCAAGCAAATATTTACCGATACCGCCGAAGATCAAGTCCGCATTATTGTTAAGCGCCTGGATGGAACGCTGAAAGAACTCACCCCTGTACTATCTGGTTGTCGTAACAAACTGCTTACATTGGTTAGCCCCAGCGTAAAGCTGGAAGCAAAAATGGAAAAAGCATCCAGACTTAAAACCGGGTGAACAGCCTAACCCAAAGGAGAAAGCAAAACCCGTCTTTGATCCCAAGGCTAAACAACCGCCCACAACGGATAAAAAGGAGCTTGGCCCTGAAGTTACTCCTAAAAAACATCCGATGGTAAACCTGTTGCTGAGGTGAAGAGGGCATCTCAGGCTTGGATTTTTTAGCCGGCTTCGACAAAAATGAAAAAATTACAGATGCTGATTATGAAGCTGCTTACAAGCAACTTAAAAAATAACTTTTATATGGTTGTTCTGATGTGCTTTACTTCGATGTCTTTTGCTCAAGAATTTACGCTTGGACTGGTAAAAAAAAATACGGAGAAAGCATTAATTGAGCAGGCTATCCATAGCCAACACAAAGAGGATGAAATTGATATAAACCAGTTAATTAAAGTGAGATCGGGACAAAATGTTTTTTATATTGCCCCGATCATCTCCGTAGAAAAAAAAGCTGCTGGCTGTTATTTACAAACGCTGAATTCCGACTATAAGGTAGTAGGGCGCTTTATGGTGGAAAAGTCTGAGGGTGTCCAAAGTTGCGACTCTATAATCGCGGTTTATGGTTGCAAACTTACACCGAATAATGGGATCGGTGTAATAGCGGGGATGCGATTAGGGGCGAATAATTATTTTACAGAAGGCGTCGTCTTTCATCTTTTAGAAGACGGGATGCTGATGGAGAACAGCAATTTATCAAAACTCATTAGTGACGTAGACACTGTTAGAAAAGCCAAGAAAAAACTTGCTTGTTTGCGCTAAACAGTTGCGCGAACAATTGCGAGTTACAAACACCAGTGGCGCACCCGGCGTGAGTTTTTACACCGATCACCGCATTGGCGTGCAATATTGGCGGGCTGCCGTGAGGGCCGGTACAAAAGTCTATTCACGTTCGTTCAATATCCAGAGATATGGCTACGATCGCGCACTGGAACTGGCTAAGCAAGCGCGGCAGCAATTGCTAGATCAAGCCGATGCTGCCAATGCCTATTGGCTTGTCTCCCCCGCTGCGCAAAAAATTCACCGATCGGCTGCTGCGACGCAAACGAAGTCCATTCAACCCACCAACACCACGAAGCCCGCCAAGCGCCGCACTCGCTCTACCTCTTCCAAATGAACCGGGCAGTCAGCCGTCAGTGGGTAGCCATGAACGGTGAATAAAATAATGAAAATAATAGTGTGAAAAAGACAATGTTTCATTATAATCACTTATCGCTTGAATAATTGACAAACCTCAAATCAAGCAAGGAACAAGCAACAATAAGACATCCATTGCTGCCACTGCCGGTAGCGGAAAACAGGGAAAAAACTGCATGGCCGACTTGATGTCCTCCTTTGTCCAATCCAACCGGCTGCTGAAGCTCACGCTCGCCCCCGGTTCCGGCATCGATGAAAACATCCTCTTGCCGTACGAACTCACCGGCACCGAAGGCATTTCCGAAGGCGTGCACTACACGCTCACTTGCCTGTCCACCGACGCCTTCTTAGAACTCAAGCAATTCATCGGCGTCCCAGTCCAAATCACGCTACTCACCGATGACGGCAGCGAACGCGCATTGTGCGGCATCGTCACCCGGGCCGAGCAACAAGGAACAAATGGTGGGTTTTCCCGTATTGCGCTCACTCTCGAAGATCCGTTCGCGATCTTGCAAAAACGCATCAACAGCCGCGTGTTCCAAGATCTGACGGTGCGCGAATTCACGGACATCGTGCTGCAAGAACACCGCCAGCAAAACAGTGTGTTGACTGAATGCTTCGATGTCGATGACCGCTGCCTGGGCGATCACCCGAAACAATCGTGGGTCACCCAGTTTGGTGAAT
>CBHCMF010000028.1:0-27811 GCA_965974465.1 uncultured Noviherbaspirillum sp.
AGAACGAGAAGTTGTTCATCCGCGCGAACGCCATATCCGAGGCACCGATCTGCAGTGGAATCATCCAATTGGCAAAGCCGACAAAGGCCGGCATGATGGCGCCAAACACCATGATCAGGCCATGCATGGTGGTGAGTTGGTTGAAGAACTCGGGCTGCACCAGTTGCAGACCTGGCTGGAACAGTTCGGCGCGGATCAGCAGCGCCAGCACGCCCCCAGACAACAACATAATGAAGGAAAACCACAAGTACAGCGTGCCGATATCTTTATGATTGGTTGCGAATAGCCAACGCTGCCAGCCGTGAGGATGGTCATGCGCGTGGTCGTGAGAGTGATTGTGGGCGTGATCTACTACAGTAGTGCTCATCTCGTCTCCTAATTCAATTACTTGCGCGCAGCCAGCACTTCAGCCGGTTGAACAATATTTTCCTGGGCCTTATTGGACCAACTATTACGCGTGTAGGTAATCACAGCAGCGATTTCGGTGTCGGATAACACTTGCTTGAATGGCGGCATGCCTTTACGACCATTCACTACCACCTTGATCTGCTCAGCGCGTGGACCGTTCACGACCGGCGATCCATCCAGGGCAGGAGCGACACCAGGCAGCCCTTTTCCATTTGCTTGATGGCAAACGGCGCAGTTGGCGGTGAAAACTTTTTCGCCGCGCTGCTTAAGTTCGTCAATGGTCCATGTCTTGTTTGGATCATCAGCTTGAGCTGCCATTTCCTTTTTTTTGCCATCGGCCCATGTCTTGTATTCTTCTTCGGTCACGACATTCACGACGATTGGCATGAAGGCATGCTCCTTGCCACACAATTCAGCACACTGGCCACGATAGACGCCTGTCTTTTCCGCACGGAACCAGGTATCACGGACAAAGCCAGGAATTGCATCCTGCTTGACACCGAAGGAGGGGATCATCCAGGCATGGATCACGTCGTTTGCAGTCAGCACTAAGCGGATCTTCTTGTTGACCGGAACGACAACCGGGTTATCGACTTCGATCAGGTAGTTATAGTTCTTGACCTTGGTCGCATCGATAACTTGGTCGCGTGGTGTGGAGAGTGCGGACAGGAAGGAAATGCCCTCTCCCTCACCCTTCAGATAGTCGTAGCCCCATTTCCATTGCATACCGGTGACCTTGATGGTGAGGTCGGCATTGGACGTGTCTTTCATGGCAACTACCGTTTTAGTGGCGGGGAGTGCCATGCCGATAACAATCAAGAACGGTACAACCGTCCAGGCGATTTCAACAGCGGTGCTTTCGTGGAAGGTGGCCGGTTTGTGACCGAGCGACTTGCGATGTTTAACAATCGAATAAAACATGACGCCGAACACAGCGACGAAAATCACCAGACAGATGATTAACATCAAATTGTGCAGCGAGTAGATTTCTTCAGCGATCTTGGTGGCTGGCTCATGAAAGTTCAACTGCCGCACAGCCGGTCCCCCTTGGCTGTCAACTACCGCCCATGATGGCATGCCGGCTGCCAAGAGCGATGCTCCGAGCATCATGGATTGAAGGCGATTCGCAAGTTTCATAGTTTCCTCAAAAGCCTAAAATGGGAATTCTGTTTATCGTTCTGACGCCAGCGCATTCTGGAGCTCCCGCGCAAATTCGCGTCTTTTCCATTCTGTCAAAAACTGGCCAATCTCGACCTTGATGCCATTCGCTTCCAAACGGACCAGCCTACTGCTCGTCCCAGGCGGCTCAACGCGCGTATAGCGCGGATCCAGCCTGTATTGCCGAACGTGCTCAATCTGCACTTGCTCTATTAACAAACAGCCATCAAGAAGCGTAATGCGTTCTCGGTCGGATGCATGGCGGCCATACAAGACAAACGCCATTCCTAAAGCCAACAGCTCCAGGAGTGAAAAACCGAGGACATACCAGACACCTGAAACGGCAAAAAAAGCTGCCACCAGCAAGGAACCTGTGCACACTACGAGATAGGCCAACATCAGTTGACGCGGCGACATCGAGCAGTTTCGCTTCAGTACCCATTCACGTGCGATCACGGCGCACCTCCACAGAGAAATGTAGCGGCGTGACGACGCAAAGCTTGGGCAGTATAAGATGGAACTTCGCCGCTTATCAAGCAGAAAAATGGCCTGCAAATTTGCTTAAGCCGCGGTGTCACGCGGCTTTGCAAAGATTGCAGCGAAGTAGAAAAATTGGCTTTTCGATCACGACCCGCCGGCCGCATGTCGGCACCCCTTGGCAGAATTTTCCTTCTTGCAAGAGGATGGGGCGAGTACCCGCTATCCTTTTTTACGAAGATCTAACCGAATGATCGTTTCGCCGCTGGAAGTTGTTTTCGGCACAGGCCTGAAAGCATGGCCGTACACCACTTCAAAGGTTAGCGGCATCTTGCCATCGGCACGTCGACTGCTCTCTAAGGCATCGATTACTTGCGTCAACGCACGACGCCCAAGTAGTCCGCGACGCCTGTTCAACAAGGGATTACCCCCCCATGCGCGCACATCATCCAGCAACTTATTTATGGAGTCGTAAGTCACTGTAATGGTTTCCATATCCATGACCGGCGTGGAAAAGCCGGCATTGACAAGCATATCGCCAAAGTCATGCATATCGACAAAGGGCAACACATGCCCTTCACTACCCGCGGCGGCGAAGGCAGCACGGATTTCCTTAAAGGTGTCAGGACCGAAACAGGAGAACATCAGCAAGCCATCCACACGCAACACGCGACGCCATTCGGCAAATACTTGGTCGGGTTGGGGATGCCAGTGTAGCGCCAAGTTAGACCAGATCAGGTCAACTGAACTTGCTTTGACCGGCAATTGTGCGAAGTCGCCGCACAGCAATTCGAGGTCTGGGGTAAGGCCGGCACCGATATTGGCGGGCAGCACCGTCTTGAGCAATCTGGTCATCAAGGACTGAGCGGTACGCCGCCTGCTGTTGCCTGCAGTCAGCAAAGCTGGCGAGGCATCGAGACCGAGGATGTGGGCCTCCGGATATTGCCCTTGCAGTATAGAAAGATCTGCTCCTTCCCCGCAGCCAAGGTCTAGTACACATGTCGGCTGAAGTTTGACCAGTGCGAGCCGTTCATGCATGCGACTGGCAATTTCTCTTCGCAAAAAGTCCGAGTCTGCAATACGGGCTGGGGAGGAAAATAGTGCACGAACGCGGTGCAAGTCGATGGGCGCGCTCTGGCTCGACTGGGAGGAAGGGAAGGATGAAGACACAAAGAAATCCGACGAATGCAATGCGATAATGCATGCAGTTTACACGCTTGATGATCCGCTTGCTCCATGTATTCCCGTCTGCGTCACTGGTCACGTCCTCTTCTGGCACAGCTCTCGGCAGCGCTGCCGTCATCCTGTGCCTTGTGTGGCACAGCCGGCGACGCTGCCGTATGTAGCGGCTGCCACGCACGACATTTCATGCGCCGTGTGCACCGTTGCGTCCGATGCGCAATCCCCTTAACCGACAGCGCATCAGTCTGTGGCGAATGCTTAAAGCATCCACCAGCATTCGACAATACGATTGTGGCTGCTGATTATGCGCCACCGGTTGACCAGTTAGTATTGGCATTGAAGTTCGGCAACCGGCTGGAGCTTGCACCACTATTCGCACGCATGCTGAGAACAGCGGCCGGACACACCACGTTACCAGACCACCTGATTGCCGTTCCCCTTGGCCCACAGCGCCTGGTCGAACGTGGCTTTAATCAAGCCATTGAAATCGCGCGGCCACTGTCACGCGCGCTTAGCGTGCCGCTTGATGTACGTATGGTGATACGGCAACGCGATACGCATGCGCAGGCATTACTGCATCCTGATGAGCGTCGCAGAAATATGCGCCATGCCTTTACCATGTCGGCAAAGGCGATCGAGAAAGTACGCGGCAAGCATGTAGGCGTCGTTGATGATGTGATGACTACGGGAGAAACACTCAACGAGGTGGCTGCAACCTTAAAGCGCTTCGGAGCAACTCACGTCACCAATTTTGTGTTTGCGCGTACAGCGCAGCGATAGAGAAGGAGTAGTACTTGTTTCATGTTGTTTTAGTTGAACCGGAAATTCCGCCAAACACGGGTAACGTCATCCGGCTGTGTGCCAACACTGGTGCGCAATTGCATCTCATTGAGCCGCTTGGCTTCCCATTAGATGATGCAAAGATGCGTCGTGCGGGGCTTGATTATCATGATTATGCGACGATGAAGGTGCATCCTCACTGGGACGCCTTCCTGGCGAGCGAATCGCCTGATGCTTCACGCATGTTTGCATTGACTACCCATGGATCAACGCCATTTGCCACAATGGCGTTCCGTCCGGGTGACGTTTTCGTGTTCGGTTCCGAAACGAAAGGACTTGCTCCTTCATTACGCGAATCGTTTGCCCCATCGCAACGCATAAGACTACCGATGCGGCCTGACAATCGCAGCTTGAATCTGTCTAATACGGTTGCCGTGGTGATCTACGAAGCCTGGCGACAGAACGGCTTTGCAGGCGGCGCATGAAGATTTTTTATAGGAAAAGATTATGACTTTACGTTTCACTCTGATATGTGCGATTGCTGCTGCATTTGCTACTTCCGCACAAGCGCAGGAATTCAAACTGAACGGTTTGCATATCGAACGCCCCTATGCCAGAGAAACTGTGACCAATCAACCGTCGGGTGGAGCCTATCTGACAATGAAAAACAAAGGCAAGGCAAAAGACCGGTTGATTGGTGCCAGTTCACCGGTTGCCAAAAGGGTGGAAATGCATACCATGTCCATGGACCAGGATGTGATGACAATGCGCGAAGTTGAGACCATCGAACTGAAGCCTTCGGCAAAAGTGGAGATGAAGCCAGGCAATGGCTACCATCTGATGTTGCTGGGCTTGCTGCAGCCGCTGAAGGCAGGAAGCACTTTTCCCCTTACGCTGACATTTGAAAAGGCCGGAAAAATCGAGGTGTTGGTGACGGTACAAGGCAAGAATGAAACCAAGGCTGCTGACACACCTCACATGCACTGATGCTGCAATATGGCTGCAACGCCTTGTGATCAAGTTTTAATGAGACGAACTGTTGGCCTCACTTCACCAACTCGCAAGCCCCTGTAGTTGTGCAATGGGGGATGAAGCCACGGCACAAGCGGCGTGGCTTCTACGGTAGAAAGCACACCAAGCTGCTGCAATACTGAAACCGTCGCCGTATACAAGGCGCGGGCATTACCGTCTGCGATCTTTAATGCGATGCCGATGCCTGCGGACCGAATGCCAATAACTTGCACCGCTTCGGCCCCACCTTTGGCAACCCAATCGCCGGGTACGCTCTGCATAAAGGCGAGATCCCCGCGGCCTCTGCCCGATACCAGCTCCGGATGTGACGTCATCGCGCGAAAGAGATCGCCCATCAGTTGACCATCAGCCTGTTCGGCATCGGCTTGGGCGAGTCTCGCATAGGCAAACGCAAGGCGTGATAGCGGCAGCGCGTAATTCGGTGCGGAACAGCCGTCGATTCCTAGCACCATCTCGGATTCGGCAACGCCGGTGATCTGTGCAAGCTCAGTCCTGATGGCCCGTTGCAGCGGATGCGCTGGATCGATATAGGTCTCGAGCGGCAGTCCGTGCTGGATGCAATAAGCAAGAAAACCAGCGTGTTTGCCGCTGCAATTATTGTGCAACTGTGTGAAGGTCTCTCCTGCTGATGGCGGCCTGTTCTCAACCGTGTAATGTATCGGCACATGACAGCCGCACCGCAAGTGATGTTCATCGCATCCGGCCTTGTGGAGCATGTGTTGCACGATGTCGATATGCATAGCCTCGCCAGAATGACTGGCACACATCAGCGCGATCTCTTTACTGCCGTAAGCGAAGTGTGCGGGACCGCCTGCGCGCAGAAAGGGCAAGGCCTGGAACGGTTTGATTGTAGACCGGGTAAATGTCAGGAAGTGGGGATCGCCCGCACTATAGAGCAATTCACCCTGGGTATCGACAACGGCGACTGCCCCAAAGTGAATTGATTCGGTCTGGTTGCCACGAGTGACTTCTGCTAGCGGAACGAAATGCATGCCTGTTAGCCGTTTTTTCGGACCTTGGATAACAGCTTGGTTGTTGAGCGGTCATGCTCAAAGTCAATGGCCACCGCGCGACCGCCGTACGCAGCAACCGCCCTTCCCTCAGGAATCGATGTCATGTCGTAGTCACCGCCTTTTACATAGACATCTGGCCGCGCTTCCTGGACCACCTCAAGTGCAGTGTCTTCCTCGAACGGCACCACCAAGTTCACTGCCTCAAGCGCCGCAAGAATCGCCAAGCGGTCCTCACAGAGATTGACCGGGCGATCTTCACCTTTGCCGAGCCGCTTTACCGACGCATCGGTATTGACTGCGACCACCAGCGATGCACCGAGTTCACGTGCTTGCGCAAGATAGGTCACATGACCGCGATGCAGAATGTCGAATACGCCGTTAGTCAGGACTACCGGCTTGGGAAGTTGGGCAACGCGCTGCCGCAAGTCGGCACGCATACAGATTTTTTTCTCGAAATCGGGCATGATAAAAACAAAAAAGCCGCAAGCGTCATTGCTTGCGGCTGGTAGCTTACTTTACTCCATCGCTCAGGCGGCAGGCTTGAGTCCGCCTTGGCCCAAGCGGACAGTAATTTCCTTACGGTAGCGATTCAAATCCTGCACCGATTCGAAGGTGCGCTCGAACAGCAGAGACAAGTTGTGCAGGATGCGCTCAACCACTTTCTTTTCCCATTCGCCATCGAACTTGATTTGACCGTCGAGCCAACGTTCGAGCCAGTTCGGGTCCGGCAAACGGCTCTGCACCGTGTCGTTCGGGAACAATGTCTGATTGACGTGCAGGTTGGTCGGGTGCAAGGGCTTTTCTGTGCGACGTGCCGATGCCATCAGCACACCGATCTTGGCGAAGGCAGCGCGTGCGCCGTCGCCGACTTCGTTCAGCGCTTTCTTCATGTAGCGCAGGTAGGCACCGCCATGGCGCGCCTCATCCTGGCTGATGATTTTGTAGATGTGTTTGATGACCGGTTCGGTGTGCCAGTCGGCAGCGCAACGGTACCAGTGGTTCAAACGAATTTCGCCGCAGAAATGCAGCATCAGGGTTTCAAGCGGAGGCGCCGGATCGAATTCGAAGCGCACGTTGTGTAATTCTTCTTCGGTAGGGACCAAATCCGGGCGAAAACGACGCAGATATTCCATCAAGACGAGCGAATGCTTTTGCTCTTCAAAGAACCACACGGACATGAAAGCGGAAAAATCGCTGTCGCCGCGGTTGTCACGCAAAAACATTTCGGTGGCGGGCAATGCCGACCACTCCGTGATGGCATTCATACGGATGGTTTGTGCTTGTTCATCTGTCAGCTTGGAAGCATCAAACTGATCCCATGGAATGTCCTTTTCCATGTTCCAGCGGACTTGTTCTAGTGATTTGAATAGATCTGGGTACAGCATCACGCACCTTCGTTATTTTGGTTAAGTACTTGATTCTACCAAGAAAAATTGAAAATCCCGAATTTGCGGCAGCTGGCGTGACAGGTCCCGGCATGGGATTTGATAAAGTGGCAAGATCGATACTTTGCCACCGATGTGACCGTGACATGACCAAATATAGTTCGTCAAAGCCTTCCTCTCGGATTCCCTTGACCGTTTGGGCACTGGGATTTGTCAGCTTGTTAATGGATATCTCGTCGGAAATGATCCATAGCCTGCTGCCGGTCTTTATGACCGTCGTTTTAGGCGCAAGTGCCACAGCCGTGGGCATTATTGAAGGGATTGCGGAAGCGACTGCACTGATTGTGAAGGTATTTTCCGGCGTCCTCAGCGACTGGGTGGGCAAACGCAAATGGCTGGCTGTGCTGGGCTACGGGATGGGGGCATTGACCAAGCCCTTGTTTGCAATGGCCACCGGCACTGGGTGGGTATTGAGCGGGCGCTTCCTCGATCGCATCGGCAAAGGCATCCGTGGCGCGCCGCGCGATGCGTTGATTGCGGACGTCACCGATCCGGCAATACGTGGCGCCGCATTTGGATTACGTCAGTCGTTGGATACGGTTGGGGCATTCGTCGGGCCGCTGCTAGCCATGGGACTGATGCTATTGTGGGCGAACGATTTTCGGGCCGTATTCTGGGTAGCTGTGATTCCCGGTATATTGGCAGTCCTGTTGTTGGTAGTAGGGGTGCGTGAACCGACAAAGCCCCATTCTGTGAGGAAAACGGCATTTCCGATTTCACGGGCAGGACTCGGCTTGCTGCCCCGCGCCTACTGGTGGGTTGTTATAGCGGGCGCTGCACTGACGCTGGCACGTTTTTCCGAAGCGTTCCTCGTATTACGTGCGCAGCAGGGGGGATTGGCGTTAGCTTTGGTGCCGTTGGTACTGGTACTGATGAACGTCGTTTACGCCGCGTTCGCCTATCCATGTGGAAAGCTGGCCGATACGATGAACCATCGCACACTGCTGATGGTGGGCATCGTCCCCTTGGTAGTCGCCGATTTACTGCTCGCTCACAGCGGCCAGTTGCCCTGGGTGGGTGCCGGTTTAGTGTGCTGGGGATTACATATGGCAGCGACCCAGGGATTGTTGTCGGCAATGGTGGCCGACACCGCCCCGACATCATTGCGCGGCACCGCGTTTGGTCTGTTCAACCTTGCCAGCGGGGCGGCGATGCTGATTGCCAGCGTAGTGGCCGGGATGCTGTGGGATGGGTTTGGTGCGCGTGCCACTTTTCACGCAGGAGCCGTCTTTGCCGGACTTGCGTTTGGATTGCTGCTCCTACGTCGCGAAAGATAAATTTGTTTCTATTGATGGAATGCGTTCTAATGAATGGAATGCCGCTGCCAAGCTTCGCGTTGACCTTACCCAACCTTAACTCTTGAACTTCACACTGCACTTTTCTGCACCGAAAAAAGAACGGCTTTTCCTTCTGGTACTCGCCGGCATTCAGTTCACGCATATTCTCGACTTCGTGATCATGATGCCGCTCGGACCGCAGTTGGTCCGTGAACTGCATATCAATACCCATGAGTTTGGTCTGCTGCTGTCCTCTTATACCTTTACCGCCGCAGTCTCTGGCCTGATCGCTGCAACCTATATCGATCGTTTTGACCGGCGCACGCTGATGCTAGTGTTGTACACGTTATTCATCGTCGCCACTTTTTTTTGCGGACTGGCGCCGAATTACTCGGCATTACTGGTCGCGCGCGCACTGGCCGGTGCATTTGGCGGCATCCTGAGTGGATTAGCGCAAACCATGATCGCCGATGTTGTGCCGTTTGAGCGGCGGGGGCAGGCGATGGGCTCAATGATGACCGCATTCTCGATATCGACGGTGGTCGGTGTGCCGCTTGGGTTATTTCTTGCCCAACATATCCCGGCACTTGGATGGCGCATGCCGTTCTTCTTTATTGCTACGCTGTCCGGCGTCTTCTTATTCATCGGCTACCGGCTGTTGCCTTCATTGACGAGCCATCTACAACAGACACGGCAAGGGAATTTCTTCCAGCAGATATACACCGTGGCGAAAGAGCCAGAGCATCTGAAGGCATATCTTTTCATCGTGCTGTTGGTCATGATGAGTTTCACCGTAGTGCCCTATTTCGCGCTCTACTACACGGCGAATGTCGGCATGACGGAAAACTTCATCACACTTCTGTATCTGGTCGGCGGCGCATCGACCTTGTTCACATCAAGACTGATCGGCAAGTTGACGGACCGGTACGGGAAACTGCGCGCCTTCCGCTGGGTCGTTCTGACCTCGTTTGTACCCTTATTAGTAACGACGCATCTGGTGCCGGTGCCGTGGTGGGTGGTGCTCATCAATTCAACGGCTTTCTTCATTCTGGGGCCGGGACGTATGATCCCGGGCATGGCAATGGTGATGGATGCTGCGGCGTCGCACGTCCGGGGCACCTTCATGAGTCTGGGATCATCGGTACAGATGATGTCGTCCGGGCTGGCCTCGCTGATCAGCGGGCTGATCATCAGCCGCAACGCCATGGGCCAAGTCGAGCACTTCAATATCGTCGGTTACATTGCGGTAGCTTGCGGTGTTGCAAGTCTGTGGTTGGCCTCCCGCCTGCCGCATGCACAAGCGCCGCAAACGAGCCCTGACAAACAGGCTCGGCTGCGTGCTTAGGCGAATTCCGGGAACTCGCCTTAACACTGTTATTGATGCGACTACTTCACGGTTTTGCGCTTACGTGTGGCGGCCGACGGACTAGAAGTCGTCTTTTGCTTGGTCGTTCTGGGCTTGGGTTTTTCGGCTGTCGGCCCGGCTGGCACCGGCACATCGGCCATCGCCGTACTGACCGCCTGCTTGAACTGATCCTGCAACATGTTCCACCATGCTGCCGCGTTCACCAGCGGTGCAGTCAGGCTGGCGGCATCCGTTTCATCTCTGATAGTAGGTTCTGGAGCGCCATGCAGTTTTTCTGTCCCATGCGCGCCATTGGAACCGTTACCGTCCGCTGAAGCCGTGCTGCTACTCGCTGGTTCAGAAGGCTTTCCCTTTGCGGCCGGATTCATGGAGGCGGTGAAGGTTTGCCCCATGGTTTGCAATGTCGTGATTGTGGCGGCCTGGACTTCGAGCGCCTGAATCGTGCCACGCAGCATATTCATGTTCAGTCCAAGCCAAGACTCCACCGCCTTGAGGTCAGTGATCTTTTTATTGATTTCGTCGACGGAGAGCGTGGGCATCACCATGCCGGGTACATTCATTCCCGACATACCTGGTATGCTCATTCCTGGAATCCCCATGCTGCCCCACAGGTTTTTGACAAAATCGAGGGTATCCGTCATCGCGCCCATGCCGGGAATATTCGGCATATTCGGTATATTCGGCTTAATCATCACAAACCTCCGTTGGCAGAAATAGCGTGCAGAGTACCAGAATAGATGAGCGAAAAGAATGCCGAAAGGTTCCAGTATGCGTGGCATATTCTGCGCAAGATCAGCATATGCACCGACATGGCGGACCGCCACAAGCAGGACGTATCCTCTCGCGCATAGCGTTGCTAATAGGCCACTAAAGCACACCGATAGCTTGTTAAACTACTGCGATGTCCCTCGTTTCTCCTTTTATGCAGCGCTCTAGCAGCCGCTATTCACGATCCACGCGCAGGATCGCACTACTGCTTACCTCCCTCCTGGTGCACGTCCTCGTGGTCAACGGAGCCAATGGCCATTTGAGTCTCCCTGCATGGCGTAGCGAACAACAACCGGAGGTAATCGTGACGCAATTGCATCCCCAACCTGCGCCAAGCGAAACCCCAAAGCCCGCGCCTGCCATACCGAAGCGGCCACCGAAGCCGCGTCCTTCTGCCCCGCTGCCGCCCCTGCAAGAGACAACGGCCGCCGTATCACCGGTCGGATTGGAAGCCTCCGGCACCAGCGTTGAACTGGCATTCACGGAGCCTGTCGTTGCCGCACCGTTTCTCAGTGATGCACCTGTCATTTCAGAACCAACGGGGGCACCAATGTACAAGCTGAATCCCCCGCCACCGGCGAAACTCAAGTACGACGTGGAAGCGAAACGAGACGGGAAGCAGTGGTATGGCACCGGGATGTTCCAATGGGAACCGTCGGGTGAAGCGTATCGCATCACCGGAGAAGCAGGTATCCCGGCTGTTTTATTCAAAATCACGGTATTGAACTTCACAAGCGAAGGCATGCTCAACGAGAACGGTATTGCACCGATCCTGTATAGTGAACAACCGTGGCGCAAGGCAATGACGAACACCCATTTCCAGCGCGCAAAGCGTAAGATCACATTCTCTGCCTCAGAGGCCGCTTATCCCTACGAGGGCGGTGAGCAAGATCGTGCGACCATCATGTGGCAACTTGCCTCAATCGGTCGTGGCGACGCAGGGCAGTTTTCCCCAGGGGCAGCGTTCGATATCGTGGTTGCTGGTGCCCGTGATGCCGAGACTTGGCACATCCAGGTGGAGGGGCTCGAAGATATTTCCACACCTTTTGCCAATATGAAGGCTTGGCATCTGGTACGTGCACCGCGGCCAGGCTCTCACGACCAAAAAATAGAGATGTGGCTGGCGCCAGCGCATGAGTGGTATCCGGTCAGATTGCGCTATACCTATACCAATGGGGATTACCTCGACATGGCGCTGACAGATCTGACGATGCAAGCCCCTAACACCACTTCCAGCAACCAATAAAAGAATGATGATCTTCCTGCAACGTCTTATCCTGCCGACCATATTGAGCTACGCGTTACTGAATGCGCATGCTGCTCCTATCGGTAAATACAAGACCAATCTGCCGCCGTCCGTCGAATTGGTATATGCCATCCAGGCAAAACAGAAAGGCATTCCTATCGATGGCAACGCAATGATGCGCTGGAGTACGAGCGCTGGGAAGTTCACAGCGACCAACGAAGCACGGGCAATACTGGTTGGAAAAATTCTCGACGCCAGAAGCGAGGGTGGGATTGATCCCTATGGCTTGGCACCTACTGTCTTTACCGAAAAGCGTTTACGCAAGGAAGCGACAACGACCTCGTTCGATCGCGCGGCACGCATGATTCGATTTTCTGCCTCGAATCGTACTTATCCTCTCAAGGGCGGCGAACAAGACCGCAACAGTGTGATCTGGGAATTAGTGGCAGTGGCGCGTGCCATGCAAGGCAAAATCAAACCGGGAGCAAGCTGGAGCTTCTTCGTGGCTGGACAACGCGATGCCGAGCAATGGACTTTCAAGGTTATTAAGCAAGAAAAATTGCGTACACCGCTCGGCGAGTTGAACACGATGCACATCACCAAAGTACCACCGCCCGACTCGACAGAGCAACATCTCGACATCTGGCTCGCGCCTTCGCTGGAATGGTATCCAGCACGCCTGCGCTTTAGTGACGACAACGGCGACTACATTGAGCAAACCTTGCAAGAGCTACACAAGAAAGATTCCTGAACGCACGCCAAGCGCTACAATCGGTCTTATTCGCAGGTAGGCCTGCACCAACCTTCGTTATTGATTCGCACATGACGCTTTCCCACCGCGCATTGGTCCTGTTCAGCGGCGGCCAGGACTCCACTACTTGCCTTGCCTGGGCACTATCGCGTTACGACCAGGTGGAAACGATTGGCTTTGACTATGGGCAGCGCCATGCGATCGAACTCAGCGTTCGCCCTACACTGTTGCAGAAAATGCGTGCGCTATCTGCCGGATGGCATCGCAAACTGGGCGAAGACCACATGATTGACCTGTCCTTGCTCGGGAAAATTTCCGACACGGCGCTTACGCGCGAGGTCGAGATTGCAATGCAAACAAATGGCTTGCCAAACACGTTTGTTCCCGGTCGCAATCTGTTGTTCATGACCGTGGCAGCAACAGTGGCCTATCGGCGCGGACTCGATGTGCTCGTAGGCGGCATGTGCGAAACCGATTTCTCTGGCTATCCGGACTGCCGCGACGACACCATGAAGGCATTGCAGGTTGCGCTCAATCTTGGCATGGCAACACGGTTGAAGTTAGAAACGCCGCTGATGTGGATCGACAAGGCGATGACCTGGCATCTTGCCAAGGAGCTCGGCGGCACGCCGCTGGTTGATCTGATTCGTACCGATACGCATACCTGTTACCTCGGCGAGCGCGGTGCATTGCATGATTGGGGTTATGGCTGCGGCAAGTGTCCGGCATGCGAATTACGGGCACGGGGATATCGTCAGTTCGCCGGATCATAGGCTACATCGGAAAGAAGAAACATGTCCGTTCATTGCGAGCCTGAGACATATCAACTACTACTCCGACTTGACCTCTTCCGCGGGCTCGACCAGACAGAACTGGTCCGCATGCTGGACCGTGCGGAACTGATGGAATATCGCGCCGGCGATTACCCGATCCGCGAAGGAGAGCAGGACAATCATCTGTTCATTATCCTGGTGGGCAAAACTGGCATCTACAAGCGTTCATTGAACGTACAGAAACTGATCAAGGAACTCAGTCCTGGGGAATGTTTCGGTGAAATGTCGCTGATCGAATGTCGCAGCCGTTCCGCCTCGGTGAAGGCACTCACCCATTGCCGTCTGTTACGTCTGGATGGTGACCAGATCATACAGTTTCCAGATTTGTCGTCGAAATTGTTCCGCAATATTGCCAGACTGCTGTCACAACGGCTACGTCATGCCAATGACATCATGACGCTCGGCTAAGCGGCCCATCACATACCCGCCGTTGTACGAACAGCGACTCTTCTCCCGCACGCGAATTATGGCGCAGCGCACCAATTCCCTAAGAAGAATGTGCCGCTACGTCATTGTGCAGTGCGCATTGATTGCGGTCAGAGGACGGAGCAGAATAGGTAAAACGCTCGCATAAACACCACAAAAAGAGGCGCCGCCAGGGGGAAAGGATCAGTGATTAACCTGTCCCTCCGGTTTCCAGAAGGGACTTCGCAGCAGAGGGAACATCAACAACGATGCTCTTAATGAGGCCTTGGACCTGACATGCATACTGTGCCGTCAAGGCTTCTTCAGAGCTCCCCGAACCATCGTCGTACAAGCTTCAAAAGGAGTCTTGAATGAACGTGCAAAGTGAAGAAATCCAACGGCGCCTCGGCTTCATTGATCGCACCATCTTTCATGCGATGCGTGCATGCCACTCAGATGAAAACGTACCAGAAAAACTACGAGACTATGTGCGTCAACTCGGCCAGAGATCCCGTCAGATGCAACGCGCATTGCAGTCACACGACGAACGTGGTGTACGAGAAAGCGTAGACGATTTAGCCCGCATCAGCGACGAAGCACAAAATACCATTCGTCCCTCGGACGAGACGAATTACGAATTAAAGAGCGCCGTTATTCTCACGCATATTGAGTTATCGGCGTTGCGCTATCAGCTTGATTAGGGGCTGATCGCCCTTCTTGCAAATCAACCAGATTGCATTCACGGCCCATTGAAGAACCGCCATTCCGGCGTTAAACCGGAATGGCGGCATCCAAGATTGGGACCTTGTAGAGCGTTTTGAGAGTCAGTGTACGAGAGTCAAGATCAGGCCGAGGAGCGGACGTGTACGTGATGTACACCAAGCACCGCAGACCCGCAATTGGCCGCGGCCGGCGAGGCCCGTACACTGATCAGCAAACCGCTCTACCACTACGCGGCGTGCTGTGACGATGTTTCGGGTGCATTCGGCATGTCAAAATTCTTCAACAGTACCGCCTCCTTCTCCTTCGCAGTCTTCAGGTTCTTTTCCTTCACGTGACCGAAACCGCGAATGTCTTCCGGAATGCGCGCAATGGCTACTGCTTTTGGCATATTGGCCAACGTTAGCTTCGGCAGCAGTGCGCTGATGGCTTCCTTATATTGTCCAATCAATGCACGTTCGGTTTTACGTTCATGGGTATAGCCGAAGATATCGAGCGCACTGCCACGTAAGAATTTAAACTTCGCCAGTATGCCAAAGGCCTTCATCATCCATGGGCCGAACTCTTTTTTGATCAAATGTCCTTGGGCATCACGCTTAGCGAACAACGGCGGTGCAAGATGGAATTTGATCTTATAGTCGCCTTCGAACATGCCATCGATCTTGGCCTTGAACGCTGTATCCGCATGCAAGCGAGCGACTTCGTACTCGTCCTTGTATGCCATCAGTTTGAACAGGTAACGGGCAACTGCCTCTGTCAGGCGCAGCGCATGCCCTTCCTCAACCACTTCAGCTTCAGCAAGGCGCACCCTTTCGACAAAAGCACGATACTGCTCGGCGTAGGTGGCGTTCTGATATTGGGTCAGAAACGCGATACGCGTTTCGATCAACGCATCGAGCGACAGCGTGCGTTTGAATTCGATCACCTGTGCAGCGGTGCTGTTTAACGTAGCCAGACGCTCCACTGCAGCGAGGTCGTGCGCAGCATTGCGGCCCCAAATAAAAGCCTGCTTGTTGAATTCGACAGACACACCGTTGAGTTCGATCGCCTTCATCAAAGCAGCCTCTGACAACGGCACCCAACCTTTTTGCCAAACGTAGCCAAGCATGAACATGTTGGTTGCAATGCTGTCGCCCATTAATGCGGTGGCGATCTTGCCGGCATCAATGAAGTCGACGCGATCATTGCCGCAGGCAGTACGGATATCGCCTTCGGCAGCGCCGCCTGGAAATTGCCAGTCCGGATTCTTGATAAAAGCAGCTGTCGGCGCTCCGGTTGAATTGACTGCGGCGTAGGTACGCCCTTCTCCCATACGCGTCAGCGCATCGCGGCTAGCAGTGACAATCACGTCACAGCCGATCACCAGATCTGCGGCACCGGTGCCAACGCGAGTCGAATGAATTTCATCTGGATGATCAGCCAAACGCACATGCGACATTACCGGCCCACCCTTCTGTGCAAGACCACTCATATCGAGCACGGATACGCCCTTGCCTTCAACATGCGCTGCCATGGCGAGAATCTGGCCGATGGTGATCACGCCGGTACCGCCAACGCCAGTCACGATGATGCCAAACGGATGTTCCGTGGTCGGCCGTTTCGGTTGCGGCAAATTGTTGCCTTGCAGGATCGGCAATTTCTTCGCGCCTGTATCTTCGCTGACGGATGCCTTCTTCGGCTTCTTCAGTTGGCCTCCTTCGACCGTGACAAAGCTTGGGCAAAAACCTTTCACGCAGGAGAAATCTTTATTGCAGGACGATTGGTTGATCTGACGTTTGCGGCCGAATTCGGTCTCCAGCGGTTCTACCGATAAGCAGTTCGATTGCACGCTGCAATCGCCACAGCCTTCGCACACTGCGTCATTGATCACCGCGCGCTTAGCCGGATCGGGGTAAGCCGGTTTGCCATCTGGCCCCCTTTTTTTGCGGCGACGGCGCTTTTCGGAGGCGCAGGTCTGATCGTAGATGATGGCTGACACACCCTTCACTTCGCGTAGTTCTTTTTGCACCGCATCCAGTTCATCACGGTGGCGAATCGTCACGCCAGGGGCCCAGTTAATACCGGCGGGGTATTTCTCAGGTTCGTCGGTAACGACCACGATCGGCCGGACGCCTTCGGCGGCAATCTGGCGCGAGATCATCGCCGGATCAAGCGGGCCATCGACATGTTGGCCGCCGGTCATCGCAACCGCATCGTTATACAAAATCTTGTAGGTCATATTGACCTGACCAGCCACCGCGGCGCGAATGGCCAGCAGGCCGGAGTGAAAGTAGGTGCCATCGCCGAGATTGGCGAACACATGCTGTTCATCAGTGAACGGTGCATGGCCGATCCAGGTCACGCCTTCCGCCCCCATATGCGTGAAGGTAGAGGTCTGACGGTCCATCCACAGCACCATGTAATGACAGCCAATACCAGCCAGTGCGCGACTACCCTCCGGCACTTTGGTCGAAGTATTGTGTGGACAACCAGAGCAGAAATGCGGGAGGCGATCCTTGGCGGGATTGGGCTTGGTACTGCCAACCTTCAACACCGCCTCCTTAGCTTCCAGATAGGCAATGCGTTCTTTTACACGCTGCTCGACCGGATGACCGGCAAAGTACTTGGAGATGCGGGTAGCAATCGCACGTGCGATCTGTGCTGGGTTGAGTTCGTAGGTCGCTGGCAGCAACCAGTTGCCATGGCCTTCGCGATGGTTGCCACTCCACTCGCCGGTGTCATCGAATTTGCCCACCACACGTGGGCGAACGTCGTCGCGCCAGTTGTACAGTTCCTCCTTGAGCTGATATTCAAGGATCTGGCGCTTTTCTTCGACGACAATAATTTCGTCCAAGCCTTGTGCAAATTCGCGCACACCTTCCGCTTCTAGCGGCCAAGTCATACCGATCTTGTACAGGCGGATGCCGATGTCTTTGGCGACATGTTCATCAATGCCAAGATCGGCCAGCGCTTGGCGAGTATCAAGGTAAGACTTACCGGCGGTGATGATACCGATGCGCGCATGCGGGCTGTCCCAAATGATTTGGTTAAGTTTGTTAGCACGCACATAGGCAAGCGCGGCATACCACTTGTAATGGTTCATGCGCGCTTCCTGCTCCAGCACGGTGTCGGGATAGCGGATATTGAGCCCTCCCGGCGGCAGTTCGAAATCGGTGGGCAGCACAATCTGCGCCCGGTCTGGATCGAGATCGACTGACGCTCCGGATTCGACGATATCGGTCACGCATTTCATCGCCACCCACAGGCCGGCGTAACGACTCAACGCCCAGCCATGCAAACCGTAGTCAAGGTACTCCTGCACCGAGGAAGGATACAGCACAGGGATGCCACAGGCCTTCAGAATATGTTCGCTCTGATGGGCGGTCGTGGAAGATTTCGCCGCGTGGTCATCGCCTGCTAGCACCAACACCCCGCCGTTTTTGTCGGTACCAGCCATGTTGGCGTGCTTGAAAACATCGCCACAGCGATCCACGCCTGGTCCCTTGCCATACCACATTGCGAATACGCCGTCGTATTTTGCCTTAGGGAACAGATTGACCTGCTGTGTGCCCCATACGGTGGTAGCAGCGAGGTCTTCATTCATGCCAGGGTGAAATTTGACGTGATGTGCTTCAAGGTACTTGCGCGCCTTCATGGCGGTCATGTCGACGTTGCCCAGCGGCGATCCGCGATAGCCAGTGATGTAGCCAGCGGTATTGAGCCCTGCCTTCTCATCACGCTGCCGTTGCATCATCGGCAGGCGAATCAGCGCCTGCGTGCCGGTGATGAAAGCGCGGCCGCGCTCCAACGTGAATTTATCGTCAAGGGAAATGTTTTCCAGCAGCGGGCGCTGCTCGGAAGTAAGGGGTGCATTCATGCGGTCTCCTGGCCAAAAATTGTGTTCTTGGGTGCGATGGTTTCGCTGTCAAACTGACACGCCTTGTGAGCCTGTCGTTTTTTACGTTTTGACACGCTGCACATTAGCACAGGGAAGCGGTTCGCTCAATGCACGATGCAGCATGTTATTTTGCCAATCTTCAGATGTAACAGGGCGTAAATGCCATAGTGAAACGCTGTTGTCCTACTTAGAGTAAAACCGGAATTGGAAGTGCTCGGAGTACGCTATGCAATACGTTTTATTGTCCATGCTGATCGGCACGCTATGCGGTGGCGGCATGGCAATTGCGCAGTCACCCAATGATTCTGCGCATATTCGCAAGCCGCCCCGACCTTTTGCAAAATTCGATACCCGGTTCAAGGCCGCAGACACAAACGGAGACGGTGGACTGACGAAAGCAGAGGCGGAAAATGCGCATCTTGGCCGCATCGTTGATCACTTCGATCAAATTGATGCCAACAAGGATGGCAAGGCGACGCTGGAAGAGATGCGGGCGCTAATCAGCAGCAGGCTATCGAGTTAGCTTATTTTCGTGCAGTGTCTTCGCGCTTGGGCGGCAAATTCTCCTCGCCAGGCAACAAGACGCTGGCTGGCAAAGGCTCCTGCTCATTCAAGCGCGCATACATGGGTGTGAAGTCGGGCGCGGTTGCCTCGAACAGGTGCTGATAATCGCGTATCACGAAATACGTTTCTTGATAGGTGTCGATCTTATAGAGCGTACGCATGGTGCGTTCAACGTCCAAAGCAATCCGCCGCGGTGTTGGGTCGCTTAGGCAATATTCGATCTCCCCAGCGGATGAAAGAATTCCCGCACCATACGCGCGCAATCCCTGCGGGCTTTGGCGCAAGCCAAATTCCACGGTGTACCAGTACAGCCGTGCCAAATATTTCAAGGCACCGAGAGGCAACGCTTTCAGGCCACCCAGCCCATACTGACGCAGATGCTCCGCAAAGACCGGGTTAAATAGCAAAGGCACGTGGCCGAAAAAGTCGTGGAAAATATCCGGTTCGACGATGTAGTCGAATTCATGCGCGTCGCGCAGCCATACCGTGACTGGGAAACGGCGCGCGGCAAGATGCTCGAAAAAGGTCAGGTCTGGAATCAGGCCAGGTACCGCGACCAATTCCCAGCTGGTCGCCTTTCGCATTGCATCACTGGTACGATCAAGACAGGGAATGCCATCCGCAGCATCGAGCTTTGCCAAACTCTCGATGAACAGTTCGCAAGCCCGCCCCGGCAACAGCTTTGCCTGGCGCTGATACAACTTGCGCCATAACGCATGCTGTTCTGGTGTATAGGCTGACCAGTCCTGCTGTACGACATACTGCGCATCGCACTTAGTGTAATCACCGCGCAAGGGGGTGCCATCAGATTTCTCTTTCAATGTTTTGAAGAAATCAGTCTGGTCAACGGTGGTCTTTACTATGGTATTCATATGTGCTGAATGCATTCACCGTCGTGGAGGCCACAATATTCAGCGCTCTGTGGTTATCATCGGCGAAGGCATCTTCTTCGATTTCAGGCAAGTCCGCTTACCGTCAGGGCCGGGGACGCGAATTGTAAAGAAGTTTAACAGGTTCTTACCAGACCCAGCGCACTCCTCCCTACCTTAAATCCGCCAATAAAAGATTAGCCCGTTCCTGAAATGCGCTATCCAAGCGCGGTAGCCGAGCCTTGTCATTCAACGCGAAGAAATGCATCAGCAAACGGTGGTGATCGCATTCCGGGATTTTTTCATGCACATTCTCGCCTTTTCAGCGCAGCAGGAGGGATCAACAACCATCGCAGCCCAAGACGAAAATTCCCGGCTAAAGACTAAGTTTAATTTCATCATGAAGTCATTCCATTAGGAAACGACGCGCGATTGTGCGCCGCGTCATTTTCTCTTAAGCAATACTCGGAATAGTTTTCCAGAGCCCTTCTAAACGCAGGTTTGTTGGCGTTAATTAATACCCTTCATCAACTTTCTGCATTGTTTTTACGTAAACCCCACAATTGTTTAATTACTGCCATTGGACAACAATGAGGGTCACTTGCGCTTGCAAAGGAGTAACCATGAATATGCGTGTCCGTAGCTTGTTGGCAACATTATTGACAACTGTCCCCTACATTGCGGGAGCCGAAGAAGGCGTTACCGATGGGAGCATTCTGCTAGGTCAGACCGTTGGATTAACCGGCACTATCGCCGGACCGGTGAAAGAAATGAATGAAGGCGCATACGCCTATTTCGCCATGGTCAACAAACAAGGTGGCATTCATGGTCGCAAGATTGAAGTACGCGTCCTGGATGACCAATTCAATCCGGCCACAGCCGCCGTCAATGCGGAAACGCTAATTAAAAAGGAACGCGTGTTCGCGCTGTTTCAGAGCCGAGGCACCCCGCACACCGAAGCAATATTACCTGTTCTTGCAGCACATCACGTGCCACTGATCGCCCCCAGCACCGGCGCTGCGATCTTCCACACGCCCGTCAACCATTGGGTGTTCAATGTCCGAGCAAAATATCAGGACGAAGTCGCGAAGGCGGTGGAGCATTTCACCACATACGGCATCCGCAGCATCGGCATTCTACATGTCGACGATGCTTTCGGAGAAGATGCGCTGGAAGGATTCAAGAAGGCGATGGAGGCGCGTCATTTGGTCCCTGCCCCCATCATCAAGTTCGACCGCACCGCCCCGGATTACAAGGCCGTTGCGGCTGAGGTGGCCAAAGCGCAGCCGACCGCGCTGATTATCGCCAGTTCGTCAAAGAACACAGTCGAAGCCATCAAGGCGATCCGTGCGCAGGGCAGCCAGACTCAGATCATGACGCTGTCCAACAATTCCTCCGCAACGTTTATCAAGGAGCTGGGCCCCGCTGGCATCGGCGTGATCGTGGCCCAGGTCACGCCACCACCGCATCTACTATCGAGTCGGCTCGGACAGGAATTCAAGGATGCGGCGAAGGCGAGTAACGTGACAGTGTCATATGCTGCGATGGAGGGGTTCGTGAATGCAAAGGTGCTGGTCGAAGGCTTACGTCGCGCTGGGCGCAATCTCACACGCGAGGGACTCCTCCGCGCACTGCGGTCAATGCAACGCGTGGATCTCGGTGGCTTGATGGTGACCTATGGGCAAAACGACCATAGCGGCAGTGAATTCGTGGAGCTGACAATCATCGGGAAGAATGGTGAGTTTGTGCGTTAGAACAACGCACCGATAGGGCATTTGTCCGCCGCATTCTGCAAAAGCGTGGAGTAACGCGGATTTGAGAGGGCGTCTGAAGCCTTCACTCCATTCCTGGCAGCGTCTTCGCCTGCCCTTCCCACTCCGGATAGTTCTTCATTATTAGATCGTGCTCGAACTGTTCGGCCGGGACCGGGCGCGACAGATAATACCCCTGTAGCAAATCACAGGACTTCTCGCGTAAGAAGCGCAACTGCGCGTCAGTCTCCACGCCCTCCGCTACGACCTCCCGGCGCAAACTATGTGCGAGCACGATGATGCCGGTGACGATGGCAGCATCGTCGGCATCGTGCGGCACATCACGCACGAAGGAGCGGTCAATCTTGATGATATCGACCGGGAATCGCTTCAGGTAGGACAGTGACGAATAGCCCGTACCGAAGTCATCAATGGATAGACGTACACCGAGCGTGCGCAACTGATGTAATGCCTCCAGGGTATCCTGCGCATTTTCCATCAACGCGCTTTCCGTGATTTCCAACTCCAGCAGACTCGGTGCAAGACCCGTGTCGGTCAATGCCTGTTCGACGGTGGACGCAAAGTCCTTTCTACGCAGCTGTTTCGCAGACAGATTGACTGCAATACGCATTGTCGGCAATCCGGAATCCAGCCAGCTCTGCAGTTGTGCACAGGCGGTGCGCAAGACCCACTCACCAATTTGGTTGATCAAGCCTGTTTCTTCCGCTAATGGTATGAACTCGTCCGGTGGCACCATGCCGCGTGTCGGATGGCGCCAGCGTACTAAGGCCTCGGCGCCGATGATCTGGCCACTGTCGACACGGGCTTGCGGCTGATAGAACACCTCGAGTTCCTTACGCTCGATCGCACGGTGCAAATCGTTCTCCATGCGCACGCGATCGGAGATAGCGCTTTCCATTGATGCTTCGAAGAACTGGAAGCCGCAGCTGTTCTTTTTCGCACGGTACATCGCTGTGTCGGCATGCTTGAGGAGCGCACCAACGTCAGTGGCGTCGTGCGGATACATGGAAATGCCTACACTGGCCGTAATAAAGATATCGTGACCGTCAATCTGAAACGGCGTCGCTAATGCGCGGCAAATATTCTGCGCAGCAGCGACCGCGGCATTCGGGTCGTTTACGTCGGCCAGTACCACGGTAAACTCATCACCGCCCAGACGGGCCACACAATCGGCGGTGCGCACACTGCGACGTACACGCTGCGCCACGGCGACCAGCAAGTGATCGCCTACATCATGGCCAAGCGTGTCGTTAACATTTTTAAAACGATCAAGGTCGAGGA
Organism: uncultured Noviherbaspirillum sp.; assembly: GCA_965974465.1. Lineage (GTDB taxonomy): Bacteria > Pseudomonadota > Gammaproteobacteria > Burkholderiales > Burkholderiaceae_D > Noviherbaspirillum. The sequence goes on from CBHCMF010000028.1 coordinate 23,225, forward strand.
ACAAAACCGCAACAGATTCCCCAGCCACTCTTGCATGTTCAATGCGGTGGCCAAGCTGGTCCATGAACAAGGCGCGATTCGGTAATCCCGTCAACAAGTCGTTGTACGCCATATGGCGAATGCGCTTTTGCGCCTGGTTGGCCTCGATGATGCGACGCACACGCTGTGACAGCACTGCAAAATGAATCGGCTTCGGGATATAGTCACTGGCGCCAGCGGCAAAGGCACGTTCAACGGAAATGTTGTCTTCCAGTGCAGTAATCATGAGCACCGGTATGGCGCGTCCGTTGGGCAGTTCTTGCACGCGGGCGCAGGCCGTGAATCCGTCCATGACCGGCATCACGGCATCCATCAGAATCACATCCGGTTGCATGCGCTTGAGCATCTGCAACGCTTGTACGCCGTCGGCCGCCTCTTCTACCCTGAAACCATCGCGCTGCAAGGTGTAGCGCAACGAGCTTCGTGTGCTGCGGTCGTCATCGACGACCAACACCTGAGCAATGTCCTCACCCAAGCGAACACTGAGACGATCTTCGATGAAAGCCTCATTGCCCAGCATCGCCGCCACCGCTTCGAAGGCCTGCCGCAGACGCAGCATCAGGGGTAGAATTTCAACGAAATATTGTTCGATAGCGAGCTCTTCCACCTCTTTTGCCAATTGGGCCAACGTAGTGGCGCCGAGATTACCGCTGCTCCCCTTGATTGAATGGGCCATGGCGCGCGCCGTATCGGCATCCCCGTTACGCGCTGCTTGTTCGAGCTGATCCAGGTATGCCGGCGTATCTTCGAGAAAATGAGAGACGGACTGTTGCAGCGCCGGCCCGAGGATTTCACGCAGCTTATCGAATACATCCTGATCGATTGGACTTTCCTCCATGCCATTCTCTCTGACACTAGCAAGAAGGGTGTGGCCGACGGACTCCCTCTTCACAAGCCAGCGTTCCAGTTTCTGGCGCAATTCGACGAGTGTGATCGGTTTTGCCAAATAATCGTCCATGCCTGCTGCAAGGCATTTTTCCGCATCACCCTTTTGCGTATTGGCCGTCATCGCGATGATTGGGGTGCGTCTTCCGATTGGCTCTTCGAAATTGCGAATATGGGCTGTCGCTTCGTAGCCATCCATCTCTGGCATGCTGCAGTCCATCAGAATCAGATCGAAGCGACCGTGGCGCGCGGCATCCGCTGCCTCGCGACCGTTGACGGCGAATTCACATTCGCAGCCACTCATCGCAAGCATGCCTGCCGCCACCATCTGATTGGTACGGTTGTCTTCCGCGACAAGGACACGATACTCCTTGTTCATGCTTTGAGCACTTGCTGGCTGAATGGGGGCTAAAGCACTTGGAACTGCCGCATTATCATCAGGCAGTAACCGCCGCACTGCCTCCATCAGGCGCTCCAGGCGCAAAGGCTTTCCAAGATACAGATCAGCACCGAGCGAACGGTTTCCCATCGGCGACGCATAACGGTCCAGCACCAGAATACGCGGCGTCGCTGTACTGACGTCAATACGAATCCGGCGCACCAAGTCGGAACCATGGCCATCCATCGTATCGATGTCCATGATGACGATGTCGTAAGGTGTCTTTTCCTGCGCACCACGCGCCAGCTCCATGAGCGCATCGGCGCCATTCGTCGCGGTATAACAGAATGCGCCGCAGCGTGTCATGCTCTTCTCGATAAAAGCGCGCACGATGTCGCTCTCATCCACCAACAGCACGCGCACGCCTTGTAGCATGCTGTTGTCGGCAACTGCAGCTTTTCGCTCGGAGGGCTTGCAGCGTATCGTGAACCAGAAATTACTACCGCGCCCCGGCTCGCTCGACACACCGATTTTTCCCTTCATCAAAGCCACCAGTTGTTTGCAAATAGCCAAGCCAAGGCCTGTACCGCCGTACCTGCGTGTCGTTGAACGATCCGCCTGGGCGAACGATTCGAAGATATGGAAGACGGCATCTTCACTCATACCAATGCCGGTATCGGTGACATCGATACGCAAGCTGAATTCGGCATGGTCATCGACACAGCGGGAGATACGTACAGCAACTTCGCCGTGCTCGGTGAATTTCACGGCATTGCCAATCAAGTTAAGCAACACCTGCCGCAAGCGTAGGGAGTCGCCTCTGATTCGTTCCGGCACATCCGATGCAATCAGGTAACCTATTTCCAGCCCCTTTTGCTGGGCTTGCCGGGCAAGCAGTTCGATGACTTCTTCGATCAGCTTGCGCAGGTCGAACTCGATTTCCTCCAGATCTAATTTGCCTGCTTCCATCTTGGAGAAATCGAGAATATCGTTGATCAGTTCAATCAGCGCACGAGAGGAATTCCATGCCACATCAACGCACTCCTGCTGACGTTTTGTCAGGCGCATTTCCTTGAGCATATCGAGCATGCCGACCACCCCGTTGAGCGGTGTACGAACCTCATGGCTGACGGTGGCCGCAAACTGCGTCTTCATGAGGGCGGTGCGTACCGCTTCATCACGCGACTGCTTGAGTTGCGCCTCGCGCTCTTCCAGCACTGCCATCATCTTGTTGAACGCATGCGCCATGTCGACGATATCACGCGGCCCATTCGGCACGGCGCGCATACCAGATTCACCGGACTCCGCACGGCCCATCAATTTGGATAGCGCATTCAGTGGATGAATCATGCGATGCGCCAGCAAGCGCATGATTGCTAACAACACTGCAGCAAACGAAAGCGTAATGGCGAGATTGCCGATCAGGAGCGAAATAATCAGCCGGTTAAGCGTCCCTTTGCCGATCACCACATAGACGTAACCAAGGAGCTGCGGTTGCCTATCCTCCAAATCAAAAGGAGAACGTTCCGCCTGCCCATCATATACCGGTGCCTTGAAATGCCATTCATCATTGGTCTCGGCGATCAGCGTCGCACTAGACACAAGCACGTTGGCAGCATTCTTTTTCCCTGGAGATTCCTTCAAACCTGGCTTGACTTGGGATAGCAACACCTGGTTCGAGATGTCCGTAATCTCCACCTGCAGCACATCCGGAAACGCGAGCGTGGTATTGACACCATCGTGCACGTTATCGGACGAGCGGTACAAGAGCGCAAGCACGCTCTGCCGCGCCAAATTTTCCGTGACACGCAGCCCCTGCTCGACAAGATAGCCGTCCATACGGCGACTTGCTTCCCACGAATTCATCAAAGAGGAAAACAGGGCAAGACCGAGAATGGCGGCGCTCACCGTCACGGTAAGCTGCCGGCGAAAGCCTGTACGGCTAAGATAATTGCGAAACATTTTGCAGAAGACTGAGCGTAGAGCATGGCACGTTGGCATGCCATCCCAATTGCAGAAAATAATTGCGGCTAGATAACCAGGCGCTGGTGATAGGGTTCTTGATCGATCTTTGCATCAAGGCTCCGGAAAGACGGCATCGAAACTGCGTTGTTGTTGATAGCTAATAGTCAGGCCAATGTGGTCGGCGGTGCGCAGATTAACCGCTGTTAGCACCTCGCGCAACGGCACCACGCCGCGTTTGCGCAAATCGCCTGAAATTGCGGCTTGCGCTGAACTCGCCAACGTACGGCCGAGCTCAAGGTTGTTCGGATACAGTGCGAACAATGCGCCCTTCTTTACATGCAGGAAGCTGCTGGAGAAAACCGGTACGTTCCGGCTCCAGGACTCCTTGAGCACCAGCGGCAGGATAGTGGATTCCTCGACAGTGGTCCCATCCTGCGGTAGCCACACTGCGTCCCGCTTACCGTCGCTGCCCGCGAAGGCAGTTTCGTACATGCGTGCAGCCCCACCTAGATCCCGAGCTTCGTAGGTGATCAGCTCCAGTCCTTGGGCCCTGGCGGCCTCACGAGCGATTCGGATAAGCCAGTCATTGTTCTGCGGATTGTAGATGACGAAAACGCGCTTAATGCCTGGTATCAAACTACGTAGGCGTGTGAAAAGCAAGGCAGGATCTGGCGTCAGGCTCACACCGGTCAAGTTACGATTATCCGACTCAGGGATTGCTAAAACACCTCCCACTACCACTGGGATGTCACGGTCAATTGCGGTCACTGCCTTCAGCCCCTGACGTCCGAGCGCGATTACCGCTTTTGTGCCATTACGCTTGAGTTGCGTATTGAGGTCGGCCGGTTCGGCGTTGGCGGCAATTGGATACGTGCGGACACCATGAGACGTGCCACTTTCAATACCATCGATGATTTTGGCGAAGACACTACGATAAGGCTCGCCGATATCCGGATAGATGACTGCGATGGAACCTGAGCCAGCGAAGTCACCGCGTGAGCCATAGTCTGCCAATTGTGCCAGTTGTACCGATGACACATCGCGATGCATGGGCTGTATTGCGCGGTGATCGGACTGGCGCGCCAAACCGCTGGTGAACGTGTCCTGGTCACCAGGTGCTCCCCCTCCAAAATGCCATGGCTGAGCTGCAATCGCGATATGCATGCTCATAGCAAGGCATAACCCGATAACCGCTCGCAGTCGCTGCGCCAGTGACATACCACAGCCTCTCATTCAAGTGCCCCACAGCAACCGGCTGCTAGCAAGATCATTGAAACCCTATCCATAGACAAGCTTCCCGGACGACACAAAAAATCAGT
>CBHCMF010000029.1:0-27519 GCA_965974465.1 uncultured Noviherbaspirillum sp.
AACCTGCCATCATGGAAGCGCTGCGCGCTATCTATACGGAGTGTGGCGCTGCTGCTGTTTTCCCTCTCTATATTCTGCCGCCCGCTGAAGTCTCCGGTACTGAAGCCGTCGAATGTCTGCGCGCCATCCATGCGCAATTGATTAGCGAATTGTCGCTGCCGATCACACAAAATGCCGACCTGCCGTCCATCCTGTATTTACCCTCTGGCGACAGTGCGGCCAATAGCGTGCTTGGGGTATTCGACAACACGCCCGATTTGCCGGGTGCGGTCGTGCTTGCGTTCGATTCCCCCTTATCTCAGCGTCCAGAGATCGACCCATTCGACGACGAACAAGTGCAACTCACCCCATCGACAGATAAGGCGGGTCATGGCGTGTTCGCTTTGCTGGTCACGCACCCAGAGCTGCCGGCGATGCTGGCCACCGTCGCCGGCCGCAACGGTGGTGAGGACTTAGGAAGTCTTACCCCCTACTGGGAAAAGTCTGCTTCGTTAAAAGGCAATCTGGCACAGCTCGGCTTGGTGCCACAATCAATGCGTGATGCGTTGATCCATCTCCCACCGGTTGCGCGTATTCACCGCTCCGCGTTTGGACAGACGAAGGAGAAGGGGGGCCGCGTGCTGGAGCTGGAGAGGGCCCTAACGGCGCTGCTGGAGCACGCGCAAATTCATGCCGGACTGAAAGACATGCCCTTTGTTCATGACGATGCTGCCAAGCAGCCAGTCGATGAAAACGCACAGCAACAAGCAGCTCCTAGCTGCGCATGGTTGGTGCACAATGCCGGCGATGTGCAGTGCGCGGGAAGCCGTTTGGCGGCAATCGGCAATGCCCTGATGCGTTATCAGATCGAATTGAATCCTATTGAAATGGGAACCAATCTGGTGCGTCAGGTAGGTGACCTGGGACGCGCCACTTCCATTGGCATGCTCGCCATTGCCTTGGCTAAGGCGCAGGAGACAGCCGCGCCAGCCCTATGCGCCGAATTTTCAGCGCCAGATAGTGTCGCGGTCTGGTTTGCCGTGCCAGCAAAGATAACTTGATTATCTACGAAGGAGAAAATAATGAAACGTGTGATTCGCCTTGGCGATCCCACCAGCCACGGTGGCAACGTGGTATCTGCCGCCAGTAATGTCAGTGTCATGGGAATTCCGGTTGCGCGCCTTGGCGATGCCTGCACTTGTCCGATTCCAGGGCATAGCGGCTGCACAATCGTAGAAGGGGATTCCACCCATACCATTGACGGCATTCCTGTCGCCTATGAAGGCCATAAAACCAGCTGTGGCGCTGCGTTGATTGCCACGGTGCCCAATTTCAGCAAGGGATAACCGTGCCTAGCACTGCTCTAAAACATACAGTTTTTTCAGTCGTACTAGCTGCCGCTAGTCTTCAAGCGCATGCCTGCAACTTCAATTGGGCGACCGCAAGTAATAATGTGATTCGAGTAATAAAGAACAAGAACAGTGACGGCTGGACCTTCAAAAACTATGAAGCTATTTGCAAAAAATTGACGGCGGCCAATGCCGCGCTACTAATTCATGGTGAAGCTACTGTGCTGGGCAATAAATCAATCGTATGGGCCAACGTATCCATAAAAGATAAAGACCTCTCTGTTATTGCCCCGGATTTTCATTCTTCTAATACGCGTGCTGTGGACTATGCGAGCCAAGATAAAGCGGACGAACTGTTGTGGCGGTCTATGAATACTGCAATCGAAGACATGCAGATTGACAAAGCAATTGCACAGTTAAATCTATATCGCGAACAAACAAAGAATGCTTATAGAAAGCAAAGTTCTAGGTAGCAGAGAGCGTCGCAGAATTCGGAAAAATCGTGCGCTAAGGCCTAGGTGACTCTGAGGCGGCCCGATGCAAGATCTTCGTAGATACGGGTCGGATTTACGCTGGCGGCGATGAGGGTGTCCCAATGTAGGTCAACGGTTTGTTGGACAGTAGCGACGTGTGGCCTCTTAGGCTGTCCACAATGCAACCTGACTGCTAAAATTGCCGTCAACTTTTCGACGTCCAGCAAACACGCGCGTTTGTTGGACATTTTTGCATCAGCAAGGCGGAAACAGGTCAATGGGGCATCGCATCGGGTACGCCCGAGTCTCGACAGACGACCAGAACCTTGATGTGCAGCTCGATCGCCTTGGCCGCAGCCCGCCTGACCGAGAAGATCGAGATGGAAAGCGCGGTGGGCAAACTGAGGGCCGGCCGGGAGTCGTGCAAAATTCCTCAAATTCCGGTGTAACCCTCTGACTTTCAAAGAATTCGTGTCCTGTAATTCATCAAACTGGTTTTCCACGTCTTTGCCGCGCTCGCCGAGTTCGAGCGAAACCCGATCCGAGAGCGGACGCAGGCAGGTCTTGTGGCCGCCCGTGTCGGAGGCCCTAGCTCAGTGAAGCGCAGATCAGAGCAGAGAGATCAACGAGATGGTGGATGCCCAGAAGCTCGCCATCGGACAAATCGCTGAGTTGTATGGCGTATCCAGGACAACCATTTACAAGGTCGCACCACGCAGGGAGCAATAGGCGGGTGAGACCCAGACATTGAAGAAGAAGCCATGATCCGAACCATCCTTCAACAGTACCGAGACGAGTCCGCTTTCAACCGTGATCTCGGCGACCGCTTTGAGCGCCTGATCCGGGCCTATCTCAAACTAGATCCCCAGTACGTCGCCCTCTTCTCCGACGTGTGGCTCTGGAAGGACTGGCCGGAACGTGAGCCGTTTGGCTACAAGGCCCCGGACACCGGCATCGACTTGGTGGCCAAGCTGCGCGAGGAGGAGGGCTATTGCGCGATCCAGTGCAAATTCTACGACTCCCCGATTCCGATGGGCGACCTCGGCAACTTCTTCACCCTGTCCGGCAAGGGCGGCTTTACACAGCGCTTGATCGTAGCCACCGCGCCATTGAGCAAACACGCGGCAGATGCGCTAGAAGGCCAGACCATCCCGGTCGAACTGCTGACTTTGGAAGACTTGGAAGCCGCACCAATCGACTGGTCGCAGTTCTCGCTCGAAAAGCCTGACCAGCTACGCAAGCTGCCGAAAAAGGGGCCGCGTGAGCACCAGGGCGAGGCATTAACCAATGTCATCAACGGATTCAAGGCGCACAACCGGGGCAAGCTCATCATGGCTTGCGGCACCGGCAAGACCTACACCTCGCTCATCATTGCCGAAGAGTTAATCAAGCCGGGCCAGCACATTCTCTTCCTCGTGCCCTCCATCGCGCTGCTGTCACAGACGCTGCGCGCGTGGACGGCAGACGCCAGCATGCCGCTACGCTGCTTTGCCGTGTGTTCAGACAGCAAGGCGAGCCGGAATGAAGAGGACATGCGCATCTACGAGCTAGCCTACCCTGCCACGACCAACGCCGGGAAGCTGGCAAAGTCCCTCGCCGACACAAAGGACAACACCGTTGTGACGGTGATCTTCGCCACCTACCAATCCATCGAGGTGGTGCATCAGACCCAACAGAAAACCGGCATCGTGTTCGATCTGGTCATCTGCGACGAGGCACACCGCACAGCGGGTTACACCGCGCCTGGCGAAGATCACTCTGCATTCGTGCGCGTTCACGACAACAACTACATCAAGGCCGACAAGCGGCTTTACATGACAGCGACACCGCGTATCTACGCCGAGGCCAGCAAGAGCAAGGCCGAGGAATCGAACGTACAGGTGTTCTCGATGGACGACGTAGCCACCTATGGTCCCGTGTTCCACCGCCTGCGCTTCGACGAAGCGGTAAAACGCGATCTACTATCTGACTACAAGGTGCTGGTGATCGCCGTCGATGAACTGCACGTCAGCCAGGTATTGAACCAGCGGATTACAAACAGCGGCGACGAACTCAAGCTCGACGACGCGGTGAAGATCGTCGGCTGCTGGAATGGCTTGGGCAAGCACGTCGCAGCAGAGGACGGCATTGATGTCAGCGTTGACCCCCAGCCGATGCGCACGGCCATCGCCTTTGCCCAATCCATCAAGCACTCCAAGCTGCTGACGGCTGAATTCGAGCGTATCTCCAACGATCTTGCCGACGAGATTGACTACTTGCCCGCCCTTGAGGCCAAGCACGTCGATGGCACGATGAACGTCGTTGAGCGCAACCAAAAGCTCTCGTGGCTCAAGGATAACATCGGCAAGGATGAGGCGGTGTGCCGCATCCTGACCAATGCGCGCTGCCTATCCGAAGGCGTAGACGTTCCCGCTCTCGATGCCGCCATCTTCCTGAACCCACGTGACTCGGTGGTAGACGTAGTGCAGTCTGTTGGTCGAGTGATGCGCAAAGACCCGACTGGTCGCAAGAAGTACGGCTATGTGATCCTGCCCATCGGCATCCGCAAGGACACGTCACCAGATGCCGCACTGGATGACAACAAGAAGTATCGGGTGGTCTGGCAGGTGCTCAACGCCCTGCGTGCCCACGATGACCGCCTCGACAAGCAGTTTGCCGCCATCGATCTGACCGGCAAAGGCAATGGCGTGGTGAACGTCATTGGTGTCGGCGCAGGCAACGACAAGACCGATTCCGTTTCGGATCAACTCGGCTTTGCCTTCGACCCGGTAGAGTTGGGCAAGTGGCAAGACGCGATGTTCGCCAAGATCGTCAACAAGTGCGGCAACCGCCGTTACTGGGAAGACTGGGCCAAGGACATCGCGGAAATCGCCGACCGCCACCAGATGCGCATTCGCGCCTTGCTAGACAAGCCCTACTCCAAGGCCAAAAAGGCCTTCGACGAATTCCTCAAGGGAGTACGCAAGAATCTTAACCCCGGCGTCAGCCAGAACGACGCCATCGAGATGCTGGCCCAGCACATCATCACCAAGCCGGTGTTCGATGCGCTGTTCGAGGGCTACACCTTCACTAGCCAGAATCCGGTGTCGCAGTCCATGCAAAAGATCATGGACATCCTTGAGGCCCAGGCATTGGATAAGGAGCACGAGACGCTTGAGGGCTTCTACGCCAGCGTGCGGGAGCGTGCCTCCGGTATTACCGACCCAAAGGGACGACAGAAAATCATCATCGAGCTGTACGACAAGTTCTTCAAGACCGCCTTCCCGCGCATGGTCGAACGGCTGGGCATCGTCTACACCCCAGTCGAGATCGTGGACTTCATCCTGCACAGCGCAGACGCGGCGTTGCAAGAGCACTTTGGCTCCCGGCTGGCTGACAAGAACGTCCACATCCTTGACCCGTTCACCGGCACCGGCACCTTCCCGGTGCGCCTGATCGAAACTGGATTGATCCCGACCGACAAGCTACACTACAAGTACCGTCACGAGCTACACGCCAACGAAATTGTGCTGTTGGCCTACTACATCGCGGCCATCAACATCGAAGAGTCGTTCCACCGTGTCACTGGGCAGGATTACGAGCCGTTCCCCGGCATCGTGCTGACCGATACCTTCCAGATGAACGAGCCGCAGACCGGCGACATCGACGAGGGACTGCCGGAGAACCACGAGCGGGCTGATCGTCAGAAGTCCCGCGACATTCGCGTGATTGTCGGCAATCCGCCCTACTCGGTAGGACAGGACAACGCGAACGACAACAACCAGAACCTCAAGTATTCGCGGCTTGATGGGCGTATTGCCGCGACCTATGCTGCACACTCCACTGCCACGCTCAAGAATAGCCTGTACGACTCCTACATCCGGGCCTTTCGTTGGGCGACCGACCGCATCAAGGATGAGGGCATCGTCTGCTTTGTGACCAACGGCGGCTGGATTGACGGCAACACAATGGACGGGTTCCGCAAGACCGTGCAAGACGAGTTCTCTGACGTGTATGTGTTCAATTTACGCGGAAACCAGCGCACGAGCGGCGAGCTGTCGCGCAAGGAAGGCGGCAAGGTGTTTGGCTCTGGTTCCCGCACGCCCGTAGCAATCACGCTGCTGGTGAAGCGCAAAGGGCATAAGGGCAAGGCCACGGTTCGCTATCACGACATCGGAGATTACCTTACCCGCGAGCAGAAGCTGGAAATCGTCAGCAGCTTCGGTAGCTACCAAAACGTGCCGTGGCAGAACCTTGAGCCGAACGAACACCACGACTGGATCAATCAGCGCAGCGGTGATTTCGGCGCCTTCATTCCCTTAAATGACGAGGCCGAGGCAATCTTTGCCGTGCGATCCAATGGCGCAATGACTAATCGAGACGCTTGGGTCTACAACTCTGTGCAAGCCGATTTGATATGCAACGTACAACGAATGGTGGCTTTCTATAATGATGAAGTAAAAAAATGCATCGAAAAAATCCGCCCTTTGGTCACCCAAAAGGAAAGAGAAGTTCATGCATCGAGTCTAGTAGCCATTGATCCGAAAAAGATCAAATGGACTGCCGGATTAACTTCAAATTTAAGCCGAGGCGTGACCGGCGAGTTTTCACGTGACCATATCCGCAAGTCAATTTATCGCCCATTCAATCGGATGTGGCTCTATTACGATCCTATGTTTGTTGAGCGTCCGGGAGGATTTCGTCAACTGATTCCTTCCGAAAACCACAATAACTACGTAATTCAGCTTACCGGAACAGGCAAGAGCAAGGACTTTTCGTGTTTGATGGTCGATTCCATGGCCGACAGAGACTGCATTGCAGGCGGTCAATGCTTTCCTCTCTACTGGTACGAAAAGGTTGATGGTCAACCTTTTCAATCTAGCTTCGATGACATAGACAGTGAGGGGGATAAGCACGGTTACGTGCAGAGAGAAGGCATCACCGACGTGGCGCTGGTCAACTTCCGCAAGCGGTACGGAGACGCGATGATCACCAAGGAAGCCATCTTCTACTACTGCTATGGCGTGCTTCACTCTCCCGAGTACCGGGAGCAGTACGCATCCGATCTCAAGAAGGTACTGCCACGGATTCCCTATGCGCCTGACTTTCGCGCGTTCGAGCAGGCCGGGCGCGCTCTTGCCGCGCTGCACCTTGACTATGAAACGGTGGAGCCATGGCCGGTGGTCGAAGAGGCCAAGGAAAAGGGCGACCTCAACGATTTCGCCTACTATCGGGTCGAGAAGATGCGCTTTGCATCGGCAGGTGGTCGGGAGAAGGACAAAAGCGTGCTGATTTTCAATGGCCGCATCATCCTCAAGAACATTCCGGCGGAGGCGCACGAATACGTGGTCAACGGCAAGAGCGCGCTTGAGTGGGTGATGGAGCGCTATGAGCCTTATACAGACAAGGACAGCGGGATCAAGAACGATCCTAACGAGTGGTGCCGCGAGCACGACGACCCAACCTACATCCTGAATCTGGTCAAGCGCGTAATCCGCGTCAGCGTGGAAACGGTCAAAATCGTCGGCGGCCTCCCGTCAATCCAATGACGGGGGAAGGGAGAGAACATCAATGTCCGACTTGACCGCCTTCGAGGGGAGAAAGCTCGAAAAGCTGCTTGGCATGGGCAGCGGCTATGTGCTGAATTTTTCCGACCGCACCTACACCAACTTCTTCATCGACTACCGGGTGGAGATCGACGCGGCCCAGTACCGCACTGGTGGCGACTCCAAGGCCAAGCGGATGCGCACCTTTTGGTCTGTCGCGCCCAATCACACTGTCGGCCGCGTGCTGGAAGGCTTGATCGCCTACGGCGTAGAAGAGAGCTGTCTGGGGGACAGCAACCCGGAGCTGATCGACGCTTGCCGCAGGATCGCGCAGCGCCTGCTGGCCGACCAGCCCGTGGCCGAGTTGGACTCACTCACGGCCAGCTCTGATGAGCCCGACTTCGAGGTGGTGGCTGAGCACGTCCGCGAAGCCATCGAGAAGAATCAGCCCGAGGGCGCGCTGGATCGCCTGCATACGTTTGTCATCAAGTTCATCCGCATAGCATGCGAGCCGCATGGCATCGAGGTGAACCGTGACAAGGCGCTTCACAGTATCTTCGGCGAGTACGTCAAGGCGCTGCGGGAAGGTGGACACCTTGAGTCACAAATGGCTGAACGCATCCTGAAATCCAGTATCTCGGTGCTGGAATCATTCAACGACGTGCGCAACAACAAGAGCCTTGCGCACGACAACCCGATCCTGAACTACGAGGAAAGCCGGCTGATCTTCAACCACGTCGCGGCCTCTGTCCGCTTCATCAAGGCGCTGGAATTAAAGATCAAGGCGAAGGTGGATGCGGCGAAGAAAGCGAGCTGGGAAGATGACGACGTGCCCTTCTGACCGGCTGCTGGCCAGCGTGCTGACGGCCTGTCTGTTGCTGGATGGCCAGGCGTTCGCGGGCAAGGCCCGCAGTAGTAAGTCGCCTGGGCCAATGTACGACTTTTTCCGTTTCGTGAACAGCCCCCTCAATCAACACTGAAAGTGAGAGGCACCACGCGATGTGGGATGATCGAAGAGCGTCCGATTATTCGATGCACCCTCGACTTGTGAGCCATCAGTGTGCCTTCTTCATTTCCTGATTCAGCCACTGATCTTTGGTCAGACTACAGCGGTGCAATGCTTCTTCGGAGGGGGCGTTCTTGAGTAAATATGCTTCTCGCTCCCGGCCTTTTAGGGTTCCTGGAACAAAGACAAATGTATCCGAAGAACTGCACTTCGAAGCAAGCATCTTTCGTTGCTGTCGGTTGATCACCTCTTCAGCGCTCATGCACCCAACATCTGTGAGGATAAGGGCCATGTCGTTTCGCGCTTTACACTCAGTAAGCTTTGCCTGTAGCTCGTTACGATTTGCTTCGTAGCGTGCGACGAGTGCGGGATCTGGCTTTGCGGTCGCTGTAGCGGCGGAAGCATTTGGGATTACAGGTACAAAAGCGATGGATAGTAGAAATGAAAGCAGTTGTTTGCGCATGGTTGGCATAAAGAGCATGGTAGGGAAAAAACGTGATGGCTAACGGCGACTGTCCGCTTTAGGGAAACGGTGCAACCATCATCCCGTTGCTGCATTTGTGACTTTTACGTGTCACCAGTTCAGTGTTCAACGCCCTTTATTGCACCTTCTGATATTCCGCATTACCTGAAGTTAAATGACCACTTGCTTTATCAAGCGTATATGACAGCATTTCGGACGGTACTTCAAGCATCCCGTTTCGGTAAGATGCTGGCAAATTTTTCGTTTCCATCTTTCCGTCAACGAAGCTCGGTCGCGTTTGACGGACAATAAAATTGTCTCCGTTATTGACGATTTCGAGCGAGTCTTTCTCCCATTTCAGATTAACCCACTTTCCAACAACCTCATTACCGCCATCTTTCTGACAGCCGAACAAGACAGTAGCGCCAAGGAGTGTAATAAGCAATTTCTTCAAGTTGATCCTCCAAAAAAGTAATTCAATATTCTGTTGTGGTGACCTGGGTGAGAACCAGATTGACTAAACTTGTCGCAAATATACTCTTTACGAGAACAGAATGCTCAAAGCGCCATCGACTAGCACCACCAAGGTATCGATTTGCGCCCAGGTCATTTTCTTCATTTCTATACTTCCTCTTATCATTCAACACCCAACGATTCGAGCAGCCTTTTGCGGGTGGCCTCTTTGCTCGATTCCTGCACTGGTACCGTCTCCCCGGACAGCGAGTAATGCGCATCTTCCAAATAGCTGAACGAAAGCGAGTCCCAAATGTCAGGCGATGGGATGCCGTCTTTCTTCATGTCCTCTTTCTTGGCAATGTAGCGCCGGGCCTTTTCATCATAGTGATAGGGGATGCGCGAGCCTTCCCGGACGATCTGTTTAACGATGGCTTTCGGAACACTCTCATCGATGCCAAAGCGCCCTTCCTGCACCGCGCGGGATAGCCCGCATATGGCCTGCGCGCGCTGGTTAAGGTAGCGGTCCTTGTATTCCTTCAGGAAGTTTGGACGGCCCCATAGCACCTTCAGGAAATTCGTAAAACTATTCTTTTCGAGCTGCTTGCAAACCAGCAGACCCATACCGCCCGCGTCAATCAATGCCGTTGCGTTATTGCGCTTGCCGGCCTCTACAATCACATCGCCATGCAGGTCGGATGGGTCTTTCGTGTTGTCGCAGATCGGCACCGATACCAATTGCGCCCGGCGCGCAGTTTCGCCGTATTCGCCATTGCCCGCCACCTTCAGCGCCAGCAGTACGGATTTATCCCGGTAGCCGCCACCACCCACGTCTAACGGCAGTAACCAGCCAAAATCTTCGTCTGCAGCGATTACAGACCGGCCATAGCATGCTTCGATAGCCCTCGGACCAAGCAGGTATTTGCTCGATTCTTGCGGGAACCGGCCCTGCACCTTGATTTCGTATTCCTCGGCAGTATATTGCGCCTTTTTCTCGGCAATGAACCCCTCAGATACGATGGGCGATTCTTCGGAATTAAAAACAAGGTTATTCCACACCCCGCCTTCATCCATCGACAGGCTATGGTGCGTCTCATAGAAAAAGCCGGATGACCGGGTAGGCTGTGATGCCAGCACCATGCGATTGCGCGCATCGGTCAACGCACCGGTAATCACCGCAAAGTTCGCATCAGGGATACCGGAGGCTTCATCGGCCAGCCAGAGCAGCCAATCCCGGTGCGAACCAGCGAGGTTTTCAGGCGAGCCGCGCGGCGCCGTCTTGGCAACCACCCACCAATTCAGCTTGAATCCCTTGACGTACACCCGCTGCGACTCGATGGTGAAGTATTCCCATATCCAGCTCTGCATGCCGGTCTGAATCTTCGCTGACAGGTCGGCAAATTCCTTCCACACACCATCATGGACCGTGCCCAGTTTCGGCGCGGTCAGGAACGTATTCGAGCTGTGGTAGCAGAGCAAGTGCCAAAACGCGATGACCGCGAAACCGGACGTTTTGCCGGTACCGTGACCAGACGATACGGAGGTACGCGAGCCGGGCATGCTCACGCCATCAAACAGCTCTACCTGTTGCCAAGTCGGATTGAGTCCACAGACCTCGATGGCGAACCGGGTGCAGTTGAAAGCATATCGCTCGACAAACGCGGCATAACGCGGATCGTCTGGCAGCAGCTTGGTGCCCTTCTTAGCCAAGACTTACCCCTTGTCTTTGGCTGCCTGACGGCGCGCAAGCATTTCCTCGCGCTGCCTTTGGGCGTTCTCGATGCCTCGCTGGTAGGCCGCGTCCAGTTCTTCCTTAGTCGCGGTAAATGTATGGTTGACCTCAAGAGACTCATCGAACATTTTGAGGTGCCGGGCCAGCATTTCGAGCGCCTTATCCTTGGAGTGCATCTTGACCTCGATGCCATCCTTGCCGATCTTCACGCCCGCGTAGATAGAGCGCACTTCTGCCGACAGGTTGCGGGTATCCTTGAAAAAGGCGTCACCGGCACCCTCCCCCCGGCATTCCGGACACTCCAGGTTCGGATCCTTGACGCGATTAAACCCTATGCCGCCCTCCTCATCGAACGGCTCAAACTGGGCTTTCGGGTCGGCGGCCTTTGCCTTGGCTAGTTCGTTGGCGTAACGCTTGCGATCCCGCTCCATCTCAGCCGGGGTGCGCTGGTACCGATGATTCTTGCCATAGCAGTACCGGCAGCAGGTGCGCCGGAACTCAACCAGTTCGTTTGCATCGGCAGTTGCGATGCCGTACCAGTGCTTGAGAACCACTTCCTGCGTAATGCCAGTCTTTTCGGAAATCTCGGCCTTTCGCTGGTCGATGTACTTCTTGAGACTAACATTTGCTAACAGGCGGGCCGCTTGCTCATTAGCGGTTTTCTCGCTGTAACCGGTACGAATAGCGGCCTGCGTGCCGTTCAAGTCGATCAGGTATTCATCACAGAAACGCTTTTGCTTCGGCGTCAGGCCAAGCTGATCAGCCAATACGTGCGTCGGGTCTTCTTTCGGCTCAAATTCTGCTGCCTCGATCGGCGCCACCGTGGGCTTCTTTTCCTTGACCGGTTTCTTTACGGGGGGCGTTTTGGCTGCGGGCTTCTTTGCCGCTGGTTTCGCGGGCGCAGCCTCTACCCTCTTGGCCGCAACCTTTCGCGATGCCTTACGCGCGGGTTTCTGCACCACTTCTTTATCGTCCGTCTTCTTTTTCACCACGTCATTACTCCAGATCCAATCCCCGCTGGCCGTCCAGCAAATAGGTAAGCGGGCCTTTCTTGCCGCTCGCCAGTGCGATGAAGTGTTCCTCGTTCTCTTTCCTGCGCCGGATTGTCTTGCGAACCGGTTCGGTTGCCGCGTCCAGCTTGTCGACCGTTGCCAACACCTTGGAGCCGCCGCGAAGTTCATCGAACTCTGGTGCCAGCGTGCGCAATGTTTGGATGGCCTGCTTCAGCGTGTCGGCACACTCGCAAATGGCTTCCAGCTCCGGTGTGGATGGTCTGCCCATCTGCGCATACTTGACGAATGCCGTTGTCATGGTCGCAGCCTGAATCTTTTGCAGCTCTTCGAAGCCGCGCATGATTGCGAAGTGTTCGGATGCGATAGCGTCACGCTCCGGGTAAGGCGACACACCAAGCAGGAAATCGATTGACACGGAATAGACCTGGCTCATCTTCAGCAGGAATTGCCAATCGTTCGGCAGCTTGCGCTCCCCGGCCTCAATTTGGCTTATCTGCGTACTGTTGCGGTATCCAAGTTTCTCGGCTGCTTGCACCGCAGTCATGCCGTTCATCACTCGTGCCATGATCAGGCGTTCACGGATAATTTCCTTCTGCAGCGGCACGTCCTTGTTCCGGACAAAGCGCTTGACCGGGGCTAACTTGACACCCTCAAGAGCGATAACAGTTTCTGTTGTCATACGAACCCCAATACGTGGTTGACCACTTCATCCAAATCCTTGCGCGTGTACTGCGTCAAAACCTTTTGCAGCAGCACGTTAGCGACATTGCTATACAGCCGCTCGAACGTTTCCTGATTCATCTTTGCGAAACTGATGCTCTTTGGCCGCAGGCGAACATTGCCGTTCAGCGTCGTCGTCATCGTGTAAAACCCGGCAGCGATAATCACGTCCTCCCGGAACTGGTCGATGTCTTTCTGCACCGGGAAACCCCTGTATTCCTTGATACCGGGCGTGAAAGCGTCATAGCCGACATTGAGCAGTGCGAAAAACTTCTTGTGGAAAAGGTAGTTGCGCATCTGTGCGATATCGCAGCGGATAATTGCGCCCACACGGTACCGGCTCATCTTCTCGGCCTCATGTTCATCCGATGGCACTAGAATCCCTTGCGGGCTTTTGATAAGCAGGATTTGCATGTGCCTACACCTCCCGGATCAAAATGCCATGGACACTCATCATCAGGTGCTTCTTGATGCGGTATTCCTTGGTCTGCATGCCCTTGGCGTCCTCGACCACCCTTCCTCCTGCCTCCGACTCATAAGTGAAGTCGGCTTGGTACCGCAGTGCTGGTTTCCGGCGCTTTTCGCCCAGGTCCACAGACGGTGCCAGTTCGAACGTCACTTGGCGTTTCAGGTTGCGGATGCGCCCGGTGTTTTCCAAGGCCAGCAGCTCCAGCCACCGCGCGAGTTCACGCGCGCTGTCGAACGTCATGCCGGCATGTTCAGCCTTCTTGTTTCTGTATTTCGAGCGCTTTTCCTGTTTCGCCTCGGTCACCGGGGCAGGTGTGGCCTGCTCAAGCTTAGCGATGGGTTTGCCCAGTTGGACGTGCGCCTGTGCGCCGTTCTTGGTCAGCACTCCTAAGTCAGACAGCGAGAGAATGTGTCGCTTCACCGGGCCTCGACAGCTTTCACGACCAATGCAATGAAGTCGCTGATTTTTGCGGTTTCAAGACAGGCTGGGTTGCCCCCATCGACGGCAATCTCGAACGTGTCCTCTACCTCCATCTGGATTTCGATCATGTCCAGGCTATCCGCGCTCAAGTCCTCTTCGAAATGGATTGCGCGCTCCACATCTGCGACAGACACATCAAACTGAAGAGCGATAATTCCCTTGACGACTTCCTGTACGTGACGGATGCGATCCAGAGCCGTCATCATGCTGTCACCCATGCCTTGATCCAGTGGTTCCACAGCCCGAAAAGCCACGCACCGGTATAGATGACCGTCAGCAGGAAAATGCCCCACTGACGATTGCGCCGCGTAGAGAGAAACCAGAACGGTTGACCGATCAGCCCGACAATACAGGCCCACGGCACCAAGACAGCATTCGCCGACTGGGAGAACCAGATTGCCAGCGCGCCGGATAGGAAAATGATGGCTTGAACCACGAAAGACGCCCCCTTGTTCAGATATCTCGCAATCAAAAAGCGATATATCTATTAAGTAACGTCATTATATTGAAGTCCCTATATTTAGGGCGCAAATTTATTGCCTTCCAGCAGGATAATTTGCTTAGCCCTATATCCGGGAATACCGCGCTTCTCAAGTAAGGAAACGCTGTCGGCATTGCCGATGCATGTCACGCCCATGGCGGCCAGTAGCTCTGTCATGCAGCTCTCCAGTTCATCGATGCGCTTACGCATCTGGTCGATCATGTTGGTGTGGATGCTCGCCTCATACGCTGCCACCGTCTGTTCCAGTTTGAGGATGCGATCCCGGTACAGCTGCGCCGGGATCAGCTCGCGCGTGTCGTGTTCGATATTCATTGCTTGGCTCGGTAGGCTTCCCATCGCCTGTATTCAGCATTCACTTCGGCCATGATCTGTCGCATGGCATCCTCTCCACTTTGGTCGCGCACCTGCTGATAGCGCGCCTGTCGTTGCGCCTTGGGCATGCGGGCCAGCGCCCGCACCTCACAGCAGCGCGTCCCCTTTGTCGTCCGAGCCGACCAGCTCAGGCACAAATCACACAGCGTCAAAGATCACGCCCATCTTGTTCCCGGCCAGCACTGCGCGCACCATCGCGCTTCTCATCAAAATCGGATGTTCTTTCCTTCCCTACCCTCCTGCCCAGCCCCACGGTTTTGAGGATGGTCTTGCGCAGCTCCTGCGGAATCGCGCTGCCTCCCTCGCCCTTGTTATCCCGGTCGGTCCGATCGACCGATTCACGCACTTTGATGGCTGGCTTGGGCTTCTGTACCGGGGGTTTGCCGCCGTTGTCGATGGCTTCCTGAATGCGCGCCTTCCATGCATCCTTGGACTCGCCGCGAATCGCTTCGCCGACACCGACTTCGATTGCCTTGGCAAGCATGGCCTCCGGGGTTGCCCACCATGAGCCGCCGCCCTTGACGCCTGCGTTCATCGGGCCAGCATTGCGGCACCAGTTGCGCCACGTGGCCAGCCAATCGGTCTTGGTCGCGTCCTTGCCGGATTTGGATACCCAGTAGTCCTTGAACTTATCAGCCTCGAAACGCACATGCTCAGGCGTCCATGTTGGCTGCAATTCCATTGCGGTTTCCCCCCAAGATTTCGGAAGAACCCAGTCAGCAGGCAAGCGCGTAGCGCGCGCAACAGAATTTGGGTTTTCACCTGTGGTTATATCTGTCTTTACTGTTTTGGCTCGCTTGCCACTTCCATTTGGCAAATCTGCCAAATGGATTTGCGGATTAAGGAAAATCGATTCGTCAGAAAACGCAAACCATTTTGTGCGGTCATAAGTCGATGCGTTGTAATTCCCCGCGATCAGTACCCCAAATTCAACCAGTCGCTCCAGCGACCGGCGAATCTGATTCGTCGTCATATACGGGAACAGTTCTGCAAATGCCTTTACAGAGTTGTATGTCCATGTGCGCCCGTCACGGAAGTTCTCGCCATTGGCCTTATTCCGAGTAATCCAAAACTGTAAATTCGAGATAATTACGGCCTCTGGAATGCCATACAAGCGCGCATGTTCGATATCGAACGAATGATTCATCCCCGCGCGCCCTTCTTCGAGCCGCAACTTCTGCATAATGTCTTCAAGGTATCCACATACAGTCCGCAGAACCTGGATGGCTGCTCTGATAAAATAGGTACATTCATGGTTCAACTGATCCTTTTCCTAAGAGTTGACGTGATAGAAAGCTCCGGTTGGCGGCCACCAACTTGGAGCTTTTGTTTTTCCAGCGATTCCGCTCGATTCGCCGGCCTTCCAGTTGCTCAGCATCCGGCCATAAGCCTTTTGCCTTGAGCTTTTCTTCGCTGGTGGCGCGGCCCTTTGCAAAAGCCGCATCCACGTATTCCTTGCTCATCCCTGCCGGGCGCGGTACCTGCCGGTCATAAACCATGTGGCAGTCACTGCAGGCATATGCGCCGATATGATCGACGCTGATCAGCTTTTTCCCGCGCGCCTTTCCACCGTCAGGTGTGTTCGAGTGCGCCCACACCGTTGTTTCCTTGTCGCGGTTGCACACCAAGATCAGCCGAACGGTGCAGTCCTCCCCGCGCGCAGATTCGGTGATGGCACTCATTACCGAATCCAGGTTTTCAAGGAGCGTTCCTTATGACGCCGGTTGCGCAATACATGGCCGATGTGCCACAACCGGCAGTGAATGCACTTATAAACTTCTGCCGATTTGTGCTTCTTGCGCGCACTACGGCTGCACACTTCTTTTGCAAGTGCTGCCGATGCGTATCCGTGCTTGCCAGCGCAAGCCACGTCCTTGTCCGGGCATGTGGGTAGCGGGATCATTACGCTGCCTTTGCTACCTTCAACGTGTTGGCCGCCTTCTTGTACTTGCGTGCCAGATATATCTGACCTTTGCCAGTGACCATCGTCGTAAAGGACACGTGTTTGTTGTCTTCGGAGTCTTCCCACGGCCCACGCTCGACCACGATGAAATGGCCCTTATCGATATGGTCTTGGTACGGCATCCGGTTCTGCTTCAGGATTCCGTCATTGCGCAGCATCCGGAAAAACGTGGTGCGACCATAGCCAAGCGTTTGCGCGATGTACTCGAGCTTGCAGGTACCGGTCATGTTGACCACGGCCTCGCGGAATGCAATGGCCGGTTGTGCAGCTTGAAGCTGCTTGGTCTGCTTCTCTACCTGCTCTTTCAGATCGGCGGCCATCCGCAACGCTTCGACAAAGGTCTGCGGTACCTGTGCCATTGCAGGAGCCAGCACGCGGCGCTCGCATTCGATGAAATACTGCCGGGCGCGCTTTCCCTGCTCATTGCGCTCGACCATCGCCAGCTCTTTCGCCATGTCGATAGTGATATGGAAATCGACAGCGCGACCACCTCGGATACTTTTCTCCTCGGTGATGTAGTCGCCATAGCGGATAAAGCCGTACCGCTCGATACGGTCACGTATCCAGTGCCGGAACTCCTGGCGACTCTGGAGGAATGCATGCAGTTCCCGAGCATTGACCGTCTGAACGGTATTGCCACTGAAGTCAGATTGGCCGATGGTGATGAGCTGATTCATGGTTGGTGCGCTTAGGAGGACTAAGTATCTGTTGCTGGGATTGGTGAAATGCTGGTTGCGCGCTTGACTGCTTGCAGGTGGAGATCGCGGGTTCCATCCTCTGTTTCAGCCTCGATTTCCTTCCGGGGAATCGCCGGAAGTTCATAGGTCTTCATGCTGTTTCCCCCTGCATATAGACAACGCCCCGCTTGACACGATTGCGCACAGCATCACGCGCTGCCAGAAAATCCTCGACCGTCGCCACGTCCAGTTGCGCCTCGTGCACGTCCAGCGCGCCGTTGATGGCCTGAATCGCCGGGCCGTCGAATGCCCACACGCCGGTCTTGTTGGCGCGCAGCTCGCAGCGGAATGCGCCATCCAGCGCGGTCACAATCTCATCGCGGTATTCCTCGCCAATACCGTTTCCGGCCAGCGCGATTGCCAGATTTAGCGAAGTCACGACCACCGCCCAGTGCATTTTCGAGCCTCTGCCCTGCACCATCGCCTGCATCGACAGGCTGTAAGCGATCTGAATTTCCTTATTCTGGTCTTCAGCCAGCGGATTGCGCAGGGCTCTCTCGCGCTCTTTCTCGATGGCATTCTTGAGTGCAGCGCGCTGGATGGCGGCACCGGGGACGTACTTGCGATTGCGCTTCTTCTGATTTTTCATGCCACGCATTTCTGCATTTCCCCGCTCCATGCCCTCTGCCAGACGTCATAAGCTTCGGATCCAAACGGGTAAGGGTTGTTGTGGTCGCGCTGTTTGGCCGCGCGCCGTCCTTCCGCTTCGATGGCGGAACGCGATTTGATCTGGTCCATGATGTGTCAGCCGGGGCTGTTGTTGTTACGTACGGTCAGCAGGATGGTGCGAATGCGGTTCTGCGCTTCGATGGCGTCATTCATCTCGCGCAGCGCACGCTCTATGGACTCGATGCTCTGGTCGGAAAGCAGGGCGGCGAATGCCTGCTGCGATTCGGCGCCTTTCTTGATGAGTGAAATCAGCTCGCTTTGAACATCGAGCTGGGACTCCCCGGCATTGTTTAGGCTGTGAACGGCCAAGTGCAGAGGGCGTAGGAACTCGTTGATCCACAATATCGCAAGGCTTCGTGGCATCGATTGCAGGATCGGCATCAGGAAGTTCACTGACAACAAATTGGTGTCTTTATCGTCGTCCTTAAACCAGCGGAAGATCCGGGTTGCGCAGGTATGGGCGCGCTTGAACACATCGGCGCAATGTTCGAATTTGACCTTGTAGCGAGCCGGGCCGCCTGTCGCTTCGTACTGGTCAACGATGGTGGCGGCCAGTTTGTCACGCCCCCACCCTTGCTGCTCGCGCCATGCGTCCAAATACTCCAGCAAGCTCCGGATCGGAGTCTTGAATGAAATATGTGAAACGTTTCGCATGTTTTTTTGCAATCCTAGATTATTATGGTTTCAATTATTGAATTCTTGATATGCGATGCGGGAAACGCTAGCGAACCTGACCTTGTTAGATCGCGGTTTAGACGTTGATGGCGTGCGTTTTGGAAAGCCGACGCAAGCCCTCGACTACGCTGTTCGACGGACGCGAACGCTCGGCAGTGGTCTTTTCCAGATAGCTCACGTTCGGTTGAGTGCATCCGAGTTCGTCCGCTATTTGGCGCTGCGTGAGATGGGCCTGGGCGCGGAGAGCCTTGATTGTTTTTGCTATGTCCATGTGGGTTGCCGTGTTGCTTAAAAACAAGTATAAGCATTTCGATTTGAATTAACAATACTTAAATGCAACTTTTCCGAGGTGTTATTGCCCAAAAAATCGAAATACCTTTTTTCTAGCATGGCAATTTCCGCATGGAAATCCCACGAATATGGGATATAGCAAGCATGTGATGTGCTATATATCCGGATAAGGCAACAGTATTTTTATAATTTCAAATATTTCGGGGGGTATGCAGATGCCTGAATCTGTCGGAGAGCGAGTGAAGGCTCGCCGAAAAGAGCTGAACATGTCGCAGAAGGAATTGGCGGAAAAATCCAACATCACACAGCCAACCATCTCGGCGCTTGAGCGAGGCACTTCACAATCGAGTGGCAGCCTTGCATCTATAGCTGCCGCACTTGACGTTTCTGCCCTGTGGCTTGAAACGGGGCTAGGTGAGAAGGACGTCCCGGCACCTGCATCATTCAAACGTGTATTCGCATCCGGCAAAGAGCCTGAAAGAGAATTTGAGATACGGCTATTAGAGGCAAAAGGCTCTTGCGGGAATGGCCGTTACAACTTCAATACCGGCGACGAATTTAAAACACCCATCATCAAAGAAGAGCGTTGGTTCATACGCTTTAATGCGAAACCTGAAAACGTGTTTGCCCTTATCGCAGATGGCTTTAGCATGGCGAACTTTATCGTCCACGGCGACATCGTCTACTTCAATAGCGTCGTTAGTCATTTGCGTTCTGGTGAAATCTATCTGATCGACACCCCAGACGGTCTTAGAGTCAAGCGAGTCCACAAACGCGCCGACGGCACGGTTCTTCTGTGCAGCGACAACCAGGATAAGACGATTTACCCGGACGAGTTTTATACAGCCAGTGAGGCCGAGCGTATAACGATTAAAGGGCGGTTTATATGCCGCGAAGGCTAATTTAAGGCTGGCATAGTCGTCTGAATTACTCTTTCTTTTTTAAGCCTGCGCATCCCGCAGGTTTTTTTTCACCCTAAAAAAACGTCCTCCTCCCTCACGCGCACGGAAAAGTGCGCTCGCACCACACCGGCCAAAAAATATTGAAATCCTTATTGCCTCGAAATAACCGCACTTCTATAATTCAACATATAGGCATTTCAATATTAATGCCGCCAACTCCGAGCGCGATGCTGGTTCAAAACTCAAGAAGGGGGGCAGTAAGCGTGAAAACGTTCAAAGTCTTCGTCCGTCTGGAAGACGGCACTCATCACCACTATGACGAGCTGGCCATGCATTCCGCCGACTGCGTCGGCAATGCTGCTGTGAAGTACGGGCCGTGCAAAGTCAATGTGGTGCGCGCATGAAAACCATCACGGTCAGCACAGCGCAATTGGCTGGAATGACAGTAAGCCCGCTACTTGAGGCCGTCGAAGCCACTTTCCTGCAAATCCGCATACGCCATTCCTCAATGGCCGTTCAAGTGCTGGAAAAGAAGCTGCGCAACGATGCCGTTGCCATGACCCTGGCGCGCACCATGCCAAACAGTGCGCGCCTCATCGCCACCCTCGCCCGGCAAATCGCGGAAACCGCCGCTGATATCGAGGAAGAACAGCGTCACCACGTTTCCCTCTCCGCGCGCCTCTCCAAATTGCAGATGCGCGCAGCTTTCCGTCGCATCAAGCTCCACCACCCCACCAACTAGGAGGAATTTCATGATACACACCGATACCGTTCAACCGGCAGTCCCGTTCGCCCCTGCTGTCGCCCCGTCCACTGATAGCGCCCTGATCACGATGGGCTTTGCCAATGCCGCATCGTTCGAATTCCTGCAGCGCACGGCAAAAATGTTCGCCGCGTCCGACATGGTACCGACCGCTTACCGCGCGGTCGTCGCCAAGGGCTACGGCCAGAACGTGGCCTACGAGCAGAACCCGGCAGCGCTGCCCAACTGCGTCATCGCCTTGGACATGGCGCAGCGCATGAATGCCAATCCGCTGATGATCATGCAGAACCTGCACATCATCGATGGCCGTCCGAGCTGGTCGTCCCAATTCATCATCGCCGCCATCAACAACTGCGGTAAATTCTCCCCTCTCCGCTTTGATCTGCAGTGGGGCGATGAAATCGATGCCACCTACGCCACCTACGAATGGGTAGAACCGCCTGGTGGCGGCAAGGCGCGCAAGGTCGAACAGAAGCATACGGTGGGTGTCCGTAACGCGCGCTGCGTCGCATGGGCGATTGAAAAGGAAACCGGCTCGCGCCTGGAGTCGGCACCAGTGACCATCGAAATGGCGGTTAATGAAGGCTGGTACGGCAAGAACGGCTCCAAATGGCGCAGCATGCCCGACCTGATGCTGCGCTACCGCTCCGCTGCCTTCTTTGGCCGCATCTACGCGCCTGAGCTGCTGATGGGCCTGCCGACCGTCGAAGAAACCGCAGACGTTATCGACGTGGAGCGCCAGACGGATGGCACCTATGCGATGCCGAAGGCCACCACCGACGAACCGACTACCGCAAAACCCCGCGCGCCGCGCGCCAAGGCTGCCACTGAAGCCGCGGCAGACCAGAATGCCTCCCCAGACGCCGCGCGCGCCGCCGCGACCGTGAACGCCACTGAGGTCGATGTGCGGGAAACGCCAACCTGGGCACCGACCGATGCTGGTGCCCAAGTGGGCGCTGGCAAGCCCGACACACAACAGGGCGATATTTTCGAGCCGCTTCCTGAATCGCAAATCGTGTTCATCAAGGCAAAGATGGAGGCTGGCGCATTGAGTTTCAGCGACTTTGAAAAGAAGTTTGGCAAGACGCTGGAGGAAATGCCGCACTCCTCTTTCCAGAGCATCGTGAGGTGGACTAGCAATCCCGCGGGGTAAGGCGATGCTGACCTTTAACGAAGAACAGCATGAGTACCGATGGAATGGCGTCGTCGTTCCATCGGTGACGCAAATCCTCGCGCCAATGGTCGATTACTCCGTGGTGCCGGAAGCCCGCATGAAGGCCGCGCAGGAACTGGGGTCGATGGTGCATAAAGCGACCGAGCTTTTCGACCTTGGCGTTCTGGATGAGGACGATCTTGATCCGATCCTGAAACCGTATCTGGATGCCTGGAAGAAGTTCCGCAGCGACGTGGGCTTTGTGCCGGATACGGTCGAAAAGCAAATTTATCACCCGACCTTGCGCTACTGCGGCACATCCGACCGCACCGGCACGATTCGCGGGCGAAAGGCCGTGTTGGATATCAAAAAGATGATGGCGCTAGGGCCAGTCATCGGCTTGCAACTGGCCGCGTATCAGGAAATGCACAACCTTGAAGGCGCTGGAATCGTCGCCCGCTATGCACTGAGCCTGCGCGCCGATGGCACCTACCGGCTGCAGGAGTACACCGATTCGGTCGATCTGCCAGCCTTCATGTCCCTTTTAACCATCAGAAACTGGAAAGCACGTCATGGCTACCAAACCTAGAAAATCCAAGGCCGATGCGCTGCAAGCGGCCTTCTCCCCTGCCAAGCCGCTGGCCGTCACGCAGCCCACGCCGCCGAAGCAACCAGATGGTGCGCTGATGCTGAAGTCTGCGGAAGGCATGCTGGCCATCGCGCAGTCGTTCATCATCGACTCTCCCATCATGTACGAGGCAGCCGCCGAAGAACTGAAGGCCATCAAAGCGAAGGCCAAGGCACTCGATGAGGAGCGCAAGGGCATCACGCGCGAGTTCGACGCCCTGAAAAAGCGCGTCATGGAATTGTTCAAGCCCGCCCTCTCCCGCCTCGAAATGGCCGAGGCCTGCATCAAGGAGGCGATGACGCACTGGGATGATGAACAGCGCAGGCAGGCCGCCAAAGCGCAGCGCATCCTTGACGAACATGCCGCCAAGGAGCGTGAGCGCGCCGAACAGCTCGCCCGCGAAAAGGTCGCCGAAGCCGCCGAAGCAGACAGGATGGCCGCCGAGCTTGCCCAGTCCGGTGATGTCGAAGGCGCTGCAAAGGCGAAGGAAGTCGCCGCCGCCGCCGCGATGGTTGCTAATACCTTGCAGGCGACCGTCTATGTGATTTCCGCGCCGACCGTGCAGGCAAATACCGCCAACGTGGAAGGCATCCGGCACACATCGACATGGAAAGCGACCGTTACCAACAAGGCTGCGCTGGTGCGCCACATCGCTGCCGAGTGCGAACGCCATCCGGAGCTGCTGGACTGGGTGGATTTCAACATGGGTTACCTGCATGAAATGGCCCGCGCACTGAAGACCGCCACGCAAATCCCCGGCGTGACCGTTGCCGAAGAAACCGGAATTGCCGCCGCCGCGAAAGCCGCCTGATTCCTTCCCGGCAGCAGCCGGCGCTGCCGTCTTTTTTCTCATAAGGACAAAGCAATGTCTTGGTTCAAATCGATGCAGGCGTATCGCCTGACTGCCCCGTTCACCCTCTCCCCTGACGCGCTGGAAGACAAGCTCAAGGCGATGGCCTTCGCGCCGTGCGGGGATGCGGATATGACTTCAAGGGGCTGGATCCCGCCGCGCGACAACAGCAAGCTGGTGCATAGCGTCAATCGTCAGATCCTGATTGCACTGGGTGCCGAAAAGAAGCTGCTGCCCGCATCCGTCATCAAGGCCGTAACTAGCGAGCGCGCCGCCGAGCTGGAGGAACAGCAAGGGTTCAAGCCAGGCCGCAAGCAGATGAAAGAATTGAAAGAGCAAGTCACCGACGAGCTGATCCCGCGCGCGTTCTCCACCCGGCGCGTCACCCACGTCTGGATCGATCCCGTCAACGGCTGGCTGGTCGTGGACGCGGCCAGCGCGAGCAAGGCTGACGAGGTTTTCACGCTACTGCTGAAATCGCTCGATACGCTGCCATTCGCCACTTTGCGTACCGTCCGTTCGCCTGTGTCGGCCATGACTGAATGGCTGGCCGCCGATGAAGCGCCTGCCGGGTTCACGGTCGATCAAGACACCGAGCTGCAATCGCGTGGGGACGGCAAGGCCACCGTCAAATACGTGCGGCATACGCTCGAAGTAGAAGACGTGCGCCGCCACATTGCCGCTGGCAAGCAGGCGACGAAACTGGCCTTGACGTGGGCCGATCAGGTTTCGTTCGTGCTGACGGATAACCTGACCATCAAGCGCATTGCGCCGCTGGACGTGCTGAAGGAAAACACCGACTCGAAAACAATGGATGTCGATGAGCGCTTCGATACCGATTTCACCCTCATGACCGGAGAGCTGGCAAAACTGCTGGCCGATCTGGTCGATGCACTTGGAGGGGAAGGAGCCCCCGAAAAAGGGCAGCTCGATATCGATGACATTCCCGCGCTCGAAGCTGAAAAGAAGGCAGCCGCTGCTGACACTGCGGATCCTGAACATGACACGCTCTATGCACAGGCCGTCAGTGTAGTGCTCGCCAACGACCGGGGTTCCATTTCCCTGATCCAGAGGCATTTGCGCATCGGCTACAACCGCGCCGCCCGCATGATAGAGAAGATGGAAGCTGATGGCATCGTGAGCAAAATGAATATCAACGGCAGCCGCAGCGTCCTCCCCTTCTCCGTCTCGAAGCCAGAACAGCATGCAAGCTAAACACTCCTGCCATAAGCTCTTTTATACGCGAAATTTGGCGTCTGCCTGGAGAAGAATTGGTGCCAAATTAAGGTTCAAAAGTGACAGAATTAAGGGAACCGACATTTCATGTCGCGTATGCCGCTTGACTCATTTTGAGTTCAACAAACCGGGGCCGGACCAATAACGGATTTGCCGATTACTTACAATGTTACCCAAAGGCAATATGAATAGCCTCGTTGGCATGATTATAGGCAAGTGCTGCGTGCTGATGTTGACCTGATTTTGATCAACGGAAACTTATTGTTTCTATTCAATCACTTATCCGGCAATGATGCCGGTTATCCACTAGATTGCACACAGAGAACGGGGATAACTGGAAATTGGCTAATTTGCTGTTTTCGGGGAGATGGGCGTAAATAGCTTAGCTCGGTGGGGCGTCCGCATTTTGTTTTGGGTGTAAAAAGACAAAGGGCACTCCGAAGAGTGCCCTGTTCACAGGGTCAGCAGGCTTGTCGTCACCTAAATGCTGAACCTGGCTTCTGTTTCCAGAAGGCTCCAAGTCCCATACGGGTACCAAACCATTATGCCATAAAAAAATTTGGACGTCACTACACGTCACCTTTATCTGTTTCAGTGACAACAGCAGGCGCAGGAGGTGCCTGCTGTATTGTTGGCGCGGCGGATCCGTCGGCGACCGCTGCTATGGCTGCTGCGGCGCTGGTCTGTGTATTCAGTATGGTGTTTTGCAGTTGCAGGGCATTAACGACGCATACGCGGATTGCATTAAGGTCAGCGACCGTTACCTCTGGCACGACCCGATTCCACCCGTCTTTCAAGCGATCCATGCGCTCAATCGAAACTGTTGCAACCATGTCACATTTTGCCCAGCACTTCCGCGTTTTGTACGCTGGAACTGGGTTCTTTGGAAGCTGGTAATGGTGCGGCTCCATGACCTCTGGTTCGGTTGTACTAAGGGGGACAACCGTTACCAATTTGCTGTTTGTGCGATTCCGTGCAATAACGACAACGGGACGCTTTTTGACCATTTCTGGCTCGATGAAGCCATCGAAATCACACATCAAAACGCCCCCTACTTTTGGTTGAAACGCTAATGCCATGTGGACCTTAGAAAAGATTTTTGGAAGGCAATGATTATAAAGCGCCGCATAGGGAGGATTCGCAACATGGCCATAACATGGCCATGTTGCGAGGAAGGAAGAGGTCTGCTCACGAAACGGACGGATTTGTACGTTAAGCTATAGAGTTATATAGACACACGGTTTCTAGCGGAAACGTTATAAAAGAATATCGTTATGCATTACATGTTGTGTCATTACATGTAGTCCCAAGGCAGGATGCCTCAGGAAATGGCACCGATAATGACGCTGGATAATCGGGACTTATCCGGGGTCATATAGAATTACCACAGGAACCATATGCCAAGCCTTTGGGACTTTACCGAGGTCGACCAAGAGGACGCGGGCCGTGCTGCACGACTGCGCGGTTCGCCGCCTTGGGCTGAATTGATCCGCAAGGTGTGTCATGCGCTTCGAGCCGCACTTCTGGGGAGCAATGTGATGTTCAGTTTCGAGGAGTCCTGTCAGGACGACCAACATCTGCGGGCCATCATCCAGTTCCCACTTGGATGCCAGCTCTTCGACTGGCTATTCAACGGCCGCGAAGGCTACCGCGCTCAATTCCGGACTGGGCATCAGAACGGCCTTGTTCAGAACGCCGTCCTCATTTCGGAGTTCCGCGCCGAACTCACCCGTCATACACGGGCGGAGATTATTGCGCGTCGCCTCAGTTGTGACTTCAAGGACAAGGGGCCAATGGCTGGCTCAATCGGCCAAATCGTTTCATCGTTGGACCCGCATCTGTCAAAGGTATGGGTCTGCGACAATCTGATCGGCAATGACCGCGAGCTTCATGACCTCTTTGTCTCGCGGACCGGCCCAAAACTGACGTTCTCGGACTCCGATCCGTGGGTGTCTCTCTATTCAGAGGATGGAGCGGGTTGGTTGGACGTAAAAGGTGCCTTCGTAGGCCCCAATGGCGTGTATCAACGAAAGTCGCCAGAGGAGCGCGCGGCGAATCTAGAGGTTCACGGCTCTGCATAGAGAAGTAGGGGTAAGGTAAGGATTGCTTCTTATGCTCCGCTGCGCATAAGAAGCAATCCTTACGGTACCCCCACTCGGCTCACATTTGGCTTGGCGTACGAGGAAGGCAAGAGGCGGCTCGGGCAACCTCCCCGCGCAGCGTGGCCCCTGTTAACGACTCAGACGAACCAGTCCTACCCCATCGGTAAGGCCGAGACGGACCAAGGCCTAGCATCCCGATACCCCAAAAACAAATGGGGCGGTGTCTCGCCCCTTTGCCCACTTTCCTACGAGAAAATCAACATCGCTATTTTCATAACGAATATGACAACCGCAGGGTGTATTCTGACTTTTAATTCAAAGCTCATGAATTATCCTCTAGAGTAGATTCAAAGTTTGGCTGCAATAACGGGTTACCCCGCGATAGCGCCACCACGGCGCTCTGCTCATCATCGAGCAGGGCGGCAGAAATGTCAGATGCCACCTGACAAAGCCACCTTTGCCTACTTTTAAACTTGAGGAATCAGAAATTCTTAATGACAACAGTTTATGCGGCTGTCCGCAAAGTTGTCAAAGCGATCCAGCGGTCAATTTTCTGTAATACATTGCATGATAAGGCAGTGCCGGCTTACATCTCCAATCCAGTGGCTCATGCTTCTCGGAAGCCATCCCCAACCCAGTAGATAATGAATAAAAGGAATCGAAGCAGGGCGTACCCGCACACTGGGACGACAACTACGAAGAGATGAAGCCATGCGGGGGAATCACGAAAGACAATTTCCGCATACTGCACAAGCCACGCACGGTCATCAAACGATTCGCCTCTGCTGATACGACTCTTCATATTAGCGTCCATTATCTGCAACGGTGCCCAAGCATAAGCATAGAAGAGCCAAAGGCCGACGAGAATAATATAGCCACGTGTAAGCCCACGGAGGATGCGCTTGCGACGGTAGTCGCGCTCGATCGGGGTGTTAGGTGCTGACACTTGACCTGCCTCCTAGAGGGTGGTGTAAGCCGGAAACACCGAAAATTGAGTGCAACACAAATTAGGAG
>CBHCMF010000030.1:0-27499 GCA_965974465.1 uncultured Noviherbaspirillum sp.
CGCTTTGGCGAAACAGCCGTCATTACTTGATGAGCTGTCTAAGTCTTTGCAAGCTGGGATTGATAAAGCCCCTGCAACGGCGGAGATTGAAAGCGCATTTTCGCCGGATGGCGCGGCAGAGCGCTTAGTTCTGAAAACGATTAATTCGGCAAACACGACATTGAGGATTGCCGCGTACAGCTTCACATCACCCAAGATAGTGCAAGCTATCCTGTCCGCAAAAAAGCGTGGTGTCGATGTGCAGGTCGTTGTTGACGACAGCAATACCAAATCGAAGTCAGGGACTGCAGCGCTCAACCTATTGGCGAATGCTGACATCCCGACCCGCGTGAATTCCAAATACGCAATCCACCATGATAAATACATCATCGTGGACAGGAAGCATGTCCAGACGGGTAGCTTTAATTACTCAAAAGCTGCGGCAGAATCGAACTCCGAGAATGTAATCGTCGTCTGGCACAATAAAGATGTGGCTGCCTCGTATTTACGTCATTGGGAAAGTAGATACAGTCAAGGGAGCAGATACAAATCGTCCTATTGATTCCCATGGAATCAGAATGCACCGAGTACTTTTGCCGCGTCTGATACTACGACGAAATAAAGAAAAAGTATCTGACGACAAACTACAGCATGACCGAAGAGAGCGCCGCACGAAAGCGGTTTTCTGATGTCAAGCTTGCCGAAAATTCCCGCGAGGCTCGCACAGTGGGTGGCGATCCGCCGAAAAACTCTATGCCTAGGTTCAACACCGGATCTCGTGGCATGCGGGGCGAAGAGGGGGGAAGCATGCATTGATTTTGATCAACGGGAATATTTCCTTCCGTATCAAATACTTATAATCAATACGTTACTTTATCCACAGACTTAACCACAAATTCTGTTTGCAAGTTGCAATGATGAAACTTGTAACTGTTTGTTGCGTTTTCTGGTTAGCTACATTGTAAATAAACTAATATAGCCCCTCCAAAATATTGCATATTTGCTATGAGGCGCTATCACATCACACTTGGGGCACATACGACCGCTGGCGGAGTTGTCGTATCTGGTAGCAGCCGAATAACGATTAACGACGCTCCCGTTGCCCTTGAAGGCGACAAAATCGCATGCCGGTCGTGCAAATCTACGGGGGACATTCTATGCACAGGGCCGCGCCATCCTGAGGTCTTTGATGGGAAACCGGTAGCTCTCGAAAATGACTTCTGCATTTGTGGCTGCAATCCACCGCCGCGCTTAATTCCCTCGCAGAGCCTACGATTTCAAACAGTTGAAGGCAGTGGAGTCGCCGAATCTCGCAGGCCCAGTGCTTTCCAAGAGTCGCAGATAAATCATGAGTATGACCAGCATATCTTGCTGGTGGACAAAGAGACTGGGAAGCCTGTTGATGTGCCGTTTGAATACATCCTTAAAGGAGAAAACGGCGAAGTAAAAGGCGATACGACCACTGACGGAAAAACAGGGATCTATGGCACGCATGGACCTTCTGAAGTCGAGGTCGTCGCGGTACAGATGAAGATCAAGATATGACAAGCTCCGCTCAATCATCAGGCGTCGTTCAAACAAAAGTAACGACGACACCAAAATCAGATACGAAGCCAGTTAAGGTTTCAGTCAAACCGTTTAGTTTGCGAGACATCCCAGATGTCATGCGAAACAAGCTAAACTGGCCAATTGCTGCGAAATTTCAGGAAAATTGGTTTAATAGCCTAGCTTTCGAGATTAAAAGCGACACAATGAAATCTGGTCGCTATTACGATGACCGCAAAACTGATCCGGCACACTTGGATGAAGATACTATCAAGATGGAGTGGGCGCTAAAGTTCCCTCGAGCCAATGAGAAGTACTTGGAGCTAGAGAAAAGAGCCTTAAGTAATGCCGCGATCAAGGAGCTAACACGTAAATTGATTGAAAACGAAATGGTCCCGCATCGTGGCTGGACTGCGGCAAAATTTGGCGTTCCGGGAATGAGAGCAGCCGAACTTGATGAGACTTGTCAGTGCAATTTTATCGAGTGCGTTTGGGGGGCGAAAGCACCACTAGATGAATTACTTGGGGCATTAGGCGACTTCACCATGAAGGTTGCCGCAGGCGGAACTATCCGTGGCAGGCGAGTAACGATTGAGCGGGTAGGCTTCTATATTCGCGACACATTTGAATTTATGGACCATTGGGCCAGAGGCATGGTCCTCAGCCAGCCGCTTGGATGGTGGGGAGCAAATGGTGCTTATATGGAGCCAGCTAAACTGGCGGAATTATATGGCGACTGCTTCGTGCATGATAACTGCGCATTCCTCCGTGTTACCAACGAGTCATACCGGGAATATCGGGCAAAGTATGGCAAGGGCGGTGACTTCATTGTCTATTCAGATGTGTTATGGAAAGATTTAGAGAAGCCACAAACCATATTAATTCCATCAGCATGAGACTGAAACGACATATTCTTTTCACATGTTCGGTATTGGGTATTGCTTGCTGCCTATGGTTAGCGCAAGCGGTGGCCCAGAAAACCCCTCCCATGGGTAAGCCG
Source organism: uncultured Noviherbaspirillum sp. (assembly GCA_965974465.1). Taxonomy (GTDB): domain Bacteria; phylum Pseudomonadota; class Gammaproteobacteria; order Burkholderiales; family Burkholderiaceae_D; genus Noviherbaspirillum. The sequence continues at coordinate 2,525 of CBHCMF010000030.1, forward strand.
TCGCAAGACGAATCCGTTTTTTTTCCTCATGGGAATCAATTTCTTGACTTCAATCGTAAGATTGATCCCCAGTCCTGCACAATCGGATGTGTTGTGATGGATGATCCGCCCATGGAAACAAAGAAAATTGTTATTGAATCAGATGATGGCAAATCCTTTGATTGCCGATTTGACTATGCTGCTCTACTTGCTAATGGAAAGGTTATAAGAGGAACGCTAAAGAGAGGGGAGAGCGTCGTAAATTTTGACACCTATGTCAAAAAATTTAGAGCATGGCAAGCAGAAATTTGTATATGACCGTCACGTTGGCCTTCAACATACATAAGCGTTAGCCTTCCCTCTGATCCGATGATCAGGTCTCATTCTATGAGAATTGCACTCTTATTGTTTATCTCGATTATTGCCAGCTGCTCGAAATATCAGAGTGACGAAATATGGACCGCAACGCATGATATGCCTGCCTTTGTACAGCCCGATGATGTTACAAGAAACCCCATTTTTACGATAAAAGCGGGGGATAAATGTACCCCGCTAGACGAAGTCATGGCGAAGGTTTATTTATATACGAAAGTCAGATGCAGCGGTGGTGAGGGATGGGTGGCTGATCACCATTTCGAGAAAGAGAAAGCCAGCGATCAATGATAATGCGCCGCATTTTTGCGCTTCTCATTGGGTTTGCAGTCGGCTTTCTTTTTGCGAATATCCTCGCTTTTTTGAGTTACAGCTACAGGTTCCCATGTGTCGTGAATTCTGCTCGACATGGTTTAGGTACTGGGTGATTGCTATTTATTTTTCCATGCCATTGGTTTGGGGGCGTTCTTTGCAGCGACTCTTGGCAAACCGGGAGGACGCATTAGCACAAGAAGCTTGAGTGTGCTGTATTTATATCGACCATAATTGCAGCTACTGACATATTTTTAGCGCACACGTACATCATGACGTGGGTAGACCGTTTCGAGAACTCACGGCATCCCGGCGCATGACCCACGATACTTTAATACTCCTGTAAGTCCCGTAGAACTATTTCTTGTAGTGTCCAGATCAAAGCGCTTCAAAATGAAAACGTTTTACCCAAAAACAAGAATATGAAGAAGCCACTCACAGCGTTCCTTTTCGTTATCGCCGTCTTCGGGTTCGCATATTTTTACATTGAGAGCAATGATGGACCTCCGTGGATCGGTCCATTTACTGGCGAACGTATTGCCATCAAATCTATCCCTGACAACAGGTCTACGCCGCCACGAGTCTTTGCGGACTTGAAGAACCCCAAAGAACTGTTCCTACTTGAAAAGGGTGATGAATGCTTCGTCATGACATCGCCGGAGTGGCAATGGACTGCCCCCAAAGATGGATTTACTTTTGTGCCAATCTTCTGCCCAAGAAAAGGAGCTGGTTGGGTAGATCACGACATTCTGAAGATGTAATAGACAAGGAGGAAAAATATGTCGGCACAATCACTATTGAATAAGGGTTTAGCTGCAATATGCATTGCCTGCGTTGCATGCCCATGCTTCGGTCGCGACTATATCGAAGAACTCCGCTCCACAGAAACAACTCATGGTCTTTATGAAGTCCGCGAAGCAGCGCGGAAGTTTGTCGCTGAGGAAAATACTCGGGAGAGGTCGAATTGGATTGCGCTTGAGCCGAATTTGAAGTCGCAGGTCACAAAGTGTGCTGTGCCGCTTAAAGCAAAATGGGCACCTAAAAGCGCTGGCATGACAGGAAAAAATGTGCTCGTTTACTGCACCAAGACCATTTACGTAAGTGCTCCTAGTGAGCAATGGACGCTTGCGGTTCCGGTTGGTAGCGCAGCGAAATAACCGAAACGGCAACCATAAGACTGCCTCACATATCGAGGCAGCCATCCCGCCTTGCAGCAATTTTCGACTCGGCATACACAGGCCATTGCTTTGGGGTTGGTTCTTTGCGGCGACTCTAGGCAAACCAAGTGGCCACATCAGCAAGAAAAGCGTAGCACGGCATTGCCATCAGCATGGACGGCAAAGGGTCAGAGCATGCTCTGACGGCGCGACAACTACGTTGACAAACGCCGTCGTCGAACGGTTGTGGAAATCGATCAAGTATGAGGAGGTGTACCTGCACGCTTACGACACGGTGAGCGCGGCAAAGAGCGGGATCGGGCGCTATCTGGAGTTTTACAATAGCTGGCGACCGCACAGCGCGCTTGACGGCAAGACACCGGATGCGTTCTACTTCGCCAATCTGCCCGCTCTTGAACAGGCAGCATAGATAGCAGGCCGGGTTACCCACCGCGCCGCACGCTCTTGCCCTGCGCATGGGGCGGCGAGCGGCGCCGTGGATAATCTTACATCCGCAAGGCTCTACTTAACGCAGTCAGATTTCTGTCCAAACAAACGGGGCCACCTCTCCGTCAATGTCTAGAAAGAGTACTTTTAAGAGTACTTTTGTAGGGGAGAGCAGAATCTGGCTTCATGCGAAGCTTCTGCGCAAAACAAAAACGCAGCCTGATATTAGAAAACGTCTAATATCAGGCTGCGTTGATGACATACAGCATAGGCTGTATGTCATTGATTCTGTTGGTCGGGGCGAGATGATTCGAACATCCGACCCCTTGCACCCCATGCAAGTGCGCTACCAGGCTGCGCTACGCCCCGACGAAGCTCATTATTATAACAGAGCATATGTTTTCTGCTACGTATCTGTGTGTTATTCGGCCAGTTTTGCTTCAAGTCTCTGTAGAAACAAGTCAAAGAAGCGTTGTAAGGCTTTGCGTAAAAGAGCAAAACCCGCAGAATAGCGGCGGGATCACAACAGGGAAACGCTGCTTCCAACTGCTGCTTCGTAACAGCATGCGCGAGGGAAGTATTCTGAAATATGACAATTAAAATTTCCGATCAGTTTGACGCAGGTGCCATCGAGGTAGTACGTGCCGACAATCCAACGGCAATCGAACTCAACATCCGCAAAGACTCACATGCTGATGTCTTGCAATGGTTTTATTTCCGTGTGCAAGGCGCACGTGCCACACCTTGCACCATGCGCCTGTTGAATGCAGGGCAAGCCGCTTTTCCGCAGGGGTGGGAAAACTATCAAGCGGTCGCCAGTTATGATCGGAAAACGTGGTTTCGGGTGCCTACCTCGTATGACGGGCAGGTGCTGACCGTGACACATACCCCTGCGTGCGACAGTGTGTATTACGCCTACTTCGAACCGTATTCATGGGAGCGTCATCTTGCCTTGTTAGCCAAGGTGGAAAGCGCTCCCACCGGGCGAGTGCTCGATATTGGCAGCACGGTCGATGGGCGCGATATGAACTTGGTCGTGATTGGTAACCCGGCAGCAGAAAAAAAAGTCTGGGTTATAGCGCGCCAGCATCCTGGCGAGACCATGGCGGAATGGTTTGTCGAAGGCATGCTCGATGCCTTACTCGATCGCGCCAATCCCATCGCACGTCGACTGCTCCAACATGCAGTGTTCTACGTGGTGCCCAATATGAATCCGGACGGTTCCGTACGAGGCAATCTACGGACTAATGCAGCGGGAGCCAATCTGAATCGAGAATGGATGGCGCCGTCCATTGAACGTAGTCCTGAAGTCTTTGCAGTACGTAACAAGATCCATGAAACGGGCTGTGACGTATTTCTGGATATTCATGGTGACGAGACTCTTCCTTATATTTTTGTCGCCGGTTGTGAAATGCTGGAGGGCTTCTCGCAACAGCAACTGGCAGAGCAACAAGGCTTCATCAATAGCTTCTGTCAGGCGAGTGCCGACTTCCAGACCAGGCATGGCTATGAAGCGAGTAAATACAAAGAGGACATGCTGCAGCTGGCCTCCAAGTACATTGGGCATACCTTCAAGTGCATATCCCTGACTCTGGAGATGCCATTCAAGGACAATGCCGATCTTCCAGATGAAGAAACCGGGTGGAACGGTGCACGCAGCGCAAGGCTCGGTCAGGCGATCCTGCAGCCCATTCTGCAGACGGTACAGGAAGGCTGAACATGGGAGTGGAGATCGAACGTAAATTTCTGGTGTGCGGTGATCAGTGGAAAACACTGGGGCAGGGCGTGCTACTGCGACAAGGTTATCTCTCCTCTGCACCCGAGCGCATCGTACGGGTCCGTATCGAAGGCGACAGCGCCATGCTGACAATCAAGGGGCCGACCAGCGGCGCCACACGGGCCGAATGGGAATATCCCCTTCCAATGGGTGACGCGCAGACCATTCTTGACAGCCTGTGCGAGCGTCCGATCATCGAGAAGAGGCGCTATCGCATTCCGTATCAAGGCAGGATGTGGGAAGTCGATGAATTCCTGGGGGAGAATGCCGGCCTGGTAGTCGCAGAAATCGAGCTGGAAACAGAGCAGCAAGCGTTTATTAAACCCGATTGGATCGGCGAAGAAGTGACGCACGACGCGCGCTATTTCAACGCGAATCTATTGCGTCATCCTTATGCGAAATGGTGATGCGGCGTAGCGGTGTCAGTGAAAATGGCCGGTGCCGGTGGGGGCATCTTCCGGCATTTCTGCATGAACCAGTTCTGCGTCTGCATCCGGATACAGCGGTGCGCCGCAGTCGTCGCAAAATTCCATAGGAAAGTGCTCGCTGTGACGCTTGATGTGCGTGATGCCACAGCTGCGCAGCAAGGCAATGATTTCTTCAAGCGGTGTGCGCAGTTCGGTTTCCAGGACTTCGGGGGTCGTCAGCGATTCGAAACTGATGACTGCCGATTCATCTTCATCTTCCTGCCCGTATAGCGGCCAAACAACGCCATAAATGACTTCCGGACTTTGGCGCTGCGTGAAGCCGATTCTGTATTCGTCCACCAGCCCGCTGACCGGCTCTTCACTGAAGCCACCGATGATGGCGCGCAGTCCATTGACTTCGATGCCAAGCGTATTCGTTAGAAAATGTACTGCGGCACGGATGGACGCAGGGCGGATTTGTTTGTCGGCTTCGCGGCAGGCAACGTAATAAGCCTCAGGCATCAACAGCTCGATTCCGCAACCGGGTAACAGGGGAGAGATATTGGGCAGTGCCTGTTTACGCCAATGTTCTAATGCCTGAGTGCGTTCAGATGGATGCTGCGTGGCCTGCCAGCAGAACAAAGGAGCGCCTGCAGGAGCAGCAATCGCAGCGAGAAGATAGCGCGTATCCGCCAGGAACGGTGCCGTTTCTGGCGCATTGGCAAGCGGACGCATGGGCGTGCCTTTGACGGCTGCTTGGGCTAAGCGCTGTGTCAAGGTAAAGGTTGCAGCATGGCTGCGTGGTAATTGGTCGATTGCCAATAGCGTCGGCATCATCGCCAACCGTGCCTCAGGCGCCAGTACGTGTCCGTGTAAGTGAGCGCAGAGTGTGGCGCGTAATTCGTCGCTGATTGGACCCGAAGCAATCGAAAATCGCGTCCAGGCGAGAATAGGAATGGCAATCAGCAATGCATGGTAATGCACACCTTCATGCTCTACTGCGCAAGATTCACTGCCGGCCTCGACGGCTTCCATCAACACATCATAGGCAGCTAAGTCGCTCCTGAAGAGATGCTCCAGCGCTGCATCGATAGTATCCTGATGACCGCCCTTGAGTGCCTTGTGGAGCAGCGTATCGAGGGCGTGTTCCCACGTCCGCTCTTCAAGGCGGCTGGCAGCTTGCGCCATTCCTTGCGCAAGAGAAACCAGACGCAGGCTGTCTCCGGACAGCTTGTTAGAAGAACTTTTGGAAAAACGGCGCATGACGGACCATGAGTGAAGCGAAGTAGCCGTATATTGTAGTGGATTCGACAATGCGGCACCAAAATATACGCATGTAAGAAAAGCGGATGTTGCTTGTTCTAAATCAAGTAGAGGAAATCAGTTCATCGATTTGCTCAGTATATCTACAAAAAATGTAGAGGCTGGCCATTGGGCTTTTAGAGCGGTTTTCCTATGCGTAAAAGGGGGGTATCTCGGACCTGCGATGCTCACCATTCTTCATGTATGGTTGCGCTTCTCGGCCCGACGTGACCTCCCTTGCTCGCATAGGCAAACCGCTTTAGTGGGAATGACTTACTGCGAATACAAGTGCTTTCAAAAAAAACGCCGGATAGTCCGGCGTTTTTAAGCTGTCAAGAATACATATGCGGACATATGCATTCTTACGATGTGCTTGCAAATGCTGCGCCCGCCATTTTTGATGACGGGTGCAATTTCGCAATCAGGCTGCAAGCAGCTGGCGCAGCACGAATGGCAGAATGCCGCCGTGTTTGTAGTAGTCGACTTCGATTGGCGTATCGATACGCAACAGAACCTTGACTTCCTCCTTCTGGCCGTTGGCGCGGTTGATCACCAGCGTCACTTGTTGTTGCGGCTTGATGTCGTTTTCCAGGCCTTTCAGATCGTAAGTTTCGTTGCCCGTAATGCCAAGCGATTGCACGCTATCGTCACCCAGGAACTGCAGCGGCAACACACCCATGCCAACCAGGTTGGAGCGGTGGATACGCTCGAAGGACCGTGCAATTACTGCCTTTACCCCCAGCAATTGGGTGCCCTTGGCAGCCCAGTCACGTGAGGAGCCAGTGCCGTATTCTTCGCCAGCGAAAACCATGGTGGGCACGCCGTCGTCGATATACTTCATTGCAGCATCGTAGATCGACATTTGTTCACCGCTCGGCTGATGGATCGTCAGGCCGCCTTCAACACGTGAACCATCCGGCTTAGCAGGGATCATCAAATTCTTGATGCGCACATTCGCGAAGGTGCCACGCATCATGACTTCATGGTTGCCGCGGCGCGAGCCGTAGGAGTTGAAGTCTGCTTTCAGCACACCGTTCTCCAGCAACCACTTGCCGGCCGGGCTGGATTCTTTGATGGAACCTGCAGGGGAAATGTGGTCAGTGGTGATCGAATCGCCAAACACGCCCAATGCGCGCGCGCCGGCGATACCGGTAGCGGCCGCCTTGGGCTGCATGTCAAAGTCTGCAAAGAACGGCGGTTCAGCGATGTAGGTGGACTTCGGCCAGTTATAGACTTCGCCTTTGGCGACACCCTTGATCGCTTCCCACAGCTTGCCCGGAGCGCCCTTGACGTCGGCGTAGTTTTCCTTGAAGGTCTTGGCGTTCATCGCAAACTTCATCAGCTTGCTAATTTCTGCCGAGCTAGGCCAGATGTCGCCCAGATAGATGTCCTTGCCACCCTTGCCCTTGCCGACCGGCTCGGTCATAAGATCCTTGGTCACGTTGCCAGCGATCGCATAGGCAACAACCAGCGGTGGGGACGCCAGGAAGTTGGCACGGATATTCGGATGGATACGCGCTTCGAAGTTACGGTTGCCTGACAACACGGCAGCTGCAACGATGTCGTTCTTTACGATCGCCTCGTTCATCGGCGCGGTGAGATCGCCCGCGTTACCGATACAGGTGGTGCAACCATATGCAGTCACGCCGAAGCCCAGTTTTTCAAGATAGGGCAGCAGGCCGGCAGCCTCCAGATACTTGGTCACCACGCGCGATCCAGGAGCGAGCGAGGTCTTGATGTGCGGCGCCACCTTCAAGCCAGCTTCGACCGCTTTCTTTGCCAGCAGGCCGGCAGCCAGCAACACGCTTGGGTTGGAGGTATTGGTGCAAGAGGTGATTGCGGCAATCAGCACATCGCCATTCTGCACTTTTACGCCATCGGAAGTTTCGTATACAGCTTCCAGGTCTTCGGTTTTCTTATTGAATCCGTTTTCTGAAGTCGGCTTGGAGAATAGATCGGAGAAGGTCGATTTCACATGGCCGATTTCGATGCGGTCCTGCGGACGCTTCGGACCTGCCAGTGAGGGGGCGACGGTACCAAGGTCGAGCTCAACGACAGTGGTGTAATCGATTTGACCAGCCTTCGGGATACCGAACAGACCTTGTGCCTTGAAGTAGGCTTCGAATGCATCGATCTCTGCCTTGCTGCGACCGGTGCCTTTGAAGTATTCAACGGTGGCATCGTCCACCGGGAAGAAGCCCATGGTCGCGCCATATTCAGGCGCCATGTTAGCGATAGTCGCGCGGTCCGTCAGCGACAGCGATTCGGTACCTTCGCCAAAGAATTCGACGAACTTGCCCACAACTTTTTGCTTACGAAGCAGTTCAGTGATGGTCAGCACCAAGTCGGTAGCAGTGACGCCTTCGCGCAATGCGCCCGTCAGGTTGACGCCGACAACATCCGGCGTCAGGAAGTAGACAGGCTGGCCCAGCATGCCTGCTTCTGCTTCAATGCCACCTACGCCCCAGCCCACGACGCCGATGCCGTTGATCATGGTGGTGTGAGAGTCGGTACCGACCAGAGTGTCCGGATAGAATACGCCACCCTTATTGTGTACGCCGCGTGCCAGATATTCCAGGTTGACTTGGTGCACGATGCCGAAGCCTGGGGGAACGACGCCAAAGGTGTCGAATGCTTGCATGCCCCACTTCATGAACTGATAGCGCTCGTTGTTGCGCTGAAATTCCAGCTTCATGTTCAGATCCAGTGCCTTCTTCTCACGGAAGTGGTCGATTTGCACTGAATGGTCGACGACCAAGTCCACCGGCACCAGAGGTTCGATGTTTTTCGGCTTCTTGCCCATCTTGTTGGCCACGCCACGCATGGCAGCCAGATCAGCCAGCAGCGGAACGCCGGTGAAGTCCTGCAATACGACGCGAGCCACCACGAACGGAATCTCATCGACACGAGCAGCCGTGGGGCCCCAGTTCGCCAGTTGTTGGACGTGTTCTTCGGTTACCTTCTTGCCGTCACAGTTGCGTAGCACCGATTCCAGCACGATCCGGATCGATACCGGCAAGCGGGAGATATTCACACCGAGCTTTTTCTCTAGCGCGGGAAGGGAGTAGAACTTGCCTTTCTTGGAATCCGAAATCTTGAATTCCTTCAGCGTGTTCAGAGTATTGCGGGACATAACCTCTCCTTAGATTATTGGAACTGAACTGGTAATTAATACACTTTAAATCGCGCAAATAAGATGCCGTCGGTACTCCAAGGCAATGGAGGCGCTTCGGTCTCTTTCAGTCATTCGTCTATTCAGCCTGATCCGCGCTCTTGCATTCGTTAGCTAGCTGCTTGCCTTTCTTAGAATCAAGCAGCATGCCTTTGGCAGGAATTCCAATCCATACCAAGCCACTTTTCGCATTTTCGAAGCGATTGGCGCCGGTCGCGGTGCTCACCCGGGTCATGCGATGCGTGCGCTTATTCCAGTGTAGAGCGATCTGTTGGTCATCGTTAGCGTCGCGATAAATTGTTAGCTTGTTGCCGAACTCGCAATTGAATACCATGGACTGAAGGTCTTTGACCTCAGGTTCTTTATCGGCCTCGGCATGCGTTTCCTTCTTGGTAGCCGATGCCTTCTTGCTGGTGGACTTCTTGGCCGTCTTTTTGGTGGAAGCGGGCGTGTCTTCTGCTATTGCTGGCGATATTCCCCAGGCAAGCCCAGTGATTAAAAGAATGAGTGCGGATAGTGTTTTCATTAGACGTTTCCTCAAGTGCGTGCCGATGTTGTTGATTAAATGTGAGCACGGTGGTGCTACAACAAACTCCCTGACGATTCTGGTAATGGCATGCCGCTTGCTTTCGCGCGCTGTAGTATCGTCCAGTAGTAGCGATAGCTGGCGCGATCATGCAGCTTGCCATTGTGCTGTATCGGCCCCCATTGCACTGCTTGCGCATCGGTTAGGATATGCACCGCCTCATTGACTTCTGAACTACGTGGCGCGAGGGCCTTCAGTATTGGTTTGATCTGATCAGGATGAATACTCCACATGCGTGTATAACCGAATTCCTGCGCTGCGCGGTTGGCGTCATTAGCGACGACTGCTGTGTCCTTGATTTCGGTGGTGACGTTATGCGAAGGTATCTTGCCATGTGCATGACAGGCGGCAGAAATTTCCAGCTTTGCGCGCGTGATGAGCGGGTGAGTAAACTGACCAGGCGAACGCATCGCACTTCCAGGTATCGCCCCAAAGTGGGCGGATACAAAATCCATGATGCCGAATGAAAGACATTCAACCTGCGGCAGAGCAGCGATAGCATGAACATCGGCAAGCGCGCCATGGGTTTCGATCAGCACATGAATTGGCAAATTCTTGCGACCGTTCTTTTTTGCGTAAGAATTGATCGTATCAATCGCGCGCATAACATCGGCCAGACTATTGACTTTTGGCACAACCAGATAGGCGAGGCGTTTTACAGTCGTCTTATTGCAAATACTTGCAATATCTTGCTCGAAGCACGGATGGGTCAGATCATGAATGCGTGCGCCGATACGATTGAAATGGTTGCTGTCGTCGTCAATTAGCGAGGCAACCAGTTTGGCATGGGCTTCTTCGTTACCCGCGCTGGCGCCATCTTCGCAATCGAGTGTTATATCGAATACGGGACCAAGTTCTTGTTGCAAAGCAATAGATTTATGCATCAGCTTTTCGGAGCCAGCATAATGATCGCAGGCCGGAATCGAAACCGGTTTTTGTATGCCTTGGAACAAGACCTCGGAAGGGTGCATGGAGTGTGTGAATCGGTGGGGTTCAATGAACGGATGGACAAGCAGCACCGATTTGCCGCTTGTCCGAGTGTCAGCGAAACTTAGCCTACGAGATGTTTCACGCCTTCACGCTCTTCCATCAGCTCTTTCAGGGTCAGGTTGATACGCTCTTGAGAGAATGCATCGATATCCAAGCCTTGAACGATTTTGTATTCGCCATTTTCGGTCGTAACTGGGAAACCGAACATGGTGTCTTTCGGAATGCCGTAAGAGCCGTCAGACGGAATACCCATTGTGGTCCACTTGCCGTTGGTGCCGAGTACCCAGTCGCGCACATGGTCAATCGCGGCGTTGGCGGCGGATGCGGCGGAAGACAGGCCGCGCGCTTCAATGATCGCTGCGCCGCGCTTGCCGACTGTTGGCAGGAATACGTCTTTGTTCCATGCCTCGTCATTGATCATTTCTTTGACTGATTTGCCGTCAATGGTGGCGAAACGATAGTCAGCGTACATGGTCGGTGAGTGGTTGCCCCACACGCACAGCTTCTCGATCGAAGATACCGGCTTGCCGGTTTTCTGTGCGACTTGCGACAGTGCGCGGTTGTGATCCAGGCGCAGCATGGCAGTGAAGTTCTTGGCCGGCAGGTTCGGGGCTGACTTCATCGCGATGTACGCATTGGTGTTGGCCGGGTTGCCAACGACGAGCACTTTGACATTGCGCGAAGCGACGGCGTCGAGCGCCTTACCTTGCACTGTGAAGATCTGGGCATTCGCCTCCAGCAGATCCTTGCGCTCCATGCCAGGGCCACGCGGACGCGCCCCTACCAGCAACGCGACGTCGACATCCTTGAATGCGGTCATCGGGTCGCTGTGAGCAGTCATGCCGGCCAACAATGGGAATGCGCAATCATCGATTTCCATCATCACGCCTTTGAGGGCTTTCTGCGCTTTCTCATCCGGGATCTCGAGAAGCTGCAAAATGACAGGCTGATCTTTGCCCAGCATATCGCCGTTGGCAATGCGGAACAGCAGGGAATAGCCGATTTGGCCGGCGGCGCCAGTAACGGCAACGCGCATAGGGGCTTTAGCCATGGTGAATCTCCAAAGTGAGAATGAAAACGGATGAAACTTTACGAAATCTTCTGTAAGCCTGTAATAATACCGTTGAAAGCGTCTATGGTCTCAGTCGAATGCATATGTTCGTCAGGATTGTGCAAGCTAGCAATCGAAGCCTTTGTGCGGTTTGCATACGGCAAATATTGCCCGCGAGTGTAGGCTGACATAGCGACTCTGTCAATGACTGTCATATATCTTATATAAGACATATCACCTAACACTTTTTTCTGGACGGCAACCGAGGTTTTGTGGTGAAATCCTTGGTTATGAGCTCCACTCCGATCAATTTGGCAGGTAATGGCGCGCCTGGGGCAGGTGCGGGCAGTTCCGTCTCCGGGAATTCTCCTACGTTCAGTCCGCTGTATCAGCAAATCAAGGTGCTCATTACTCAAAGTCTGCAAGCGGGTGAATGGAAGCCGGGGGAGTTAATCCCTAGTGAGGTTGAGCTTGCCGGTCGCTTCAAAGTGAGTCAGGGTACGGTTCGCAAAGCGATTGACGAACTCGCTGCGGAAAACCTGGTGGTGCGTCGTCAGGGGAAGGGGACGTTCGTTGCAACCCACCACGAAGCACGTGCGCAATATCGATTTTTGAGGCTGATGCCGGATATCGGAGAGCCTCGGTACGCAGAAAACAAAATCCTGGAAGTCAGGAGGCTTAGAGCGCCTGCCGAAGTCTCGCGTCTATTGGATGTGAAGTCGGGGGATTCTGTTATTTACATTAAACGTGTGCAGTCGTTCGACGGTGCGCCAACCATCATCGAGGAACTCTGGCTGCCGGGCATGATTTTCAAAGGGCTGACGGCGGAGCGGTTGGTGGAATATAAGGGGCCGATGTACGGATTGTTTGAAACTGAGTTCGGTACGCGAATGATTCGGGCTGTTGAAAAAATCCGTGCAGTCAGTGCGGATGATGATGCTGCAGGGTTATTGCAGGTCAAGCGCGGTACGCCGTTGCTTGGTGTTGAGCGCGTTTCTTACACTTATGGTGATAAGCCGGTAGAGGTGCGTCGTGGCCTGTACCTGACCGATCGTCACCATTATCAAAACGACTTAAGTTGAAGGTCGCAATCGACTTTTGCAATGGAAATCCAATAAGAATAGTCCCGCTTGACATGCGGATAATGTGCTCGAAGTGAAGAAGACTATTGGTGTGATGCACAAAATCGGCGAAAATTACGGGATTATTAAGCCTAGGGAGGTGTTGTCATGTCTGAAGCCGTGAAAAGAAATCGGCGTCAATTTGGGGTCATGAGTTTTGCTCAGGCCGTTCAGTATCGACTGCCACTAGCGGGCGTGGTGTCCATTCTGCATCGCGCCAGTGGCATGTTAATGTTTCTGTTGTTGCCTTTTGTCCTATATATGCTTGACAAGAGTTTGACTTCGGAAATCTCCTTTGAGTACTTCAAGGGATATATCTCGCATTTTCCGGTAAAGCTGGCAATTCTGGTGTTGGTGTGGGCTTACTTGCACCATTTCTGCGCCGGCATCCGCCATCTACTGATGGATTTGCACATGGGGCTTGATAAAGACAGCGGTCGTAAGTCGTCCGTCGCAGTGTTTGCCGTCAGCTTGCCGCTCGCAGTCTTGGTTGGATTGAAATTGTTCGGAGCTTTTTAAAATGGCAAATAACAACATCGGACCGAAGCGCCTGGTCGTCGGCGCACACTATGGTCTGCGCGACTGGCTCGCGCAACGCGTCACCGCAATTGTGATGGCTTTGTACACGGTCATTTTGCTGGTGTCATTCCTGACCGCTAACAATTTCAGCTATGAAGGGTGGGCAGGTCTGTTTGCCCAGCAATGGTTCAAGATCGCCACCTTTGTGACCCTCCTCTCATTGTTCTACCACGCCTGGGTCGGCATGCGTGACATCTGGATGGACTATGTCACCAAATCGGTCGGTCTTCGACTGGCATTTCAAGTTGCCACCATTCTGTGGCTGGTCGGTTGCGCTGGTTGGGCGGCGCAGATTATCTGGAGAGTGTAATCGTGGTAGCAATTAAACAATCCCTTCCCGTACGTCGTTTTGATGCGGTGATCGTCGGTGCTGGTGGTTCCGGCATGCGCGCTTCGCTGCAATTGGCCGAGGCCGGCCTTAATGTTGCAGTTTTGTCTAAGGTTTTTCCGACGCGCTCGCACACTGTTGCGGCGCAAGGTGGTATCGGTGCTTCTCTCGGCAACATGTCCGAGGACAACTGGTATTGGCACATGTTCGATACCGTCAAGGGGTCTGACTATCTGGGTGACCAGGACGCGATTGAATTCATGTGCCGTGAGGCTCCGAAGGTTGTGTACGAGCTCGAACACTTCGGCATGCCGTTCGACCGCAATCCTGATGGCACGATTTACCAGCGCCCGTTCGGTGGTCATACTGCGAATTTCGGTGAAAAGCCGGTGCAACGTGCTTGTGCCGCAGCGGACCGTACCGGCCACGCGCTGCTGCATACGCTGTATCAGCGTAATGTGCGCGCCAAGACCCATTTCTTTGTCGAGTGGATGGCAATTGACCTGATCCGTGACCAGGACGGTGACGTGCTCGGCGTCGTAGCACTGGAAATGGAAACGGGCGACGTGATGATCCTCGAAGCCAAAACCACGCTGTTTGCTACAGGTGGCGCCGGGCGTATCTTCGCTGCATCCACGAATGCCTTCATTAACACCGGCGATGGTATGGGGATGGCTGCACGCTCGGGCTTGCCGCTGCAAGACATGGAATTCTGGCAGTTCCACCCGACAGGCGTGTCTGGCGCAGGCGTGCTGATTACTGAAGGTGTGCGCGGCGAGGGCGGTATCTTGATCAACGCCAATGGCGAACGTTTCATGGAGCGTTATGCGCCGACGCTGAAGGATCTGGCGCCACGCGATTTCGTGTCACGTTCAATGGATCAGGAGATTAAAGAAGGTCGCGGCTGCGGTCCGAACAAGGATCACGTGCTGCTGGATCTGCGTCATATTGGCGCTGACACCATCAAGAAGCGCTTGCCGTCGATTCTCGAAATCGGCCACAAGTTTGCCAACGTCGATGCGACCCGTGAGCCGATACCGGTTGTTCCGACCATTCACTACCAGATGGGCGGCATCCCCACCAACATCAATGGTCAAGTCGTTGCTCCAAAGAATGGCATCCCGAACGAAGTCGTCAACGGCATGTATGCGATCGGTGAGTGCGCCTGCGTATCGGTGCACGGCGCGAACCGTCTCGGTACGAACTCGTTGCTTGACCTTGTTGTTTTCGGTCGTGCGGCAGGTAATCACATCGTCGCACAGAACCTGAAGCAGAAGAGCCACAAGCCACTGCCGGCTGATGCTGCCGACAAGGCAATGTCGCGTCTCGCTCGCTTAGAAACCAGCACGGGCTCTGAGCGTGTGCAGGACGTCGCTAACGCTATTCGTGCGACGATGCAACAGTACTGCGGTGTGTTCCGTACCGACGAGCTGCTGCAAACTGGCTACAAGAAGATCATGGAGCTGGATGAGCGTCGCAAGCACGTGTCGTTCAAGGATAAATCGAAGGTATTCAACACTGCGCGCGTTGAGGCGCTCGAACTGGACAACTTGATTGAGACCGCAAAGGCCACCATCACGTCTGCAGCAGCCCGTAAGGAATCGCGCGGTGCGCATGCTCATCGTGACTACGAGAAGCGTGATGACGAGAACTGGATGAAGCACACACTGTGGTTCTCTGAAGGCAATCGCCTCGAATATAAGCCGGTTAACACTAAGCCGCTGACCGTTGAAACCTTCAAGCCTAAAGCGCGTACTTTCTAAGGTAAGAACATGCCACGTACTCTCCAATTTAAAATTTATCGTTACGATCCGGATAAGGATGCTAAGCCGTACATGCAGGATCTGACGGTTGAGCTCCAAGACACTGACAAGATGCTGCTGGATGCATTGCAGCGCATTAAGGCTGACGTGGATGACTCGCTTGCGCTGCGTCGCTCTTGCCGGGAAGGCGTATGCGGTTCCGACGCGATGAACATTAACGGCAAGAATGGCCTCGCATGTACCACGAATCTGAACGAATTGACTGAGCCTATCGTGCTGCGCCCGCTGCCGGGCTTGCCAGTCATCCGCGATCTGATCGTGGATATGACCCAATTCTTCAAGCAATACCACTCGATCAAGCCTTATTTGGTCAACGATACGATTCCTCCTGAGAAAGAGCGTCTGCAGACGCCGGAGGAGCGTGAAGAACTCGATGGTCTGTACGAGTGTATTTTGTGTGCCTGCTGCTCGACTTCTTGCCCATCGTTCTGGTGGAATCCGGACAAGTTCGTTGGCCCGGCCGGTCTGTTGCAAGCGTACCGTTTCATCGCTGACAGCCGTGACCAAGCCACCAATGAGCGTTTGGATAACCTCGAGGATCCTTATCGCTTGTTCCGTTGCCATACGATCATGAACTGCGTCGATGTCTGTCCGAAAGGACTGAACCCGACGCGCGCGATCGGCAAGATCAAGGAACTGATGGTCCGTCGCACGGTATAAGTGTCATATAAGGCGGAAGTGCAACCTGCTTCCGCCTTATTTCAAAAGCCCTCCGGAATTATTCCTGTGGGCTCTTGAAATAGAGCAAATGAGGAACTATGTCCGCAACCCATCAAGCTGATCCTGTCAAACGTGCGCGCCTGCGCTGGCGAGCACGTCGTGGTCTGCTGGAAAACGATTTGATCGTGACGCGTTTTTTGGATGTGCACGAAACCACCTTAACTGACGAAGAGGTGGATGCGTTTTCGCGCCTGATGGAATTGGCGGATAACGAGTTGATGGACTTGCTGCTGGGGCGCAAAGAGCTTTCGGGCGAAGTGGATCTGCCACATGTTCATGCGTTGTTGGCTCGATTACGGGCGGCCTGAGACACGCATTATCGGTTTTTGTTTTTCTTTTTTTTGACAATCGACCCACCCCTCCTCGTTTGAAGGAAGAGCCATGACCAATTCTGATACTAAAGCAACACTATCGTTCTCCGACGGTACTCCCTCCTTGGAGCTTCCCATCTATAAAGGCTCGATCGGCCCAGAGGTCATCGACATTCGCAAACTGTACGGTACAACCGGCAAGTTCACCTACGATCCAGGGTTCATGTCGACGGCGGCATGCAATTCATCGATTACCTACATCGATGGAGATAAAGGTGAATTGCTTTATCGCGGCTACCCAATTGAACAGCTTGCGGTTAATTGCGACTTCCTCGAAACCTGCTACCTGTTGTTGAACGGTGAGCTGCCGACCGCAGCGCAGAAAGCCAAGTTCGTGAGCACCGTGACTAATCACACGATGGTTCACGAGCAGATGCAATTCTTCTTCCGTGGGTTCCGTCGTGATGCGCACCCGATGTCGGTATTGGTCGGTACGGTGGGTGCTTTATCCTCGTTCTATCATGATTCACTTGATATCAATGACCCGCACCACCGTGAAGTGTCGGCGATCCGTCTGATTGCGAAACTGCCAACCCTGGTCGCGATGTCTTATAAGTATTCTGTCGGCCAGCCGTTCGTGTATCCGCGCAACGACTTGTCGTACAGTGCGAATTTCATGCGCATGATGTTCTCCACGCCGTGCGAAGAGTACAAAGTCAACGACGTGCTGGTACGCGCACTCGATCGCATTCTGATCTTGCACGCTGATCATGAGCAGAACGCATCGACCTCGACTGTGCGCCTCGCCGGTTCAAGCGGAGCCAATCCGTTCGCTTGTATCGCAGCGGGTATCGCCTGCCTATGGGGGCCGGCGCACGGCGGTGCCAATGAGGCGGCGCTCACCATGCTCGAAGAGATTCAGCGCGAGGGTGGCGTCGAGCGTATCGGCGAATTTATCGCCAAGGTCAAGGACAAGAATTCGAACGTTAAGTTGATGGGCTTTGGCCATCGGGTCTACAAAAATTACGATCCTCGCGCCAAACTAATGCGTGAAACCTGTCACGAAGTGCTCAACGAACTCGGCCTGCACGACGATCCGTTGTTCAAGCTTGCGATGGCATTGGAGAAAATCGCACTTGAGGATGACTACTTCGTGCAGCGTAAGCTCTACCCGAACGTTGATTTCTACTCTGGCATCGTACAACGTGCTCTCGGCATTCCGGTCTCACTGTTCACCGGTATCTTCGCGATGGCGCGTACTGTCGGTTGGATCGCACAGTGGAACGAAATGATTTCCGATCCTGAGCAGAAGATTGGCCGTCCGCGTCAGTTGTTTATTGGCTCGCCGAAGCGCGATGTGCCGCCAATGTCCAAGCGCGGCTGATCGACTAAATCGTACACGCCACGTTGCAGGAAGAAGCCCGCGAAGGATGCAAGCCTTCGCGGGCTTTTTTTGTTCCGTTTTATTCGATAAGTGTATTTTTAGTACGTTGGCGGCGAGCCATATTGGGTTGAAGTAAGAATGTCTTTCTGCTAATAAGGTGGCTATCCAAGCACAATATGGTCGGAGAGTAATCGCAAAAGCCATCTGCTTGTTACGTTGTTTGTCATAAATATGTTATGCTCGCGCTCGTAACACTTCAGGTCTCGTAGCCCTTCCCCCACAACTTGATGTGCGATCCGCTAACCGGTCAGGCCGTGTCGCGGAAGGTTAAATTAACCCGCTAATCTCGCGAAACGCGAAGAAAGGTGAGCAAGATGATGCAGCAGTACCTCTCCAACTCATATCTGTTTGGAGGCAACGCGCCGTACGTAGAAGAATTGTACGAAGCGTAT
The DNA here is from genome assembly GCA_965974465.1 of uncultured Noviherbaspirillum sp. GTDB lineage: Bacteria > Pseudomonadota > Gammaproteobacteria > Burkholderiales > Burkholderiaceae_D > Noviherbaspirillum. The sequence goes on from CBHCMF010000030.1 coordinate 20,795, forward strand.
CTAAATAATCCCGGTTCCGTTCCCGATAACTGGCGCGCCTATTTCGACGCGATGCAGAATGTTCCCGCCGTTGACGGCTCGAATAAGCCTGACGTCGCTCACGCTCCGGTAATTGCTTCATTTGCAGAACGTGCAAAGCAGGGACCTATCCGTACGGTTACCGCGTCCGCCGACGTGGAAATGGGCCGCAAGCGCGTCGCTGTGACGCAATTGATCGCCGCGTACCGTTTCCTCGGTAATCGCTGGGCCAATCTGGACCCGTTGCAGCGTCAGGAGCGTCCGAATATTCCCGAGCTGGAACCGAATTTCTATGGTTTCACCGACGCCGACATGGATATCGTGTTCAATATCAGCAACACGTATTTCGGCACTGAAACCGCCTCGCTGCGTGACTTGCTCCAGGCATTGCGTGATACCTACTGTCGTTCGATTGGCGCTGAGTTTATGTACGTCAGCGATCCTGCCCAAAAACGTTGGATGCAGGAACGCCTCGAATCAGTTCGGTCCACGCCCAATTTCTCTCCTGAAAAGAAGAAGCATATTCTTGATCGCTTGACCGCAGCTGAAGGCCTCGAGCGTTATCTGCATACTCGTTACGTCGGTCAAAAGCGCTTCTCACTCGAAGGCGGCGAAAGCTTTATCGCATCGCTGGACGAAGCGATCCAGCGCGCAGGTGACAAGGGCGTTCAGGAAATCGTGATCGGCATGGCCCACCGTGGCCGTCTCAATGTCTTGGTCAATACTCTCGGCAAGATGCCGCAAGACCTGTTTGCCGAATTCGAAGGCAAGCATGCTGACGATCTGCCGGCTGGCGACGTCAAATACCACCAAGGTTTTTCGTCCGACATTTCGACCCGGGGTGGCCCGATTCATTTGTCGTTGGCGTTTAACCCATCGCACCTCGAAATCGTCAATCCCGTGGTGGAAGGCTCCGTCAAGGCACGCATGGAGCGTCGTGGCGACAAGGATGGCTCGCAAGTCATGCCGATCCTGGTGCACGGCGACGCTGCATTCGCAGGGCAGGGGGTCGTTATGGAAACTCTGAACCTTGCACAGACACGTGGTTATGGCACGGGCGGCACAGTACACATTGTGATCAACAATCAGATTGGTTTCACCACATCTGATCCGCGCGACTCACGCTCGACGCTGTATTGCTCGGACGTCGTCAAGATGATCGAGGCGCCGGTGCTGCACGTGAATGCTGATGATCCAGAGGCTGTCGTATTGGCAACCCAAATCGCGCTCGACTACCGCCTTGAGTTCAAGAAGGATGTCGTCGTTGACATCATCTGCTACCGTAAACTTGGCCACAACGAGCAGGATACGCCGGCACTTACGCAGCCGTTGATGTACAAGAAGATTGGTCAACACGCCGGTACGCGCAAACTGTATGCGGATAAGCTCGTCGCACAAGGCACTATCTCGGCCGATACCGGCGATGCGATGGTCAAAGCCTATCGCGATGCAATGGATGCCGGTCGTCATACCGTCGATCCGGTGATCTCCAACTTTAAGAGCAAGTATGCGGTTGATTGGATGCCATTCCTCAATCGCAAATGGACCGATGCAGCAGATACCTCCGTACCGCTTGCTGAGCTGAAGCGTTTGGCCGCACGCATTACCGTCGTACCAGAAGATTTCAAGGTGCATCCGCTGGTGGAAAAAGTTCTTGCTGACCGTGCCGCAATGGGACGCGGCGAGTTGAACCTGGATTGGGGTATGGGCGAGCACCTCGCTTATGCATCCCTGGTGTCTTCCGGCTATGCAGTGCGTTTGACGGGACAGGATGCGGGTCGCGGTACCTTCGTACACCGCCACGCAGTTCTGCATGACCAGAAGCGTGAGCGCTGGGATGCTGGTACTTATATCCCGTTGCAGAACGTATCTGAGGCGCAGGCACCGTTTACCGTAATCGATTCCGTCTTGTCGGAAGAAGCTGTCCTCGGCTTCGAATACGGCTATTCGACCGCAGAACCGAATACCTTGACGATTTGGGAGGCACAATTCGGTGATTTCGCCAATGGCGCACAGGTTGTGATCGACCAGTTCATCAGTTCGGGCGAAGTAAAATGGGGCCGCGCATCTGGCTTGGTGATGATGTTGCCTCACGGTTACGAAGGTCAAGGCCCGGAACACTCGTCCGCACGTCTTGAGCGCTACCTGCAACTGTGTGCTGACAATAACATGCAGGTGGTACAGCCGACGACCGCTGCGCAGATCTTCCACTTGCTGCGCCGTCAAATGATCCGTCTATTCCGCAAGCCACTCGTCATCATGACGCCGAAGTCGCTGTTGCGTAACAAAGATGCCGGTTCGTCGTTGTCTGAACTGGCGAAGGGCTCGTTCCAGACGGTGATCGGTGAGGTCGATGAGAAGATTGATCCGAAGAAGGTCAAGCGTGTGCTGGCCTGCTCGGGTAAGGTCTACTATGATTTGGTCAATGCACGCAAGGAGCGCGGTGCATCGGATATCGCGATTATTCGCGTCGAGCAACTGTATCCGTTCCCGCATAAGGCATTTGCGGCAGAGCTGAAGAAGTTCCCCAACTTTACCGAATTGGTGTGGACGCAGGATGAGCCGCAGAACCAGGGCCCATGGTTCCAGATTCAACACAATATTTTCGAGAATCTGGAAGAAGGGCAGAAACTGGCGTACGCAGGTCGTCCAGCGAGTGCATCGCCCGCTGTTGGTTACTACGACAAGCACTATGCCCAGCAAAAGGCCTTGATCGACACAGCCTTTTCGAAGCTCAAAGGCTTCGTTCTGACCAAATAAAGACCCGACGGCACGCTAGAAGCTGGCGTGCCGCACGAACAAACCGAAACGGAGAGTTACATGGCAATTATCGAAGTGAAAGTTCCGCAACTGTCGGAATCCGTCGCGGAAGCGACCCTGCTGCAGTGGCACAAGAAAGTGGGCGAAGCCGTCGCCCGTGACGAAAACCTGATCGATATTGAAACTGATAAGGTAGTCCTCGAACTGCCGGCGCCGGATGCTGGCGTGATCGTAGAAGTGATTAAGGGTGACGGCAGTACAGTCGTTGCCGGCGAAGTCATCGCTAAGCTCGATACCGAAGCCAAGGCAGGCGCCGTTGCTGCTCCTGCTCCTGCTGCCGCTGCAGCACCGGCTGCGGCAGCAGCACCGGTCGTTGCCGCCGCTTCCGCACCTGCATTAAACACCGCTAGTGGCGTTGCCATGCCCGCTGCTGCGAAGATGTTGGCAGACAATAACATGTCGACTTCTCAGGTAGCCGGCACTGGCAAGGATGGCCGGGTTACTAAGGGTGACGTGATCAACGCTCTTCAGACCAAAGCTGCAGCCGCCGTGGCCGCGCCTGTTGTCGCAGCGAAGCCGGCCTTGCAACAAGTTGCAGCTCCGGTCAGCCTCAACTTGGCAAATCGTCCGGAAGAGCGTGTGCCGATGAGCCGTCTGCGCGCACGCGTTGCTGAGCGCCTGCTGCAATCGCAAGCGACCAACGCCATTCTGACCACGTTCAATGAAGTGAACATGCAGCCGGTCATGGATTTGCGCAACAAATACAAGGACAAGTTCGAGAAAGAGCATGGCGTCAAGCTGGGCTTCATGTCCTTCTTCGTCAAGGCCGCTGTTGCAGCGCTGAAGAAATACCCGATTCTGAATGCATCTGTTGACGGCAATGATATTGTCTACCATGGCTATTTCGACATCGGTATTGCTGTTGGTTCTCCGCGCGGCCTAGTCGTGCCGATTCTGCGCGATGCGGACCAAATGTCGATCGCCGAGATCGAGAAAAAGATTGCCGAGTTCGGCACTAAGGCCAAAGACGGCAAACTGACGCTAGATGAGCTGTCTGGCGGTACCTTCTCCATCTCGAACGGTGGTGTATTCGGTTCTATGCTCTCCACGCCGATCATCAACCCGCCGCAGTCCGCTATCCTTGGCGTACATGCGACCAAGGAACGTCCAGTCGTGGAAAACGGCCAGATCGTGATCCGCCCGATCAACTATCTTGCTATGTCTTACGACCACCGCATTATCGACGGCCGCGAAGCTGTGCTCGGTCTCGTTGCGATGAAGGAAGCGCTGGAAGATCCGGCTCGCTTGCTGCTGGACCTCTAAAAAGTCACAAACACGTTCACGGAGTAGGAAGAACATCCTGCTCCGTACGTGTGTCTCGCCTATTCTGCGGCGAAGTCGGTTAAGAACAAGGTTACGAATATGTCGAAAAATTTTGATGTGGTTGTCATCGGCGGTGGTCCCGGTGGCTATATTGCAGCGATTCGCGCGGCACAGTTGGGTTTCAATACCGCATGTATCGATGAGTGGAAGAATGCGAAGAACGGCCCAGCGCCGGGCGGTACTTGCACCAACGTTGGTTGTATTCCGTCCAAGGCACTGCTGCAGTCGTCCGAGCATTACGAGCATGCGGGCCATGCATTCGCCGATCACGGCATCGAGGTTAAAGGCCTGGGGCTGAACGTTGGCCAGATGCTGACGCGTAAGGACACCATCGTCAAACAGAACAACGACGGTATTCTGTATCTGTTCAAGAAGAATAAAGTTACCTTCTTCCATGGCCGTGGCTCTTTCGTCAAGGCAGGGGCGGATGGCTATGAGATCAAGGTGGCTGGCGCATCGGAAGAAACGATTAGCGGAAAGCACATCATCGTTGCTACCGGTTCCAATGCACGTGCGTTGCCGAATGTCCCGTTTGATGAAAAATTGATTTTGTCCAATACGGGAGCGCTTTCTATCGATGCAGTGCCGAAGAAACTGGGCGTGATCGGTGCCGGCGTTATCGGACTGGAGATGGGCAGTGTCTGGCGCCGCCTCGGTGCAGAAGTCACGGTGCTGGAAGCGCTGCCGAGCTTTCTCGCTGCGGTCGATGAGCAGATCGCCAAGGAAGCGCACAAGATGTTCACCAAGCAAGGGTTGGCAATTCACCTCGGCGTGAAAATTGGCTCGGTTACCCCAGGCAAGAAAGATGTGACGGTCGAATACACGGACGAGAAGGGCAATGCGCAGAAAACCGTATTCGACAAGCTGATCGTGTCGATCGGCCGTGTGCCGAACACCATTGGCTTGAATGCCGACGGTGTTGGCCTCAAGCTGGACGAGCGTGGTTTTATCGCCGTCGATGGCGACTGCAAGACCAATCTCCCGAATGTTTGGGCGGTAGGCGACGTGGTGCGTGGACCGATGCTGGCGCATAAAGCCGAGGAAGAAGGCGTGGCAGTTGCCGAGCGCATTGCGGGTCAGCATGGTCATGTGAACTTCAATACAATTCCATGGGTCATATATACGTCTCCGGAAATCGCTTGGGTTGGTAAGACCGAGCAGCAGTTGAAAGCGGAAGGTGTCGCCTATAAGGCTGGGACTTTCCCCTTTATGGCTAATGGCCGCGCCCGCGCACTCGGCGATACTTCCGGCATGGTGAAGTTCTTGGCGGATGCCAAGAGCGATGAAATCCTCGGTGTGCATATCATTGGTCCGATGGCCTCTGAGTTAATCTCAGAAGCGGTTGTGGCGATGGAATTCCGCGCATCGTCAGAAGATATCGCCCGTATCTGCCATGCTCACCCATCCTTGTCCGAAGCGACCAAGGAAGCCGCCTTAGCGGTCGACAAGAGGTCGCTCAACTTCTAGGAGTTGCCATGCGTCGCTTGATCTTGTTGCTGCCAATAGCAATTGCCGCATGTGCGACGACAGGATCGGGCGACGGCATCATCAGTGTCGAAACAGCATCACAAGGGCAGCCACTTGCTGGTGCCAATTGTGCGGTCAGCACCAATGCGAGCAACTGGAATATCGTTACGCCGGCATCGGTCAATGTCGGTAGGGCAAATGGTGATCTACGTGTGCTGTGTAACAAGGCTGGTTTCCGAACTTCTGAGATGGTATTCCGACCATCAACACCGTTTGGCTCTAGTCTTGGGCTAGGAGTAGGTGGCGGCGGCGGGCATGTCGGTGTCGGCGTCGGTTTAAGTTTTCCGATTAGTTTGGGTGGTGGCAGTTATCCGTCCCGGGTGACGGTGGATTTGAATCCCAATTGAATGCATCCCGGACCAAGTCAATCTTGACCGTGCAAAACGAGGATTTATAGAAATGGGCGAGCATGTCTCGCCCATTTCTATGTGAGCATCGAGAGACGGCATGCGCCGTGACAGTTGGCGCAACAACGAGTGAAATAATACCTATGAACGTCAGGGAGTTTTACCAGCACGCGCTGTCACAGCGTGGCTACCAGTCAGATGAGGCCCAGCGCCGCGCCGTGGAGCGTTTGCAGCAATCATACGACGATTGGGTTACCTACAAAGCGCAACGCGCCAACAAATTTAAGCGTTTGATTAGTCGTCCGGAAGTGCCGCGTGGTCTCTACATGTGGGGTGGAGTAGGGCGCGGTAAATCTTTTCTGATGGACAGCTTCTATTCGGTGGTGCCAGTCGTACGAAAGACGCGTCTGCACTTTCACGAATTCATGCGTGGTGTTCACCGTCAGCTCGACGACCTGAAAGGGGTCGCTGATCCGCTTGATGAAGTCGCTCATAGAATCGCCAAGAAGTATCGTCTAATTTGCTTTGACGAATTTCATGTTTCGGACATTGCCGATGCCATGATCTTGTATAACCTTCTTAAGGCCCTGTTCGACAATGGCGTATCGTTCGTGATGACGTCGAATTATGTGCCGGATGCGCTGTATCCTGAGGGGCTGCATCGTGATCG
>CBHCMF010000031.1:0-27469 GCA_965974465.1 uncultured Noviherbaspirillum sp.
CGACGCTATCGCAGCAGCATTAACACCGCTTTCAAAGAGGCTCAGCGCCCCATTGGTCAGTCAAATTTCAGTTCTTTCTAGGCCGATCAACGTTGGATTTCGAGCGCGCTCCGCTCAATACCGTAAACCTTACGCAGCCCGCGTCCTTCGACTTGGACGTCGGCCTGGTAGCGCAACCCTAACTTTGTCAGTACCCGAATCGACGGTGCATTATTGGGGTCCACCATCGCAAGAAGCCGTCGTTTTTCTAATCGCTCAAAACCCAGGTTGACTTGGGCCTTTCCGATTTCCGTTGCATATCCTTTACGCCAGACCGATCTTGCAAGTACGAACCCCAATTCAAGATCCTCTTGTCCCAAAGGACAACATGGATTGAGCCCGGAAAAACCAATGACTTCACCCGTTGCTTTCTCTTCCAGCGTTGAAAGCCCTGTCGTCGCTCCACTGAAGTTAAATTTACTCTTGATGAATTCCCGAGATTCTTCGCGCGTGAATGGCTTTCCTGCAAAGACATAACGGACAACTTCGGGGTCAGCAAATATGCGCTCATGTAAGAAAGGAATGTCGGCCTCAGTGGTTGCACGTAATACGAGCCTCGTTGTCGTCAGTATCGTCATGTTCGGTGTCCGTATCCTATTAGTGCTAGCACGCTTGAAATGAACAATACTCCCTAGCAGCCGATGGTGAATAGACCACCTAGAGCGATTTGTGGACCTTCAGCAAATACAAAAACCCAGCCAAACGAGACATACGCTGCCGAAAAGTTGCCTAAAAAACAGAGCAAAGTCTCAGTATTGGAATTCGCGTGATGCGTAGCGTTGGCCGAGCAGCTCAGTAATCGCCTTTTGCAGCAGCTCTTCGTCCTCCATCAGTTCACGGTAGGTCTCATACAATAGGACACCGGCATTGACCTGCTTCTCGAAAAAGAGCCGCAGTCGCCATGCATCCGGATCCGGTTTATCGAAATCGAAGTCGATCCCGCCGACCTCTAATGTCTTATAAACGTCCACGCCAATCCCATGTGTTCGAATAAACCACGTCGTACCTGGAATCTGCCGTCGACCACGGAACTCTGGTCTGAGAATGTCCTCTGCTCGCTCCAACTGAAAAGCACGAACAAGTAACTCCTTTGCCCAAGCCATTTCGGCGTACCAGAGCGGTATCAAATGTTTCAATAGTTCCGTATGTTTTCTCATCATGATACATAAGGTACAAAAGGGCGGGGCAAGCGCGACTTGCAATCGCATCAGTATCTTATCGTCCGCGGCAAATAGGCAGCCATAGTGGTTTTCACCTAAAAGCCACGTAAGCTTTTTCCGACAATGTCATGCATTGCGCGTACCAATTCCCACTTCATCTTCATGGCAGTAAAACAGAACTGTCTTGTCGAGGTTGTGAAGCACAAGGGCGACTTATTTACCGCCGTATGCCTGTGCTCTGATGTAGGCGAACGTTAACTTCCATTTTCGATGCGCTGGACCGTGAGCAATACTGGCGTGTGATGATGCCCTGTGAAAGCTTCAAACAAAGTGCCACTCAAACGAACCTGCTTACCAAGGCTCCCTTTTAGCCGAGAATACTGCTGTGGTGTAAGAACCAGCTGAACAATAGCGACCTTCGAATGGCTTGATGCCTCTTCATCCTTTTCTGCAAACGTACAGATTGGGGAAGATAACTTCAAGTAGTACCCAGTTTCAGGCTGATCACCTTGTTGGATGTCTTCATAGTTCGGTGGTCCAGGATACGTCTTCACATCAAGACGCCCCGTCAGCACCACGGTTTGTGGCTCATACCGCAAGCAGCTTGCTTCAGCAAAGGTGCACACACTGAGCACCCATGGAACGAGTAAGGTATGCAAAAAGATGTTGGCGTTTCTAGGCATCATGGAACTCACATTCAAGATGGCCAGCCGCGAAATGCGGCAGTAGCAGCGATAGACGGACCGTCAGCCTTGCTCCAACACGGCAACGGCGTTCATGGTGAGTAATGCCCCCGGCTTGGGAAGTGCTGCGATTCCAATGACGGTTCGTGCCGGATAAGGCTCACTGAAGAACTCAGCATAAGCACGATTCATTTCGGCGAAGTCAGAGACATCCACTAGGTTCACTTGAATGTGAACGATGTCATCAAGCGTTGCCCCCGCGGCATGGAGCAAGTCCTGAATGTTCGTCAAGACCTGTCGAGTTTGCTCATACGCGTAAGGACCAGCAAGCTGACCATTAGCAGGATTAACACCCGGCGTACCTGAAATAAATACTTGGTTGCCTGCCTTGACAGCATGGCTGTACGGACCAATTGGCTCGAACAGATCGGATTGAATGAGGGCTCTTGGCATGATTGCGTTCGTAACGATTAATGCTTTAGGTTAGCGGGTAGCTTGTGGGATCCAGAGTAATCGAAATGAGCAATTTCCACTGAAATATTAACTACTTTGCCGCCGAGCTACTGAAGAAATAAAAGCATGCATTATGCAGCCGACAAAGGCTAGATAAATACCGATACGAGCGAAAGGCCGGGTTAATTCTTGAGCGTCGGATTCGGTGAGGAAGGAGAAACCGATAAAGATGGGGGCCGACAGAAGCATAAGGCTCGCCACGAACTGAAGATGGCGTAAACGACCTTGAATGATTGGCATAAGGTAAGAACCAAGGAGCAGATTCAATAGAGAGGCCCACAGCAAATAGATATGCGCAGAGCGGTAAAGTAGGCGTGAACCGTCTGGCATGCCTTTGAGATGCGCTAGAAAATGGTGCATGTATTGGCCGGACAGCAGGAATGCGGCAAGCCCAATCACGCCAACGAAGAAATGAGAGGTACGAAGGTATTTCATGGTGAAATCTAACACTGCCATAACAGATCTTTCCCGCCGCGCCGTCGATTAATGCGTTTTGTTCTGTACTGACTTACGTGGACCACTTTTTCTTTGGAGTTGGTGGGCAGCTTCCAGCAACTTTACCGGCTCGTCCCCTTGAAGCCAGTAACAATCAAGCGACAAGTGTAGAAGGAAATCATCTGTAAAACAACAAACCAGCGTATTGCATGGCGTGGAAGGACGACTTCATGGGGAAATGCGATCGGATCTAAAACCGCCACGTCGCGATGATCAGCGCAGCGTAAATCGCCACACCGACGACAAATGCAGTAGGCCGAAAACGTGGTGGACTGGGTAACTCATGCCGTACGATGTTAATGATCGTTCCCCCAGCAACTACCGCAAGTATTCCATACAGCATTCCTTTCGATAACGCGAAGCCAACGGCAAAGGCGCAGCCAATGACCGGCATTGCTGCCAACGCTATGCGCCAGCGCCAATAGTACCTACCTGGGCACAAGTGCGATAAGAAGAGATCATTGAAAAGCAAGTGAAGACTCAGCGCCGTTACGTAAAGCCCAAGGTTGAGCACGCCCCCGTATGCCTCTTCTACGACACCGGCACCTGCAAGAAAATTGTAGACAAGGAAGAGGATGGCAAAGCCTAGGTAATCATCCCGAGGATCGGGGTTCTGCTCCAGGCGCACCTGCAGTAGATAGACCGCCGAAAATGCGCTCAGCAGCACGATGAATAGAGTCTCCAGTGGTTCTGGCCCGAGTGGCAACAAGGCGTGAATCTCCGTAGCGCCATATTTTGCCAACTCGAAAAGCAGATACAGGAATATGTATGCCAATCCGACGCCCGCGCTAAAGCTGTTCAACAACACACGATATTGTTCTGGCAGACGTGTCATCAAAGGCGTGATGGTGTGCACGCCTGCGAGTACCATGCTACCGATCAACGCTGTAGCGATTTCGGCCCTCATGCGACGGACTTTTCAATACGGCAGAAATGCCTGCGCCGGATTTCATAAATCTGTGCAGCGACCAGTTGCCTCTTACCCTTGCGATGCTCAAGCCAAGCACCAGCGGAATGCATCGCATAATACCGAGCAATCACTGGAGCGGTTCCTGCCACACCGAAAACCGTTGTCTGAAAGACGCCAAAGCATTCCGAACCGCACATCTTATGAAGAAGCCAGCAAATGCTGAACTCGCAATTTTTCGTATGCAATTTTATGAAAGGATTGCAACCATCACTCTTTGTTACCCGCCTCAATTGAATGTAGCACACCACCAGTAGTTCTTTTTCTATATTCGACCTCAGATACCGCCACGGACTTCTTCAACAAAGACATAGCACATAACACAAGGGCCTCCCAGCAAGGCGCCTACTGTAAAATATTGACCCGCAACGTTCGTCCCTGACACCCCCTTCCCTAACACGCCTTCTCAATAGAAATCAATAAGTCGGTATACCTGATGAAATTAGCCACTTGGAACGTCAATTCACTCAAAGTCCGTCTGCCACAGGTATTACAATGGCTGAAGGATAATCCGGTCGATGTGCTGTGCCTGCAAGAGACCAAGCTGACCGATGACAAATTTCCCCAGGCGGAAATCGAAGCCGCCGGCTATAACGTCATCTTCACCGGCCAGAAGACCTATAACGGCGTCGCCATCCTGTCCAAGCACCCGATGAGCGAGGTGGTGAAGAACAATCCGCGTTTTGAAGACGAACAGCAACGCATTCTTGCCGCCACCATCGAGGGCATGCGGGTGGTGTGCGCTTATATACCGAATGGTCAAGCCGTCGATTCGGATAAGTACCAGTACAAGCTAAAATGGCTGGAAGCGCTGCACGACTGGCTGACCGAAGAACTGAAGAGCCATGAAAGCTTGGCGCTGCTGGGCGACTACAACATCGCGCCGGAAGACCGCGACGTACACGACCCGGTTGCGTGGCAAGGCCAAGTGTTGGTATCAGAGTTAGAACGCGCCGCGTTCCATCGCCTGATTGACTTGGGACTCAAGGACGCTTTCCGCCTGTTCGAACAACCGGAAAAGATGTACAGCTGGTGGGATTACCGCATGATGGCATTCCGTCGCAACATGGGGCTGCGCATTGACCATATTCTCCTGTCCCCTCCCCTTGCCGCGCGCTGCAGTGCATGCACCATCGACAAGGTGCCACGCAAGTGGGAGCAACCGTCCGATCACACGCCTGTGGTAGCGACGATCGACTGATTATTGCGTTTTTTCATGTTATCTCTCAGAACGCATCGCCCGGCACGCGCACCCATCCTTCCATCAGTACCCTGGCGCTGCGGCTCATGATGGCCTTGGTCACGCACCATTCGCCGTTGACCTGACTGGCTTCCGCGCCAACGCGCAAGGTGCCCGAGGGATGGCCGAAGCGCACCGCATTTCGCGGGCCGCCGCCAGCGGCGAGATTCACCAGCGTGCCTGGTATCGCTGCGGCAGTGCCAATGGCAACGGCTGCCGTACCCATCATAGCGTGATGCAGCTTGCCCATGGACAGGGCGCGCACGAGCAGATCGATGTCACATCCGGCCACCCGCTTGCCGCTGGAGGCGACGTAATCGGCTGGCTTGGCGACATAGGCGACCTTCGGGGTGTGCTGGCGATTGGCGGCTTCATCAATGTGCTTGATAAGGCCCATGCGTAGCGCGCCATAGGCACGAATCGTCTCGAACATGGCCAAGGCCAACGCATCGCTGTTGATGGCATCCTGCAATTCGGTGCCCGTGTAGCCGATGGCTTCCGCGTTCACGAAGATGGTCGGGATGCCGGCATTGATCATGGTAACTTTGAGGGTGCCCACACCAGGCACCTCGAGATCATCAACGAGGTTACCTGTGGGGAACATCGCTCCCCCTGCTCCTTCTTCCTCGGCTGCCGGGTCCATGAATTCAAGTTGTACTTCTGCGGCGGGGAAAGTGACGCCGTCAAGTTCGAAGTCGCCGGTTTCCCTTACGACACCGTCGACGATCGGCACGTGCGCGATGATGGTCTTGCCAATGTTTGCCTGCCAGATCCGCACGGTCGCCACACCGTCTTTCGCGTTGTTTCTCGATATCCGGCTGGCGTCGACCAGCCCATTACTGATCGCAAAGGGCCCCACGGCGGCGGAGAGGTTGCCGCAGTTGCCACTCCAATCGACAAATGCCTTATCGATGGATACCTGACCAAACAGGTAATCGACGGCGTGATCAGGCCTGCTGCGCTGAGATAGAATGACTGCCTTGCTCGTGCTGGAGGTTGCCCCGCCCATGCCGTCAATCTGCTTGCCGTATGGATCCGGGCTGCCGATGATACGCATCAGCAGCGCATCGCGCGCCGCACCCGGCACTTGTGCGGCCTCGGGCAAATCCTGCAAGCGGAAGAACACGCCTTTGCTGGTACCGCCACGCATGTAGGTGGTAGGGATCTTAATCTGGGGTATGTAGGTCATAGAAATGTTTTTCCGGAGACGCAGAGCAGTACATCGCTGTACCGCCCAAAGCGCAATGGGTCAGAGCATCCTAAGCAGCAGCCTGGGACGATTCGAGGAAGTCCTGCGCAAAGCGCTGCAGCACACCGCCAGCCTCGTAGATCGACACTTCTTCGGCGGTATCGAGGCGGCAGGTCACCGGTACTTCCACGCGCGCGCCGTTCTTGCGATTGATCATGAGCGTGAGATCGGCACGCGGCTTGCGCTCGCCAATCACATCGAAGGTTTCGGTGCCATCGATGCCTAGTGTCAAGCGGTTGGTACCCGGTTTGAACTCAAGCGGCAGCACCCCCATGCCCACCAGGTTGGTGCGGTGAATACGCTCAAATCCTTCAGCGGCGATGGCTTCCACACCGGCGAGGCGCACGCCCTTGGCAGCCCAGTCACGCGAAGAACCCTGACCGTAGTCAGCACCGGCAATCACGATCAATGGCTGCTTGCGCTCCATGTAGGTTTCAATGGCTTCCCACATGCGGGTCACCTTGCCGTCCGGCTCGATGCGGGCCAGAGAGCCCGCTTTCACCTTGCCATCTTCTACCACCATTTCGTTCTTCAGTGTGGGATTGGCAAAGGTGGCACGCTGGGCAGTGAGGTGATCCCCACGATGTGTCGCGTAGGAATTGAAGTCCTCCTCCGGTAGCCCCATTTTCGTCAGGTACTCACCAGCAGCGCTATCCGGCAAGATAGCGTTAGACGGCGACAGGTGGTCGGTCGTGATGTTGTCCCCCAGCACCGCCAGCGGACGCATGCCCTTGAGCGTCCGCTCGCCGGCCAGCGCGCCTTCCCAATACGGCGGACGGCGGATGTAGGTGCTCATCGGGCGCCAGTTGTACAGTGGGCTCACCTTCTCGCTCTTGTCTTCCTGTGCAGCGAACATAGGGGTGTAGACCTTGCGAAACTGCTCCGGCTTCACGCTGGAGGCAACCATAGCGTCGATTTCTTCATCAGACGGCCAGATGTCCTTCAGCGTCACCGGCTTGCCATCAACGTCGAGGCCCAGCACGTCTTTCTCGATATCGAAGCGGATAGTGCCGGCGATGGCATAGGCCACCACCAGGGGCGGTGAGGCCAGGAAGGCCTGCTTGGCGTACGGATGGATACGACCGTCGAAGTTACGGTTACCGGAGAGCACGGCAGTCGCGTACAGGTCGCGGTCCATGATTTCCTTCTGGATCACTGGATCCAACGCACCGGACATGCCGTTGCAGGAGGTGCAGGCATAGGCCACGACGCCGAAGCCCAGCTTTTCCAGCTCCGGCAGCAGATTGGCTTCTTCCAGATACAGTGTCACGGCCTTGGAGCCCGGAGCCAGCGAACTCTTTACCCATGGCTTGCGGGTGAGGCCATGCTTGTTGGCGTTGCGGGCCAGCAGGCCGGCGGCGATCATATTGCGCGGGTTGTTAGTGTTGGTGCAGCTGGTGATGGCGGCGATGATCACAGCACCGTCAGGCATCAGGCCCGGCTCGCTATCCACGCCCTGCACCTTGCCGGCAATTCCGCGTGCTGCCAGCTCGGACGTTGGAACGCGCTTGTGCGGGTTGGACGGACCGGCAATGTTACGCACCACGGAGGACAGGTCGAACTTGAGCACACGTTCGTACTCGGCATCCTTCAAGCTGTCTGCCCAGAGGCCGGTTTCCTTGGCATAGATTTCCACCAGCTTGACCAGTTCATCATCACGACCGGTGAGCTTCAGGTATTTGATGGTCTGCTCGTCGATATAGAACATTGCGGCGGTAGAACCGAACTCCGGCGCCATGTTGGCAATGGTCGCGCGGTCGCCCAGAGTCAAGCGGGAGGCGCCTTCCCCGTAGAACTCGAGGTAGGAGGACACGACCTTTTCCTTGCGCAGAAACTCGGTCAGTGCCAGCACAATGTCCGTCGCAGTAATGCCCGGCTGCGGCTTACCGATCAGTTCTACCCCGATGATGTCAGGCAGCCGCATCCAGGAGGCGCGGCCGAGCATCACGCTTTCGGCTTCCAGTCCCCCGACCCCGATGGCGATCACGCCCAATGCATCCACCATCGGAGTGTGGCTATCAGTGCCGACCAGCGTATCCGGGAAGGCCACGCCCTCTTTCACCTGCACCACAGGGCTCATGCGCTCAAGGTTAATCTGATGCAAGATACCGTTGCCTGGCGGGATTACGTCGACGTTCTTGAATGCCTTCTTGGTCCAGTTGATGAAGTCGAATCGGTCTTCGTTACGACGGTCTTCGATAGCGCGGTTCTTGGCGAACGCATCCTTGTCGAAGCCACCGCACTCAACGGCCAACGAGTGATCCACGACCAACTGCGTCGGCACGACCGGATTGACCATGGCCGGGTCGCCGCCCTGGGCGGCAATGGCGTCACGCAGGCCAGCGAGGTCGACCAGCGCGGTCTGGCCGAGAATGTCATGACAAACCACACGTGCCGGAAACCAGGGGAAGTCCAACTCACGCTTGCGCTCGATGATCTGCTTCAAGCAGTCAGTCAATGCAGCCGGGCTGCAACGGCGCACCAGGTTTTCGGCCAGCACACGCGAAGTGTACGGCAGCTTGTCATAAGCGCCGGGCTGGATTGCATCGACCGCGGCACGGGCGTCGAAGTAATCCAGTTTGGTGCCAGGCAGGGGTTTACGGTTAGCAGTGTTCATGGCTCAGCGAAGAAAAGGGTCATGTTCAGAGGGAGCGTCTGTGATGCCATAACAGACCACTGGCATTACTTGCGACTCTTGATCGGCACGAACTTCAGGTCTTCCGGCCCGACGTAATTTGCGCTCGGGCGAATGATCTTGTTATCGATGCGCTGCTCGATGATGTGCGCGGACCAGCCCGAAGTCCGCGAGATCACGAACAACGGGGTGAACATCGCAGTCGGCACGCCCATCATGTGATACGACACGGCGGAGAACCAGTCCAGGTTCGGGAACATTCTCTTCACTTCCCACATCACCGTTTCCAGGCGTTCGGCGATATCGAACATCTTCATCGAGCCGGCATCTTTCGACAGATCACGTGCGACTTCCTTGATCACCTTGTTGCGTGGATCAGAGACGGTGTACACAGGATGGCCAAAGCCGATGATCACTTCCTTGTTTTCCACGCGACGGCGAATGTCTGCTTCGGCCTCGTCCGGATTGTCATAGCGCTTCTGGATTTCGAATGCGACTTCGTTGGCGCCGCCATGTTTCGGGCCGCGCAGCGCACCGATTGCGCCGGTGATAGCGGAATACATGTCGGAACCTGTACCGGAGATCACGCGGCCGGTAAAAGTCGATGCGTTAAACTCATGCTCCGCATACAGAATCAGCGAAGTATGCATCGCCTTGATCCACAGGCTTGATGGCGGCTTGCCATGCAGCAGATGCAGGAAGTGACCGCCGATCGAGTCGTCGTCGGTTTCAACTTCGATACGCTTGCCATTGTGGCTATAGTGGTACCAGTACAGCAACATCGAACCGAACGAAGCCATCAGCCGGTCGGCGATATCGCGCGCGCCCGGCGTGTTGTGATCGTCCTTTTCCGGCAGCACGCAGCCGAGCGCGGATACGCCGGTGCGCATGACATCCATCGGGTGCGACGAAGCCGGCAGTGACTCGAGCACTGCTTTCACCTGGGCTGGCAGGCCGCGCAGTGCTTTCAGCTTGTTCTTGTAAACGTTCAGTTCGGCACCATTCGGCAGTTTGCCATGCACGAGCAGGTAGGCAATCTCTTCGAATTCGCAGGTATCGGCAATGTCAAGGATGTCATAGCCGCGATAGTGCAGATCATTGCCGGTTTTGCCGACGGTGCACAACGCAGTATTACCAGCCGTCACGCCAGACAGTGCGACGGATTTCTTAGGCTTAAAGCCTGCAATTTGTTGATCGCTCATCAGCGTCTCCTGAAAAATTACTTGGCTTTCTGTTGTGCAAACAGTGCATCCAATTTCTGTTCGAAATCGTGATAGTTGATGCGCTCATACAGCTCCATGCGGGTCTGCATGGTATCGACGACATTTTTCTGTGTGCCATCGCGGCGGATCGAGGTGTAGACATTCTCCGCCGCCTTATTCATCGCACGGAAAGCAGACAGCGGATACAGCACCAAGCCGACGTCAGCACTCTTCAACTCTTCGACGGTATACAACGGTGTCGCACCGAATTCGGTAATGTTGGCCAGCACCGGAACGTTCACCGCACGGGCGAAGGTCTTGTACATGTCGAGCTGAGTGATCGCTTCCGGAAAGATCATGTCTGCACCGGCTTCAACACAGGCTTGCGCACGCTCTAGCGCCGCCTCCAGTCCTTCGACTGCAAGCGCGTCTGTGCGTGCCATGATCACAAAATTCTCATCAGTACGTGCGTCAACAGCGGCCTTGATGCGGTCCACCATCTCCTGTTTACTCACGATCTCTTTGTTCGGGCGATGGCCACAACGCTTGGCACCGACCTGGTCTTCAATATGGACGGCGGCAGCGCCAAATTTGATCATCGACTTAACGGTGCGTGCAACGTTGAAGGCAGATGAACCGAAGCCAGTATCGGCATCAACCAGCAGCGGCAAGTCGCACACGTCGGTGATACGACGTACATCGGTCAACACATCGTCGAGATTAGAAATGCCCAAATCCGGCAATCCCAGCGAACCAGCCGCCACGCCGCCACCCGACAAGTAGATTGCGCGATAGCCTGCGCGCTTTGCCAACAGGGCGTGATTGGCGTTGATGGTGCCGACAACCTGCAACGGCGACTCTTGTTGCACCGCCTTGCGAAAAGCGGCTCCTGCAGAATAGAGACCCATGTCTTTACTTTACCTTGTCTGTTTCAATGAAAGAAGCTGATCATGCTTCTTGCAATCGCTGTGCCACGCGGACATACCCGCATCGCCCCGTGGAAGAGAAATAAAACCTTTTATTTTTCAATCACTTACAAACTCTCCCACTTTGGCACGACGCCGCCACAACGTCTCAACTTACGTTACAATCGAAACATTGAAACATCGATGAAACATGCGCCTTCCCTCCCATCTTTCCGCCGACACGGCTGACAAGCCGATCATCTGGACGGTCTCGATCTCGCGCCTGTCCGACCTGTTTCGCGACATCACGCTGGAGTTCGACGATCGTGCGACGATCGAGCCAATTCCTCTCGGCTTTGAAGATGCCGTGCGCCACATCCGCGAGCGCCTACAGACAGAGCGCTGCGATGCAATCATTGCCGCCGGCTCCAATGCCGCCTATCTGAAAAGCCGGCTATCACTGCCAGTCGTTATCGCGAAAGCCAGCGGCTTCGACGTGATGCAGGCACTGGCGCGCGCACGCAAGATCACAAAGGACATTGCCCTCATCACCTACCAAGGACCGATGCCGGACTTCGCAGAATTCCAGGCTGCCTTCGGCCTAAAAATTCCACAGCGCACCTACATCACGGAAGAAGATGCCCGTGCCCAAATCAACGAACTCAAGGCGATGGGTATCAAGGCCATCGTGGGTGCAGGGCTGATTACTGATCTAGCCGAGGAAGCTGGGCTGGCAGGCATCTTCCTCTATTCCGCTGCATCGATTCGGCAGGCCTTCGACGATGCACTCGAAATTGCACGCTTCACGCAGCTCGAATCCAGCCGCAGCAGAGCCCACCCGCATGCCGACACGCTACGCGCAAAACATGGACTGCATGATTTGCGCGGTGACTCGCCGGCAATGCAGTCAGTGCGCCATTCGATCGAACTGTTTGCCAAATCGCCGGCAACCGTGCTGATTCAGGGAGAAACAGGCACCGGCAAGGAACTCGCGGCCCAGGCCATTCACCGTGAAAGCCAGCGCGCACGACATCCTTTTGTTGCCATCAATTGCGGTGCAGTCGCCGAGTCGCTGCTGGAATCGGAGCTGTTCGGCTATGAAGAAGGCGCCTTCACTGGATCGCGTCGGGGCGGCCACGCCGGCCTGTTCGAAGCGGCTAACCGCGGCACCCTATTTCTCGACGAGATTGGCGAAATGCCCTTGCAGTTGCAGACGCGCCTGCTACGCGTGCTAGAAGAGCGCGAAGTGGTACGCGTCGGTGGTACGCGCCCGATTCCGGTCAATGTTCGTATCATCAGCGCCACCCATTGCAACCTCGACCAACGCGTGAAAGACGACCGCTTTCGTGCCGATCTGTTCTATCGCCTCGGCGTCTTGCGCCTCAGCTTGCCGCCCTTGCGCGAGCGAACCGAGGATCTCGTACCGCTGGCGGAATGGGGATTAAAGAATGCGCTGGCATCACTCGGTGTGCGTCCGCACGCGAACCTCCACGCAGAAATACAAGCATGCGCGCCGCTGCTCAGCAGCTATGCGTGGCCAGGCAATGTACGCGAGTTACGCAATATGATGGAGCGGGTCGCCTTGTTCCTTGCAGCAGAACCGCTGCAAGCGCTGTCACCCAGTTTTGTGATGGCCGTCGCACCGGAACTCGGCACGCCTTCCGTGATGACTGCACCGTCCTCCCCTCGCAAGGCCTCGGTTCCGGAATCCATCGAACAGGTCCTGGCTCGCTTCAATGGCAATCGTGAAGCAACAGCGAAGTATCTCGGCATCAGTCGCACAACGCTGTGGCGAAAAATCAATCGTGGTTAGGAAGCGGATCAACGTGCTTCTATTGCAAGAAGGTTCATCCATGATTTTGGCCTTATCATTACGTTTTGAGGCGCAATCATGCAAAACCCTTCTCGTCCTGACACCCCCTGTGTTGCCGTTTGTTCAACAACCTTCGATGAAGTCTGCCGAGGCTGCGGTCGCACCGTAGCGGAAGTGGCCAACTGGGTATTCATGACGGAAGAAGAAAAAGACCGCGTGTGGGTCCGGATTACGGCAGAGGGCTATCCGCGCAGAGAATCCTGAACGTGCATCAATACTGTTGGCTGACAACTGCAATCCCGAGCAATCCGCACAAAATGTTGGCAATCGACATGATGCAGTATTGATGCGCAATACCGCGGCGGTTACGAGCCGCAACATTGTTGAACGTTATTTTGTTCGTTGCCGTGTTACGGCAAGCTGGGCGCGTTTCTTTTCAAGGAGTATTCATGACGCGCATAACGCCCCGCCTCCCCCTATGCATTACCTTCGCGCTCGTTCTGTTAATGCTGGCGCACGGCCCGATTTTTCAACTACCGCATTACCATGACTTCGCTGATACCCGCACCTTGTTCGGTGTGCCCAATGCCTTCGACGTACTGTCGAATATCGGTTTCGCGCTGGTAGGGATATGGGGACTGGTCCGGCTTTGGCCTGTCCGCCATAACAGGACCATTGCCGCCGGATGGCCGGGATACCGATTATTTCTATTTGCCCTGATTCTGACTGCGGCCGGGTCCACGTTCTATCACCTGCATCCCGATAATATGCGGTTGATCTGGGATCGTCTTCCTATCGCCCTCGCTTGTGCCGGTCTATTAAGCGGTGTGCATGGCGAGACTGCGAAGCGCGATAGCGTCGGTCGCAACACCATGCTGCTGGCTATAGTGGCCGTATTGAGCGTCGTTTGGTGGCACCTTACTAGCGACTTGCGGCCATATCTGTTAATTCAGGTATTGCCGCTCGTGCTGATTCCACTGTGGCATTACACGTATAGCGCGCCACATGCCGACCGCCGCGCATTCGGCTTCGCCATTCTCTTATATGTAGTGGCAAAAGCGGCCGAGCTGTACGATCACGAGATTCTCACGGCATTCGGATGCATCAGCGGCCATACGATCAAGCATCTGTTGGCAACGGCTGCCGCAGCGGCGATTACCTCATGCTTAGTGAAGCGGATTCACAGCAACCAAGACTAATACATCAATCATCCTGCGCACCATCAATCCCCAGTTCTTGAATCTTGCGTGTGATCGTATTACGTCCGATGCCAAGACGTACCGCCGCATCGTTCTTGCGTCCGTGCGTATGCTTGAGCGCGGTCTTGATCAACGCGGATTCGAACTGGCGCCCCAACGCATCCATGACCTCCGGCTGCCCAGCGGCGAGCATATGGGCAGCTTCACTTTCAAGCAATGCGACCCAGCCAGCTTTACCAGCTACCCCGTTTCCAGTCACAGGCGCAGCTGTCGATGCAATGGCCCCGACGTTTGGGGCGCTGTCGGAGCTTACCGGCTCAGAGGGCACGACAGAACTTGAAGACGACAATGGAGGTGCCGCCGTGAGGGACGATGGCGCTAATTCCTGACCATGCGTCAAGTCATGCGGCAAGTCCTTCACCTCAACTGCCTGCCCCGGCGCCATCACGGTTATCCAGTTACACAGGTTTTCCAGCTGGCGCACATTACCTGGCAAATCAAGACTGCTTAGGAACTGCATCGCAGCGTCAGACATACGTTTGGCTTCCACGCCTAACTGCTTTGCGCTCTGCGCCAGGAAATGGCGTGTCAAGATCGGAATGTCTTCCCGGCGCTCACGCAGACTTGGCAGACGCAGACGGATCACATTCAAGCGGTGATACAAGTCTTCGCGGAACAACCCCTCTTTGACGCGTAGCTCCAGGTTCTGGTGTGTGGCTGCAATGACGCGTACATTGGCCTTTAACGGCTGATGTCCACCGACGCGATAAAAATGCCCATCCGAAAGCACCCGCAGCAAGCGCGTCTGCAAGTCGAAGGGCATATCGCCGATTTCATCGAGAAAGAGCGTGCCGTTTTCCGCCTGTTCGAAGCGCCCACGTCGCATCGCCTGCGCACCAGTAAATGCGCCACGTTCATGGCCGAACAATTCGGATTCGAGCAGATCCTTGGGGATTGCGGCGGTATTGAGTGCGATATAGGGCTGCGTCGCGCGCGGACTGTGCTTGTGCAATGCGCGCGCAACCAGCTCTTTGCCCGTCCCCGATTCGCCAGTAATCAGTACGGTGACATTTGATTGCGACAAACGCCCAATGGCGCGAAAGACGTCCTGCATTGCAGGAGCCTGTCCCAGTATCTCGGGCGTGTCGGCAGAAACTTGCTCCACATCGGATTCGCGCAGACTTTCTTCCAGCGCACGACGAATCAACTCCACCGCCTTATCGACATCAAAAGGCTTAGCGAGATATTCAAACGCTCCCCCCTGGAACGCCGCGACCGCAGAGTCAAGATCAGAGAATGCGGTGATAATGATCACCGGCAGCCCAGGATGCTTCTCCTTGACGATCTGCAGCAGCTCCAATCCGGATTCACCTGGCATGCGAATATCGGACACCAGAACCTGAGGCACGCTCGTCTGGAGAGCGTGCATGGCATCACGTGCGTTGGAAAAACTCTTTGTAGCGAGATTTTCGCGGGCAAGCGCTTTTTCGAGCACCCAGCGAATCGATTCATCATCGTCAACAATCCAGATTGGCTTCATGTTTCCTCAACGTCCCACGTCGTATGACATTGTTCAAAGCCGGTCAAGGCAGCGGTATCAAAATCCGGAAATCGGTGCATCCGGGCCGGCTCTCGCATTCGATCACACCCATGTGCTGCTGCACAAATGTTTGCGCCAGCGTCAGCCCCAATCCGCTTCCACCATCCTTGCCCGATACCAGTGGATAAAAAATACGATCTCGGATGGCGGGCGGGATGCCCGGTCCATTGTCAATAATATGCAAGTCTAATGCCAACCTGTAGCGAACCTTAGCAAGTGTCACTTGGCGCGCCACGCGCGTCTGCAATGTCAGCATCGCGTCACCGGCTTGGATCCGCTCCGACAATGCTTGCGCCGCATTATGGGCAATATTCAACACAGCCTGAATCAATTGCTCCTTGTCGCCCCGGAATTCAGGTACCGACAAATCGTAATCGCGCTTAATGGTGAGCCCGTTCGGGAACTCAGCAACGATCAGACTGCGTACTCTTTCGCAAACTTCGTGGATATTGACGTCACCAACAATATGTGGACGCTTGTGTGGCGCAAGCAAGCGATCGACCAGTACCTGCAGGCGATCAGCTTCCTTGATGATGACCTGCGTATATTCCCTCAACTCCTTCAGGTGACGCTCCGGCAGTTCCAGCTCCAGCAGTTGCGCCGCACCGCGAATACCACCAAGAGGGTTTTTGATTTCATGCGCCAGATTGCGGATCAGTTCCTTGTTTGCCTGGCTTTGATCCAGCAGGCGCTCCTCGCGATCGAGCTTGAGTTGCTTCACGTTCTCGCGCAACTCGATTAATACCGGTGTGTCCGGATTATCCAGCGCGGTGACAATCACGTGCACCTGCAACGGCTCACGCCCAGCGCGCTCCAGCGTCAAATCGAGGCGCTTGTCTGCAAAGCGATGCTGGACAGCCTCCTGAAAGATCCCAGCGAGTTCTCCTCCGTTCAGGAACAACCTATCCAACTTTTGATTCAACAAAGCCTTGAATGAATTCTCGAGTAGATTTTCCGCGGCGGCATTCGCATACGTGATACGACTCCCGGCATCAAGAATGATGACCGCAGAAGAGAGCAGATCTAAACCGTCCAAAGAAGCGGGTGTTGTTTTCACGATGATCCAAAAAATAAAGGCCGCATTACGCGGCCCATTTATGCAAGCGTCATACCTGCTCTATTTTAAGTTACTGATCTCTCGTTTCAGCGCTTCGATATTTTTCTCGGTGCGCGCGATATCTTCCTTCATGGCAGCAACGCGCTCCTGATACTTAGCGTAATTGCGTTCGTTGCCCTGGCGTTCTGGTTCGCCGTTATTGAACTCCTTCTTCAGATTGGCGAGTTTTTGCTCCTCGCCCTTCATTTCATCGAGCAGGATCTGCTTGCGGTCATTGTCCCGCGTCTTCTGCGTTCCACTGTCGACTTTCGGAAAATCTGCTGGAGCGCTGGTCGGCTTCGCCGATGCAGTTTGGGTAACCGGCTTTTTCGCTGGAGCAGCGGCAGGAGCCGGCCCTGGAATCATCGTAATGCCTGGCAAGTCGACCCTTTTACACCCCTTGGTGACGCCGGTGTTCTTGTATTCCTTCTTGCCGCTGTCATCAACACACAAATACACCTCGCTCTGCGCATGCGCAAGGCCGGCTACGGCTGCTAACAAAAGCAGCCCGACTAGTTCTTGTTTCATAATCTTTCTTTTTGGAAACTATGGAGGCGCTTATTAGTTTAGGATAAGAATCAATGCTTTACAAACGCTTCCGCCCGGAATCCTATAACACGCAACACCATCTGAAAACAAAAAAGCGAGGAGAACCGAAGTCCTCCTCGCTTTTCCGTCTTACGTGTGTTGTTTTTTTTACAGCGAGTAGTACATGTCGAACTCGACCGGATGCGTGGTCATACGGAAGCGTGTTACTTCCTGCATCTTCAGTTCGATGTAGGCATCGATCATGGTGTCGCTGAATACGCCGCCACGGGTCAGGAATTCGCGATCCTTATCCAGATACTCAAGCGCCTGATCCAGCGAGGAGCAAACGGTCGGGATCAATGCATCTTCTTCCGGCGGCAAGTGATACAGATCCTTCGACGCTGCTTCACCTGGGTGGATCTTGTTCTGCACACCATCCAGACCTGCCATGAGCAGAGCGGAGAAGCACAGGTACGGATTGGCCAGCGGATCCGGGAAGCGGGTCTCGATACGACGCCCCTTCGGATTAGCCACGTGCGGGATACGGATCGACGCGGAACGGTTACGAGCCGAATAAGCCAGCTTCACCGGTGCCTCAAAGCCAGGAACCAAACGCTTGTAGGAGTTGGTACCAGGGTTAGTAATCGCATTGAGTGCGCGTGCGTGCTTGATGATACCGCCGATGTAGTACAGCGCGAATTCGGACAGGCCCGCATAGCCGTCGCCAGCGAACAGGTTTTGGCCATCCTTCCAGATAGACTGGTGAACGTGCATGCCCGAACCGTTATCGCCGACAATCGGCTTCGGCATGAAGGTTGCGGTCTTGCCATAGGTATGCGCAACGTTCCAGATGACGTATTTCAGGTTCTGTGTCCAGTCGGCGCGCTGTACCAGCGTGGAGAACTTGGTGCCCAGTTCGTTCTGACCAGCACCTGCGACTTCGTGGTGATGCACTTCAACCGGAATGCCCATCGCTTCAAGAATCAAGGACATTTCCGAACGCATGTCCTGGAAGCTGTCGACCGGCGGAACCGGGAAATAGCCGCCTTTGACAGTCGGACGATGGCCGGTGTTACCGCCTTCAAGCTTTTCACCAGTGGTCCAGGAAGCTTCTTCGGAGTCGATCTTCACAAAGCAGCCGGACATATCCACTTTCCAGCGAACGCTGTCGAAAATGAAGAATTCAGGTTCGGGACCGAAGTAAGCGGTATCGCCCAGCCCGGAAGACTTCAAGTACGCTTCAGCACGCTTGGCAATGGAGCGCGGGTCGCGGTCATAGCCTTTACCATCGGACGGCTCAATCACGTCGCACTGCATGAACAGTGTGGTCTCTTCCATGAACGGGTCGATGTTCGCCGTATTCGGGTCTGGCATCAGCAACATGTCAGAAGCTTCAATGCCCTTCCAACCAGCGATCGAGGAGCCATCGAACGCATGACCGGACTCGAACTTGTCGATGCCAAATTGCGAAACTGGCACGGTAACGTGTTGTTCCTTGCCTCGTGTGTCAGCAAAACGAAAATCAACGAATTTCACTTCGTTGTCTTTCGCCATCTTCAAGACCTCTGCTGCCGTCATTGCCATGCGAATCTCCTAAAATGAGCAAAAGTAGTGCGGGATTTGGTGAAAAATGGATTTGAGCCGCCCCGTCTTCGCCGTATCGCGGAGACCGCGGACCACGCCGAAATGCGACTAGAACTCTGTGGGCATAATAGCAGATTCCATGCCAGCACCTTGAGAAAAAACAAGCTCACTGCACCGATTCAAAGCGCACGAATTAGCCGAAATAGTGCGCTTTTGAAATAGGTTTAACATAAAATCAAAGAAATAAAAATAATCACCAAACTGGTGCACCCTCCCTAATGCGCACCAAATTGATGCAACTCGAAGAAGCCTCCATGCTCATTGCACCATTTTCGCGCAAAAGAGGAATCTGCTATTTACCCTCTCGCCAAGATAAAATACCCATCCTCTGGCTCCTCTAATCCAAGCAATCATGGACATTCTTTTCACGGCAAGACAACGCGGCACCGAAAAACAATTGCCCTACGCCGGCGCCCTTACCCCCACAGAGGCACACGAACTCCTGCAACAAAATCCAGATATCAAGTTAGTGGACGTTCGCACCAACGCCGAACGCGACTGGGTGGGACGGGTCGCCATTCCTCATGCACAACACGTGGCAATCGAATGGAACATTTATCCTGGCGGCACGCCCAATCCCGATTTTTTGCAGCAGCTTGCTCAGGTCGCGGCAAAGAATGACGTTCTTCTATTCTTGTGTCGCTCAGGCGTACGTTCTCGCCATGCTGCCAAGCTTGCAACCGAACACGGCTATGCGCACTGCTTCGACATTCTTGAAGGCTTTGAAGGGGACAAGGATGCCCAAGGGCATCGCAAGTCCGTGGGAGGATGGTGTAAGGCCGGCTTGCCATGGATAGGTGCCTGACTTTGCCTCTATTGCGGAGTCATTAACCCCACAATACGCCGTCGCACGAAGTTGATATGGCTGCGCAGCCCGTACAACTCATCAGCAAACGACAATGGAATCGAGATACGATTCACTCGCTCCTCGATTTCATTCAGTCGCTGCAACTGGGCTGGATACACTTCCTGCTGCTGTCCTGCAGGCACCTCCTCGATCGCCTGCTCCACTGCCCGCAGTTGTCCATACCAACGAAACACGCGTGAACGCACCTGCCATACGTACAGCGGCGGAATAATGCGCGACAAAGGCAGGATAAGCGCCCCTAGTGCCACGACCACCACCCACATCCGTTCGAAAAGATTGGCGAGCCAGAACGGCAGATAACGCTGCAGTAACGGTGAACCGCTTCGATAAAATTTTTGCGCGGTCGGTGATACTGGAATCTCGGTATAGCTTGCAGTAGGAAAATCACCACGCTTGTTAAACCAGCCCGCGCCGCCATGAATCTCTGAAGCCGCTTGAACGAGCAAATCAATCAATGCAGGGTGGAGATCCTCGCGGGCGACCAGCGTTGCAGTCGGGGCAATCAGATGATAGTCCTTCGGCGGCAGATCACGTCCCAGGTCGACGATGCCACGCGGCAGAATCACGTGTGACAGAAACGAGAATCGGCGAGTGTACGCCTCCGCCTGTGCAAAATCGAACAGCCTGATACCCGGCGTCTGCAATAACATTTGAATCAAGGGGGCATCCGGCGCTGAACTAAATACCAGACCGTCGATCCGCCCCTCCAGCAACTCGACTGTCGCTGGCGTATTTTCCAATTCACCGAGTATTAGCTGATCCGGTTCCACGCCGTTTACCGAAAGGATTTTCTTGAATAAGCCGGGAACACCAGTACCTTCCGGACCGACATTGATCTTCATGCCCTTAAGCTGGGTCACGCTCTTCACGTTCTTTGTCTCACGTAAAAACAGCCAAACCGGCTCAGTGAACAAGCTACCAAGCGAGACTAGCCCTTTGCGCTCCATCTCCTCCTGAGCGGTCGACCCGCTTTGTACAAAGGCGATATCGACGCCGGAGGCGTCATCTTTTAGACGTTGCAGGTTCTCCTGCGAACCGAGTGATGGTTGTAATTCCACCTGGATATGGAACCGGGCGAGCGCATCAGCGTATCTCTTGCCGATTGCTTCATAGGCACTATTTTCCTGCCCTGTTGAAAGCCTTACCTTCCGCGGCGGCGCCGGATCTGCCAACCAGTAAGCCAGCAAACAGGTTATCGCAAGTGCTATTGCGGCAGGACCGGCGGCAACGAGAAAATCGCGCAAAGAGAAGCGCGTGAACTTAAGGATAGTGGACATGCGTGGCTTGATGGAAATCATGCCCACACCATGCCAAGAAACCCTACGCAACGCAAGAGGGAGGCATAAGAAGCTCCCTCGAATGAAAACGAGCTTATTTATTTTGCTATTTAACGGGCACTGGCAGTTGACTGCACAAGGGCAGGAGGTCGTTGCCGTCTGGTTTGACGGCGGCCATCCACTTCCGTGTCATCGGATAAGAATTGTGCTGCAATGTTGAACCAGTCTTCTACTGAGAAGACACGACGTGCCAGGGGAATTAACTCGCGCTCCTCTCTATCCAAGCGCATCCGCAGGCAGTCACAATAGCTTTCCAGCGCATGACAAATCTGATTCATCTTGATCGCGCTTTTGTCGAACGTGTCTGCCAACAGGTCACCTAGCGAGCGAAGAATGGCCATTCCATTCGTGCTCAAGGCATCTAGTTCGGCAATCAGCACATCCGCTTCCCGGCTGACATTGCGCAACGCCGGGATCAAATACACCTCCAGCTTTCGACGATGACAGCACTTATCAAAATGCATCAACTTGTTGAAAGCCGTCTCCACAAAAGTAAAGTCGATATTCTGCAGGCTTTTCCAACTGGCATGAATGTATTGCTGCAAACGTTGCAACATGCTACGTGTCTTGTCCTGTTCAGCCGCGATCGCGACAAGAGAATAGGTGGCAGTTAACATTCTTGCTCCTTGATTCTGTAACTGCGAAGAAACGACTCGAGCGCTCTAGGATTTGACAGCTGCACTAGAAAAACCAGGAAAGGTAAGAGGGTTAAAAAGATGTTGGGTGAGTATAGGTTCGTGCTTTACGAGGCGTTTGAGAATCCTCAAGCCCCACGTGACATTCGACGAATTAATAGACTTTTTAACGACAACTGTCGCGCTTCTGCAGCGAATGTGCAGGGACATCGAATGTTGAATTACATAAAAAATCGCCGGATACCTGCATCACGGTCGGCGACACAGGGATCCGGCGATTGCCAGCAAGGCAGAAATAGCGGTCAACTCAATTTTGCCGCATGCTCTCTTGTCGCATGAAAAATCAGCTGCGGCCAGCGCTCCTGGGTCAACTTGAGGTTCACGCCAGATGTAGCAAGATAAGCCATGTTGCCCGATGCGTCGAAGGCAATATTGGCACCTGCGGACGATTTTTCGAAGTCAGCTAATGCCTTCTTGTCTTCACAGGAAATCCAGCGTGCGCTACTGATGCTAGTGCCTTCAAATACCGCATCCACGCCATACTCGTTCATGAGGCGGCTCGCCACAACTTCAAACTGCAACACACCGACAGCCCCCAGAATTAAGTCGCCGCCATGCACAGGCTTGAACACCTGTACGGCCCCTTCCTCGCCGAGCTGCTGTAAGCCCTTGTGCAATTGCTTGATCTTCAACGGATTGCGAATACGCACCGTCCGGAAAAAGTCCGGGGCAAAATATGGAATGCCCGTGAATTGCAGTAATTCCCCTTCAGAAAAGCTATCGCCAATCTGCATGTTTCCGTGATTGGGCAAGCCGATGATGTCGCCTGCATAGGCTTCTTCCACCTGTTCGCGGCTGGATGCCATGAAAGTCACAACGCTCGACACCTTGATCTCGCGATTCAATCGCAAATGCTTGATCTTCATGCCTCGCTCGAAGCGGCCGGAACACACGCGCAGGAAAGCAATGCGGTCGCGGTGCGCGGGATCCATATTCGCTTGGATCTTGAACACGAAGCCAGAGAATGGCGCTTCGACCGGCCCCACTGACCGCACGGTAGCATCGCGTGGGCGAGGCGCAGGAGCCCAATCGAGCAGTGCGTTGAGAATCTCGCGCACGCCAAAGTTGTTAATCGCAGAGCCGAAGAATACTGGGGTCTGGGTTCCTGCAAGAAAGGCTTCGAGATTGAAAGGATGCGAGGCGCCATGCACTAGTTCGACTTCCATCTTCAACTGCTCGATTTCCAAAGGGAACATGTCGGACAGACGCGGATTATCGATACCTTTAATGACTTCAAATTCCTGATCGGCCCGTTCGGAGCCTGCTTTGAAGAGCAAGATCTCGTCGCGCAGCAGATGGTATACGCCGCGGAAATTTTTACCCATGCCGATGGGCCAAGTCACTGGCGCACACTGAATGTTCAGCACCGACTCGACTTCATCAAGCAATTCAAGCGGATCGCGTGTTTCGCGGTCCATCTTGTTCATGAAAGTCAGAATCGGGGTGGCGCGCATGCGGCAAACATTGAGCAGCTTGATGGTTTGCTCTTCCACACCCTTGGCGGCGTCGATCACCATCAACGCGGAGTCGACTGCGGTTAATACACGATAAGTGTCTTCCGAAAAATCCTGGTGACCTGGCGTATCGAGCAGGTTGACCACATGGTCACGGTATTCAAACTGCATCACCGAACTCGCCACCGAGATGCCGCGCTGCTTTTCGATTTCCATCCAATCCGAGGTCGCATGGCGGCCACTCTTGCGTGCCTTTACCGTGCCGGCAAGCTGAATCGCGCCTGAAAACAGCAGTAGCTTTTCGGTCAGCGTGGTTTTACCCGCATCGGGGTGGGAAATGATACCGAAAGTGCGACGGCGAGCGACTTCGCGCGCAATGAATTCTGTCGGGACTTTGCGGGACTCGGACGCGCCGTCGTCGACATTTGTCGACGGAAAATCTGAAGCGGAGGCCATGATGCGCCTTGAAAAAAGGACTGAAGTTTACCGCCTATCCTGGGGGAAGTCTAACTCCCTCAAGATAGCCGGCGCTTTGGACAAGATTTAGAGCTTGATGAAATGCTCGCGATAATAACGCAGCTCTTCGATCGACTCCGTGATGTCGGCCAAGGCCGTATGTTTCTGGTGTTTCTTAAAGCCACTGGCGATTTCAGGCTTCCAGCGCTTGCACAATTCCTTTAATGTCGAGACATCAAGATTGCGGTAGTGAAAAAACGCTTCCAGCTTGGGCATGCCGCGCACCATAAAGCGGCGGTCCTGGCAGATGGTATTGCCGCACATGGGCGATTTGCCCGTTGGCACAAAGTGCTTCAGAAAGTCGATCAACGCCTTTTCGGCATCGACTTCAGTCACGGTCGAGGCCTTGACCCGATCGATTAGTCCGGAACGCCCATGCGTCCCCTTATTCCATGCATCCATGCGATCCAGCACTTCATCCGGTTGATGAATCGCAAACACTGGGCCTTCTGCCAGTATGTTGAGTTCTGAATCGGTGACGACCACGGCAACTTCGATAATGCGGTCGGTGTCGGGGTCCAGTCCGGTCATTTCCATGTCAACCCATACAAGGTTGAATTCATTTGGACGAGCGGGCGGCGTGGGAATAGAAGTATCTGATCCAGGAGCTTGTGACATAATTGTTTTCCTCAATAAGCCGCCATTTTCTCACAGGCACAGCATGTCTTCACTTGCGTTTTCGGTATTGTTTGTCAGTTTTCTCGCCCTCACACTGGTCGTTCGCTTCTGGTTGAGCTCCCGACATATTCGTTACGTCCTCGCGCACCGCAGTGCCGTGCCGCTGGAATTCGCGGAAAAAATTCCCTTGTCTGCCCACCAAAAGGCGGCTGATTACACGGTCGCCAAAACCAAGCTGGGCTTGGTTGCTCTATTCGCTAATGCTGCTGTTCTGATCGGGTTCACCCTTCTCGGTGGGTTGCAGTGGCTATCTGTAGCACTGTTCAAGCTGACCGGTCCCGGCATGGCTCATCAGCTTGGTCTACTTGCTTCATTTGCCTTCATTTCAGCAGTGGTTGATCTGCCATTCGATTACTACAGACAGTTTGTCCTTGAAGCGCGTTTCGGCTTTAACAAGATGACGCTGCGCCTATTCATTACCGATATGATCAAGAATACGCTGGTCGGTATCGTGATCGGCCTGCCGCTGATCTGGGTGATTTTGACCCTGATGGAAAAAGCCGGTGATCTCTGGTGGCTGTACGCATGGATCGTATGGAGCGGCTTTCAA
Organism: uncultured Noviherbaspirillum sp.; assembly: GCA_965974465.1. Lineage (GTDB taxonomy): Bacteria > Pseudomonadota > Gammaproteobacteria > Burkholderiales > Burkholderiaceae_D > Noviherbaspirillum. Next base: position 25,067 of record CBHCMF010000031.1, read on the forward strand.
TTGTTGATGCTCGTGCTCTACCCTACCGTCATTGCTCCCTTGTTCAACAAATTCACTCCCTTGCAAGATGAAAACCTGCGTTCCCGCATTGAAAATCTGATGCAACGTGTCGGCTTTGCATCAAAGGGCTTGTTCGTGATGGATGGCTCCAAACGCAGCGCACATGGAAATGCTTACTTTTCTGGCTTTGGCGCAGCCAAACGCATTGTTTTCTTTGACACTTTGTTGGCGCGGCTCGGTCCGCAAGAAATTGAGGCCGTGCTAGCCCATGAACTCGGCCATTTCAAACTCAAGCATGTCATCAAGCGTATCGCGGTGATGTTTGCTTTGTCTCTCGGATTTCTTGCCTTACTCGGTTACCTGAAGACCAAGACGTGGTTCTATGAGGGATTGGGCGTGATTCCAGCGCTGCCTACAAGCTACGACGCCATGGCGCTGATTCTGTTCATGCTTGCCTTGCCGGTATTCACCTTTCTCTTCTCCCCACTGATGTCCATCACGTCGCGTAAGCATGAGTTTGAAGCGGATGCCTTCGCGGCAAAACATACGAATGCGCAAGACCTGGTGTCCGCCTTGGTAAAACTGTACGAAGACAATGCATCGACGCTTACGCCAGACCCGCTGCATTCCGCTTTCTACGACTCGCACCCACCCGCAAGCATACGTATCCATCAACTCCTTGCCAGCCGCTAACGAACACATCATGGTAACTGCTGCAGAATTGACCAGAAAGAAGTGTCAGCATCGCGAAACCGCACTCAATGATGCCGAAATCAACGAACATCTTGCCGCTGTCGAGAACTGGACGCTCCAGGAGAGCAAGATCGTCAAGACCTTCGTTTTTAAAAATTACTACGAGACGCTGGCATTCGTGAATGCAATCGCGTGGGTCATCCATGTCGAAGACCATCATCCTGAGTTAGTGGTGACCTACAACCGTTGCGTGGTGAAATTCAATACACACTCGGTCAATAGCGGACGCGGCGGTCTCTCCGAAAACGATTTCATCTGCGCCGCCAAGGTAGACGCGATTTTCCAACAAGCGGCGCTCTGACCGATGGAGGATAACATCGGCACCGTTATCGCTGCACATGGCCGGCACTACCTGGTCCAAAGCGGGCCTACCCGTCTGCAGTGCGTAACCAGAGGCAAAAAAAGCGACGTCGCCGTCGGTGATCTCGTTACGCTGAAACTAACCTCGCCCAATCAGGGCGTGATTGAAGCAATTTCCGAACGCAAAACACTTCTGTACCGCTCCGACCAATACAAATCAAAGCTGTTAGCAGCGAATCTGACACAACTGTTCATCGTCGTCGCGACGGAACCCGGTTTTTCCGATGACCTTATTTCGCGGGCCCTTGTCGCCGCTGAAGCGGCTGGCATCGTCGCGCATATCGTGTTGAACAAGGTCGACGTGGTGGAACTGCTACCTAAGGTACGCGAGCGCCTTTCCCTATACGCCCAACTTGGCTATCCGATACATGAAGTATCGGCAAAAGGGTCACCAGAAGCTACGTGCGCCACGCTGATGCCGCTGCTGATCGGTCAATCGACCATTCTGATTGGTCAGTCCGGCATGGGCAAATCCTCGTTGATCAACTTGCTCGTTCCTGACGCCGATATCGCAACCCGTGAAATTTCCGCGGCGCTCGACTCAGGCAAGCACACAACGACCTTTACCCGCTTGTATTCCATCGGAAAAGACACGGCAATTATCGATTCGCCCGGCTTTCAGGAATTCGGCCTTTACCACTTAACAGAAGGCATGCTGGAGCGAGCCTTCCGTGAATTTGCCCCTTATCTTGGCCATTGCCGCTTCTACAACTGCCGTCATCTCAATGAACCAGGATGCGGTGTACTCGCAGCTGCTTCCGATACCAAGATCAGTTCACTACGGCATGCGCTCTACCGCCAGCTGGTTCACGAATCCTCGCAGACCTTGTACTAACCAAGTGCTGGTTTACTGACCATGAGGTAGTACACAACGAGCATCGCGGCAAACGCGGGATACCCCAGTCTCTCCCACCAGCGCGCATAATGCCAGTAGCGCGCTGGCAAGGCGCTGCCTTGCGTGAGCGCCGTGTCAGCCATCTTCTTCATCTGGAGCTGCAACCAGACGACAGGCAGCCAGCACGCACCGGCGAACAGATACAACGCAATCGACCACATAATCCATGGTGTATTCAGCGGCCATCCAGCAATGGAAAGCAAGGCTAGGCCAGTCAATGGCTGAGCAATCACCGCAGGCGTGGTGAAAATCCAGTCCGCCAATACGACCAAGCGGGCAACAACGGCTTGTGCCTCCAGGCTCTTGCTGCGGTTGGCACAGAAAAGGTAGAACGCCGAGCCGAAACCGGTTCCCACCAAGACGACTGACGAGACAATATGCACTGTTTTGAGGAA
>CBHCMF010000032.1:0-27463 GCA_965974465.1 uncultured Noviherbaspirillum sp.
TGTAGAAGCGCCGGACAGTGTAGTCAAAAGCGCAATCAGGCCGAACTTCAGCAGCACGGGCCCGGTCAACAGTAACAGTACTAACCACCAGTTCTCGAGTACCAACCTGACATTGAGCAACATGCCCACAGTGATGAAGAACAGTCCAAGCAACACATCACGGAACGGCTTAATATCCTCTTCCACCTGGTGCTTGTATTCGGTCTCGGAAATCAACATTCCGGCAACAAAGGCGCCGAGCGCTAACGATAAGCCCGCCTTCTCAGTGATCCACGCCGCGCCCAGTGTGATCAAAAGCAGGTTCAGCATAAACAGTTCCTGCGAGCGCCGCTTGACGACAATATGGAACCAACTGCGCATCAAACGCTGACCGATGACCAGCAGCAGAACCAGCACGATGCCTGCCTTCATCGTTGCCAGCGCAAGCGTAGCCATCAAGTCCTCTGAATTGTTTGCCAGCGCAGGCACCAAGATCAGAAGAGGCACCACGGCCAAGTCCTGGAACAGCAAAATGCCGAAAATCTGACGGCCATGAGGGCTCTCCAGCTCCAACCGCTCCGTCAACATCTTTGACACAATCGCCGTAGAAGACATCGCAAGCGCACCACCCAACGCGAACGCCGCGCGCCAGCTAATATGGAACAGACTCGGCAGCAGCCATCCCATCAGCCAGCCAAACAGCATTGCCGCCACAATGGTTAATATAACCTGCGCCATGCCTAACCCGAAGACCGTACGGCGCATCGCGATCAGCTTGGGCAGGGAGAACTCCAGACCGATCGAGAACATGAGAAATACCACGCCAAATTCTGCCAGCGTATGTGTGGTCTGGTTTTCATCCGCCATGCCGAAACCGTGTGGCCCAATGACGATCCCCACGGCCAAATACCCGAGCATGGGCGGCAAATGCAGCATGCGGAACGCGACAACACCCAACACTGCGGAGGCAAGCAGAACGAGCGTCAGTTCAAGAGCCGAAAACATGAATGATGAAAATGATCGAAATGGATGCCATTGGTCTTAAGTCATTCCGCTTAACCAATCCATGATCGGACAGGCTGCATGGCAGCACCCCATTCCGGTGGGCATTTTGCTTTTTCATGGATTCCTTAAGAATGAAGGACTTACGCTACGAAAGTACGTTTTAACAACAGTCAAGACGCATTTTTGTTATGACTGGCAGATTTTTTGCTTTCGTAATTCGTTTATACTTCCAGCATGAGTGTAACCGATGCAAAAACCCAGCCGAAAGCTTTTGATGTAAAAAGTGCCCAGCGCGCACTGGAGCTCGCACGCGAGACGCTGCAGATTGAAGCCAATGCGATCCTGGGACTGAAAAGCCGACTATCCAATGGACCTGATGCCCCATTTGCGCGCGCCGTAGAGGTATTGTTGCAATGCAGCGGCCGAGTCGTCGTATCCGGCATCGGCAAATCCGGCCATATCGCTCGCAAAATCGCTGCAACTTTAGCTTCCACTGGCACACCGGCTTTATTTGTCCACGCCGCAGAAGCCATGCATGGTGACCTTGGCATGATCACCCAAAATGATGCGGTGATCGCCATTTCCTATTCCGGCGAAGCTGCGGAATTCGTCTCGATTATTCCGATTATTAAGCGCATGGGCGCCAAATTAATCGCCATCACGGGTAACGAAACTTCTCGCTTGGCGCAACTGGCGGATATCCACCTGGACGCGCATGTTGACAAAGAAGCCTGCCCCCTCAACCTAGCACCAACGGCAAGCACTACCGTGACGCTGGCACTAGGGGATGCACTTGCTGTGGCATTGCTGGATGCCCGCGGTTTCCGCGAAGAGGATTTCGCCCGTTCCCATCCCGGCGGCGCCCTTGGGCGCCGTTTATTGACCCATGTGCGAGATGTCATGCGAAGCGGCAATGCCATTCCGGCAGTAACGCCTGAGACCTCCCTGCATGCTGCTCTGCTGGAAATCACAAAAAAGGGCATGGCAATGACTGCGGTAGTGGACGATACCCATCGCGTCGTCGGTATTTTCACCGACGGCGATCTGCGCCGCCTCATCGAGAATGTGCAAGACTTCAGCAAGCTATCCATTACCGACGTGATGCACGCCAATCCCCATACAATCGGCCCCGATCAATTAGCGGTCGAAGCGGTCGAGCTCATGGAACAGTTTCGCATTAACCAACTGCTGGTCGCCGATGCGAAGGGCAAGTTAGTCGGTGCCCTGCACATTCATGACTTGACCCATGCCAAGGTAATCTGATGCAAGAAGATGTTCTCGCTAGGGCTGCACGCGTAAAGCTCATGATTTTTGATGTCGACGGCATACTGACCGATGGCAGCCTGCATTACGGACCGGCAGGCGAATTCATCAAAACATTCAATGTGCTCGACGGGCATGGCATCAAGCTGTTGCAGCAATCTGGCGTGGCGACAGCCATCATCAGTGCCCGCCAATCCGACATTGTGGCCCGGCGCGCCGCCGACCTTGGCATTCAGTACCTGTTTCAAGGTGTGCATGACAAACGCACTGCATTCGAGCAACTGTTGACGCAAGCCGGCGTTGCTACCCACGTCTGCGGCTTCATTGGCGACGACGTCATCGATCTGCCGATCTTGATGCGCGCCGGTTTTGCCGCTAGCGTTCCCAATGCGCATGCCGAGGTGAAGTCACGGGTACATTATGTAACGCAAGCACCAGGAGGCCATGGCGCGGCACGTGAGTTGTGCGACCTCATCATGCGTGCGCAAGGTACCTATGCGGCAGCATTGGCGCCGTACTTAAGATAAAGGCATCATGCGTCCTTGGCATTTTCGCCTCCTGATGACACTTGTCCCGCTGATCATTCTGGCGCTCGGCAGCTTTTGGCTATCTGAGGTATTACGCAGAGAAGCGCACGGCACGGCCCCACGTCCAAACAGGAGCGAACCGGATTTCTATGTTGAAAAATTCAGTTACGTCAAAATGGCCAAAACCGGGGTCGCGAACTACCACTTTACCGGCGCCAGGCTGATCCACAACCCGCAAGATGGCTCCTACGACATTGAGCAGCCGATCGTCACCAATATCGACGATGCGCAGTTACCGATCACAATGCGAGCCGAACGTGCACGAGTAAACAGCGACAGCACTCAGGTCCACCTGTTCGACAACGTCCGGTTGGACAGACCGGCATCTGCGACGGCCGACGCGGTTCATGTCAAGTCAGAATACATGCTGGTCCTCCCTGATGAGGATGTAGTAAAGACAGACAAGCAGGTAGAAATCGTGACTGGTCGATCAAAACTGACCGGCACCGGCATGTTTGCGAACAATGCGACGCGTGAGTTCAGGCTGACAAGCAATGTCCATGGCACGTATCAAGCTCCACTGCGTTAATCCGGTATAACCTGTTGCATCACTTTCGAGATCTTTCATGAAACGTTTCCTCTTGTTGCTGTTGATACTGAGTGCAGCTGCGACAGGACAAGTCCACGCAGAAAAAGCAGACGCCGACAAGCCCACCAATATCGAAGCGGATCAGATGGCTTATGACGATGTCAAACAGATCAACACTTTCACTGGCAACGTGGTCCTCACACGCGGCACATTAGTCATGCGTGCCTACAAGCTGATTGTGCGACAAGATTCCGCCGGCTATCAGTTCGCAACGCTGCTCGCGCCTGCAGGAGGATTGGCAACGTTCCGTCAGAAACGAGATGGGGGGCCGAACCAATGGGTCGAAGGCCAAGCGGAGCGTATTGAATATGATGGCAAATCGGAAATAGTAAAGTTATTTATGAGAGCGAAGATACGCAGGTTGGAAGGAAGCAAACCGACGGATGAAGTCGAAGGCGAATTCATTTCCTATGACAGCCGCGCCGAATTCTTCACGGTGAACAACACAGCCGCTGGCGAACAAAAGCCGGGGGGTGGCCGCATTAAGATGGTCATCCAGCCGCGATCCGAGTCGAAGGGCAAATAAATGTCGAGCACGCTGGTTGTCAACGGTCTGCAGAAAAGCTACGGCACGCGCCTAGTGGTGCGAGACGTCTCATTGCAAGTCAAAAGTGGTGAAGTCGTCGGCCTGCTTGGCCCTAATGGCGCAGGCAAGACGACATCGTTCTACATGATCGTCGGCCTTGTGCCCTCTGATGCAGGCGAAATCACGTTAAACGACGTCGCGATTTCGCGCTTTCCGATCCATCGGCGAGCGACACTGGGCCTTTCCTATTTACCGCAAGAAGCATCCGTGTTTCGCAAACTCAGCGTGGAAGACAACATTCGTGCTGTATTGGAGCTACAACGCATCAATGACAAGCCGCTAACCAAGGCTGAAATTGATAAGCGTTTGAATACCTTGCTGGCAGAACTGCAAATCGAGCGTTTGCGCGAGAACCAAGCCCTATCCCTTTCGGGCGGCGAACGGCGACGCGTCGAAATCGCCCGCGCCTTGGCGACCAACCCACGTTTTGTTTTGCTCGACGAACCATTTGCCGGAGTTGACCCGATTGCCGTCATCGAAATTCAGCGCATTGTGCGCTTTTTAAAAGAACGCGGCATTGGTGTGCTGATCACCGATCATAACGTGCGAGAAACGCTTGGTATCTGTGATCGCGCCTACATTATCAATCAAGGTTCGGTACTTGCCAGTGGTCGGCCGGACGACATCATTGCCAACGAGTCAGTACGTCGTGTGTATTTAGGTGAACACTTCCGGATGTAGAGGAAGAAAACCAGACAGCATGAAACAGACACTCCAACTTCGCATTTCGCAACATCTTGCGCTGACCCCCCAGTTGCAGCAATCCATCCGACTGCTACAACTTTCGACGCTTGAACTGCATCAGGAGCTGGAACAAATCCTTTCTGATAATCCACTTCTGGAGCGCATTGACGACCCACTCGACCATTCTGTGCGGCTTTTGGCCGACGGGGCAATCAGCTCGGTTAGCACTGTCAGCAGCACGTCAGATGCCCCGTTACCTGATACAGGGTCTTCCACGTCTGCAGATCAGGATGGCGGTTTCGAAGGGGGAGAAGCAAGCGATACGTCGTCGGCTACCGACAATGATTGGAGTTTTGATGATGTCGCACGCACCTCTAAGGCCCCGGAAGACGACGACGCACGTCCCCAGCTTGAGGCGCATGAGACAACCCTACGCGAACACCTACTGGAACAAATGCGCGTCACGGTTCAGGAAAGACGTGACCGCGCCTTGGTCGAATTAATTATTGATGCGTTAAACGATAACGGCTACCTTGAAGAGTCGCTGGAAGAAATCCACGCTCGCCTGCCGGAAGAACTGGAAATTGAACCCGAAGAACTCGCGATCGCACTCAAGCTGCTACAGAGTTTCGAGCCTGCTGGTGTCGGTGCACGCAATGCGTCGGAATGTTTGGCAATTCAGATCAAACGCTTTTCGAAAGTCCCAATGGTGACACGTCGTAGAGCGCTGGAGATCGTTGAGAATCACCTTGCCCTGTTTGCACAACGCGACTTCAACAAGCTCAAGAAAATTCTTGACTGCGACGACGAAGATTTGCGAGAAGCGCAACATGTCATCAAACGTTGCAATCCTCATCCCGGCGCCCTGTTCGCTGCCGATACTTCCGACTACGTCGTACCGGATGTGATTGTTAAAAAAACAAAGAATGGTTGGCAAGTGATGCTTAACCATGACGTGATGCCTCGTTTGCGGGTCAATGCCTTGTATGCAAATATCCTCAAACAAAACAAAGGCGAAGGCTCACTCACGTCGCAATTGCAAGAAGCAAAATGGTTGATCAAGAACATGCGTCAGCGCTTCGACACCATCTTGCGCGTTGCACAAGCAATTGTTGACCGCCAACGAAACTTCTTCTCACATGGCGCAGTCGCCATGCGCCCCCTTGTCTTGCGCGAAATAGCTGATACACTGGGTTTACACGAGAGTACTATTTCACGTGTGACAACTCAAAAGTACATGTTGACGCCCCATGGCATGTTTGAGTTAAAGTACTTCTTCGGCAGCCACGTCGCTACAGAAGCAGGGGGCGAAGCTTCATCGACAGCAATTCGTGCGCTGATCAAACAATTGATAGGAGCAGAAGACCCCAGGAATCCATTTTCTGATAGCAAAATTGCGGATATGCTGGGAGAACAAGGCATGGTCGTTGCGCGACGCACTGTCGCTAAGTATCGAGAAGCCTTGAAAATCCCTCCAGTCAATCTGCGCAAATCTCTGTAGTTTTCGTGTTGTAAGTGCTGTTGCTGTGTTCCGGCGTAGGCCTCTACGCGGGCACGTTGTGAACCGCCAGCGACGTCATCCATAGGAGCGCTGTATGAATCTCACAATCAGTGGACATCATCTCGAACTGACCCCGGCTATCCGTGAATATGTAGAGACCAAGCTGGAACGCGTCATGCGCCATTTTGACCATGTGATTGATATTGCAGTCATCCTGGGGGTAGAAAAACCCTCGGAAAAGGAAAAACGGCAAAGAGCTGAAGTCAACCTGCGCTTAAGAGGAAATGTGATTCACGTCGAAAGTTTTGCAGAAGATCTATATGCGGCCATTGATACGCTGATTGATAAACTGGACCGTCAGGTTCTCAAATACAAGACAAAGATTCAGGATCATCAACACGAGACAATCAAGCGCATGCCAGACATGCCAACCGCCGCCTAACAAATATCATTATCATTGTTAGCCGAACCGACGATTGCAAAAAAGGGCACACTCCATGTGCCCTTTTTTCTGAGCTGAGCACGTGGCCCTCCCACGCTATCCGTGCAATTTCCCGCAAGTGAAGAAGCGTCAGTCAATGGCCAGCCGTCGTCCCGATACCGATACCATATGCTCATTTCGATCCACATGATCATTCCAACATGACTGTATTCGTCCAGACCGCCATCCAGAACAATATCGGCTTCATCACGCTCGATCGTCCGCAGGCGCTCAATGCACTTTCACTAGACATGGTGCGGGCAATTACAGCAGCGCTGTTACGCTGGTGCGATGACTGCACCGTTCACGCCGTAGTGATCCGCAGCAGCAGTGAAAAAGCATTCTGCGCCGGTGGTGATATTCGTTTTTTCTACGAAGCCGGACGTAGCACGCCCCAGACGGGTAGCGCACAATTAGACGATTTTTTTACCGAAGAATATGCGCTGAACTATCTGATCCACCATTATCCCAAACCCTATATCGCATTCATGGACGGCATTGTGATGGGTGGTGGCATGGGTATCGCGCAAGGCGGCACATCAAACCGGTTGCGTATTGTCACCGACCGTACGAAGATGGCAATGCCGGAAGTGAATATTGGATTGTTTCCAGATGTCGGTGGAAGCCACTTCCTAACGCGCACACCTGGTCAGCTTGGCGTTTATCTAGGCGTAACAGGTGAAGTGATCGAAGCAGCGGACGCCCTCTACGCTGGCCTTGCCGATATATTCATTCCTTCGGCGCAGCTACCTGCATTGTTTTCACTGTTGATGTCAGCGAAAATAGACGATGTACGCAAGACCATCCATGCTTTCGCCGCACCATTCAAGACGCAGGTCACATCTTCCTCAAGTCCCCTGGCAATGGAACGCAATGCGATCGATCGCCATTTTTCCTATAACGATGTCTCCTCAATTGTCGCTTCACTCGTGCAGGAGGCAAGCACGTTCTCACAAAAAACATTGCGTACGCTGAACAAGCGCTCACCATTGATGATGTGCGTGACGCTATCCCAATTACGCCAAGGCTCCATCATGGGTATCGCGGATTGCCTACGCATGGAACGCACGATGGTTCGCCGCAGTTTTGAAAATGGAGAGGTGCTTGAAGGGATCCGATCCATCGTGATCGACAAAGACAATGCGCCAAAGTGGACACCGCCGACATTAAAGGAAGTAACACCACAGATGGTCGAGCACTTCTTCGAACCGGTGTGGCCGGCACATGCGCATCCGTTACGCCACCTCGCTTAGAACGGCTTGAATGTGCATGCAAAAGAGGTCAGGCCGGGCCGAGAAGCGCAACCATACGTGAGCATTGCAGGCCCGATAGCCCCCCTTTCACGCACAGTCAAACCGCTCTAGATTTCGTCTACGGTAAACAACCGCCGATACTCGCGCATTGCGTACCGGTCCGTCATCCCCGCAATATAATCGGCCACCTTGCGTGCCTGCGCATGCGCCTTGTCAGTAACATTTACCACATTCATTTGATAGTCTGGGGGAAGCAGACTCGGCTCCTGCATGAACGCCTCAAACAACTCCTTGATAATTCGTCGCGCCTTGCTAGTCATCCGATTGACCTGATAGTGGTGATACAGATTGCGGCGCAGGAAGCGCTTTAACAGCATCGCCTCTTTGCTCATCCCCTCTGAAAACGTGATCAACGGTGGCGCACTACGGACATCATCCACAACGCGCAATCGAGCATCACGAATACGCCTCTGCGATGTTTGTATTAAATCAACAACCAGTGCATTGATCATGCGGCGAATGGTCTCATGGATAGCGCGTCGACCGCTGATACCGGGATAGGTCGATTCCACCTCCTTGCGATGGCGCGCATAGAAATCGACTTCATCAAGCTGCATCGTCGTCAGCAAGCCGGAACGCAGGCCGTCATCGATGTCATGGTTGTTATAAGCGATTTCATCTGCGAGATTTGCAAGCTGTGCTTCCAGGGTTGGCTGCTTCTTTTCGATAAATCGTTGCCCGACGTCGCCAAGCTTGCGGGCATTAGCGAGCGAACAATGCTTGAGAATACCTTCACGCGTTTCGAACATCAGATTCAGCCCATCGAAAGCACCATAATGCTCTTCGAGCTGATCGACGACGCGCAAGCTTTGTAGATTATGTTCGAAACCGCCGTATTCCTTCATGCACGCATTTAGCGCTTCTTGCCCAGCATGCCCAAACGGTGTATGACCAAGGTCGTGCGCCAACGAGATCGCCTCGACCAGATCTTCATTCAACTGCAGATTACGTGCTATCGAACGCGCAATCTGCGCGACTTCGATGCTATGTGTCAGTCGAGTGCGAAATAGGTCGCCTTCGTGATTGACAAAGACCTGTGTCTTATATTCAAGTCTGCGAAAAGCCGTTGAATGGATGATACGGTCGCGGTCGCGCTGAAATTCGGTCCGAGATGCGGGGGCCGGTTCGGAGAAACGCCGACCTCGCGATGCCAAAGAACGGGCGGCATATGGTGCGAGGTTGGCTTCAAAGTCCATTACTGAACGCAGGCCTTCAGGGTAGCGAGTAATGCGTCCTGCGGTACCGGCATAATGACCGAAGTACCCAGTGGCTTAATCAGGATGAATTTGATCTGGCCACCTTCGTTTTTCTTGTCGACTTCCATCAGCTCCAGCCAACGCGAAATCCCTAGATCAGGAGCCACCACGGGCAAACCTGCCGCCTTTATCAATGCAGTCATTCGCGCCTTGACATCAGCATCGATGAAACCTAGGCGATGCGAAAGATCTGCCGCCATGACCATGCCGCAGCCAACTGCCTCACCGTGCAACCATTCACCATATCCCAACCCCGCTTCGATTGCATGGCCAAAAGTATGGCCGAAATTAAGTATGGCGCGCAGGCCACCTTCTCTTTCATCCTGTCGAACGACATCGGCTTTGATTTCGCAGGAACGTTGAATCGCATAGGCAAGCGCAGCTGTGTCGCGTGCAACCAGCCTAGCGATATTCGTCTCAATCCACTCGAAAAATGGCACATCGATGATGGCACCATATTTGATCACTTCCGCCAGGCCGGCGGAAAGCTCACGTAAGGGCAGCGTATTCAATGTCGACGTGTCAGCCACCACCGCCTGTGGTTGATAAAACGCGCCGATCATGTTTTTGCCAAGCGGATGATTGATCCCGGTTTTACCGCCGACAGAGGAATCCACTTGCGCCAGCAACGTTGTCGGCACTTGAACGAATGGCACACCCCGCATATAGGTTGCCGCTGCGAAGCCGGTTAAATCGCCGATCACGCCACCGCCAAGAGCAACTAGTGTTGTCTTACGATCGCATTTCTCAGTTAACAACACATCAAACACACGCATCAGGCTCGACCAGTTTTTTTCCTCTTCGCCATCCGGCAGCACAATCGTTGTCACTTGCTTGCCTGCAGCAGTAAGCAGCGTCACAAGACGTTCGAGGTATAGCGGTCCAACAGTGGTGTTAGTGACAATAGCTACACGCTGACCAGCCACATGGCGGCTGATCAGATCGGGATCGGAAAGAAGCGACTGTCCGATAGTAATCGGATAGCTTCGCTCCCCCAAATCGACTTGCAAGGTGATCGGGGAAATTTGCTGCGTGTTCATGTAAGAAATTATGAAGTTTGGTTTGGCGTTGTATCGCCCAGTGGCGTCTTATCAACCATTTCCAATTGAGAAACGATCATTTGTACTAACGATTGTACGTTAGGACGCCCCGTTTCGATGACAAAGTCAGCAACCTCAAGGTAATACGGCTCGCGTTCACGCGCAAGTTGCTCGATTTTCTGTCGCGGATTAGCGGTTTGCAGCAAAGGACGATTCTTATCGTGACTGGTGCGCTGGAGAATGCTGTTAACGCTGGCACGCAAATAAATCACGGTACCGCGGGTTTTCAGGTATTCACGATTCTCCGGCTTGATCACGGCCCCACCACCGGTAGCCAACACAATGTCGGACTGCGCCGTCAGATCACGAATCACCTCGGATTCGCGTTGCCGGAAACTCGCCTCGCCCTCGATCTCAAAAATCAACGGAATCGAGGCGCCAGTACGCGCCTCGATTTCGTGATCCGAATCGATAAACTGCTTGTTAAGCCTTTTTGCTAGGGCGCGGCCGACTGTCGTCTTGCCGGCACCCATCAAACCAACCAAGAAAATATTTTCTGACATAACGATGTGTCCGCTCCTTGCACTAAGCCGGACACCATTTTCCTTTTCACCTGACTCGCTATGACGCCTTGAATGTAAACGTTACCAGAGTAGGTATCGGAGGTTCAAACGATCTCCCAACAGCAGAACGAAGCATGTCGCGAAATGAGATCCGAACCACCGCCAAACTCGTATGCCCCTACTCTTAAGTATTTTTGTAAGTTTTAAATATTTTTCTTATCCGTTTATCGTGATAATGAACGCTCCGCGACGATTTTCGGCGTAATAAAGATAAGCAGTTCTGTCTTATCATTAGTTCTGGATCTCGACTTGAAGAGATTACCGACCACGGGAATATCGCCAAGCACGGGAACCTTGTTTGTCAGATCCCGTTCCACTTGCTGGAATATACCGCCAAGGACGACTGTTCCGCCATTTTCTACAAGAACCTGAGTCTTCACATGTTTTGTATCGATTGCGAAGCCTGCCAATGTTTCCCGGCCAACACTATCTTTGTTCACGTCGACATCAAGAATAATATTTCCATCTGGAGTAATCTGCGGAGTCACCTCAAGTTTCAGATTTGCTTTCCTGAATGTGATTGAGGTGGCCCCACTAGAAGTTGCGACTTGGTAAGGAAGTTCTGTCCCCTGTTCGATCAGCGCTTTTAATTGATCAGCAGTGACAACACGTGGGCTAGAAATAATTTTCCCTCTTCCATCCGCTTCCAGAGCCGATAGCTCAAGGTTCAGGAATCTGTTTGCCGCAGCCGAAAAGAGACTGACTGCGAAACTACCTGGCATCGCGCCATTAATTCCGGCGGCAGGGAGATTGATGAACTGGCTATTGTTATACCCTTTGCCCTCCTCTTTTACCTGCCCGGTCTGCTCTCCGACCCCGGTAAACGTACCGGTAGTCGTGATGCGCATACTGTTTCCGTCGCTAATTTGGAATCCAGTAACACCTCTATCACGGAATGTCCGCAGATCGGTGAAGCCAAGCTTCGCCCCCAGATTTTTACTAAATGTATCATCGGCTTCGACAATACGTGCCTCAATCAACACTTGTTTCGATGCGACATCAGTCTTCTGCACTAGTTTTCGAATCTCCTCCAATTTGGAGGCAATATCAGTGACGAATAGCTGATTAGTACGAGGATCGATAACAGCACTTCCTCTTTTTGACAGAATGCTCTTCTTCCCGTCGCCTCCACCATCAAGGCCGAATACCTGTTTGAAGGATTCGGCTTTTTGATAATTCAGCTGGAATGTTTCGGTTTTCAACGGCTCTAGTTCAGCAATTTGGGCTCGCTGCTCTAACTCTAGCTTTTCCTTGGTGAGCAACTCATCTTTTGGCGCAATCCACAGCACCGAACCGTTCTTTCGCATATCAAGGCCTTTGGCCTGCATGACGATATCGAGCGCCTGATCCCACGGCACGTCTTTCAATCGAAGCGTCAGGTTGCCGCTGACCGTGTCGCTGGTAATGATGTTCAAACCAGTAAAGTCAGCAATCACCTGCAATACTGCTCTAACTTCAACGTTTTGGAAGTTCAACGACAAACGCTCTCCCCGGTAACCTTGCGTGCCTTGCACAAGCTTGTTGGGATCTTCCTTGATCGGCTTGACTTCGACCACCAGCTGGGTATCACTCTGATACGCGCTATGCTCCCACAGGCCTTTCGGCTCGATCACCATGCGTACATTTTCGCCTTGGGGCGAGGTCGTAATTGACTGCACGGGCGTCGCAAAGTCTGTTACATCGAGACGGCGGCGCAATACTTCTGGCAATGACGTCTTCAGAAAGTCAACAACGATAGATTGTCCCTGCTGCCGCACATCGACAGCAATCTGGTTGCTGGGTAGGTCGACGACAATACGACCTTCACCGCCAGCGCCACGGCGGAAGTCGATATCCCGCAAGGGTTGCTTTCCAGTCGGCGCCTTTTGCGCGGCTACAGGTAGGCCCGCTGCATTTACAGCCGTAGCAATACCGCCTGACCCATCGATAGTGACAATGACAACATTTCCTTCTACTGCTGTCGCGTAATTCAGCGGCCGCAGCAAGTTGAATACAAGGCGTGAACGGTCTCCAGCCTGTACGACGTTGACGTTACGCACATCCCCCAAGCCGATGTCCTGTGCTGACTTACCTGTCGCATTCGCCGTGCCTGAAAAATCGAGAGCGATTCGCGCCGGGCTCGTAATGGAGAAGCCGATTGGTGGCTTGGTCACATTGTTTTTAAGCGCTACCTTAACGATGACGTTCGCGCCCTGCTGGTTTGCAGTAATGGATTCAATCGCATTTTCTTGAGCGCGCGCGAAGTTACCGGCCAATGCGACACATGCAAGAACGACCCCCAGCAGCGCTTTGTGTGCAGTTGCACCCAAGCGTTCATTGTGTTTTTTGACCGCTATCATTTTTTATTCTCCTGCAATTCTAACTTCGCTTGGCGTTCGGTCCAGTCGCCGGCCGCGTCCCGGACGATTTCTTTTATTTCAACTTCCGTATCTGTAATCTTGGTAATCATCCCGAAATTCTGTCCGATATAGTTACCAACCTTGGCTTGGAATACTGCCTTTTCAACCTGCAAAAGCACGTAACTTAAACCAGGCTTTTCCAATGTCCCTACCATCTGGATACTGTCCAACGGATAATTTTCCAGGGGTTCCTTACGACGTTCCAGGTCGGGCTTAAACGCACTGCGTGAATTGGCCTTAAGTTTGGCAAGCGCTGCAGAGAGCTTTTCCGGATTGTATGGATCGACTTCATCCTTGCCTGAATACACAAACGGCGTAAATTTCTTGGGCTCCGAGAGCTTTTGCGGGGACACAGGTGTCTGCTTCCGCACCTCGTCCATCCATTGCTTAACGTCCTGCACCCCGCCATCGCCGCATCCAGAGAGTAATGTGCTCCCCAAAATCGCGGCTACATATAACACTGCACGAAAGGGTGTCATTTCTTCGCTCCCTTCGACTTCGTTTTGTCAGCCTTTGTTTTTTCAGTAGCCTTGCGTTGGGCTTCGACTTCCTCTTTGTCAAGGTAACGGAAGGTTTTAGCAACGGCATCCAGTGTGAGTGCGCCATCTTTGTCGGAGGCTAAACTCAAGTTGTTCAAAGTTACGATCCGAGGCAGATTGGCGATGTCGCTCGTAAACGACGCCACATCATGATAGCTTCCTCGTACCTTGATATCGATCGGCAACTCGGCATAGTAGTCCTTGACCAAGACTTGCCCCGGTTTGAATAGCTCAAACTGCAAGCCTCGCCCAAGACCGGCTTGATTGATATCCGACAGCAGGGCATCCATTTCCGCTTTGCTCGGCAACTGCTTTTCGAGTGTCGAAACGTATTCATTGACCTGTTCTTTTTGTTTACGCAAACTATCCAGGTTGATCGCCTGTTGCACCTTCTGCTTATAGGCTTCTCGCAGTTTTATCTCTTCCTGCTCGCCGTTATCGAGTTCTTCTTGCTGTCCACGCAAATAAAGAACCCAGCCCAGCACAATAACAGCCAGTAACGTACCTAAGCCGCACATCATGCGAGGGATAAGAGGCCATTGCCCTGGATCACGACCATTCAGGCCACGAAACTGCGATGCAACCACATCCCCAATATTTTTTAGATCTGCCATAGTGCGTCTTTCATCTCAGGGGCGCTTCGGCACGGTATTAACGGGCATTGGTTTTGTCGGCTCAGTCTGCTCCTTGTCTCTCGGACGCTTGATGCCAACATTGATGGTAAATTCGAACACTTTCTTCTCATCCTTGCCCTGTCCCAATTTGGTGGAACGGATTTCGATCAAATCTGGGCGCTCCAACCATGGAGAATTGTTACCGAGGTTGCGAAGTAATTCCGAAACACGATCATTGGAGTGCGCAAATCCGCTAATTACCACGCGCTGACTATCCTGCTTCAATGCACGCAAGTAGATTCCCTCCGGAACTTGCTTGACCAACTCATCCATCAAATATACGGGCTGATTGCGGTCGCTTTGCAAATCCTCGACAGCTTGCTGACGTGCCTTCAGCGCATCGATTTCTTGTTTCAGTGTCGCGATCTCCTTGATTTGCATATCAAGTTTTTCGTTCTCTGCCTTGATAAAACTATTGCGCTGATTTTGATTCGATATCTTGGTCGCAATAAAGCCCGCATAGGCAACGACTAATGCCAAGCCCATTAGGGCCGACAGAATGAGCAATCGAAGGAAGGCAATCTTGCGCTGTTTGCGTTTTTCCTCGCGGTGAGGAAGAAGATTAATCCGGATCATTCGTCAAACCTCCGCATCGCGAGTCCGCATGCGACCAGATAAGACGGCGCCTCTGCACGCAACTGTTTTTCACGCACATTGGGCGCAAGCTGCATCCCCATAAAAGGGCTGACGACCGAAGCAGACACCTTGGTACGTTCAGCAACAAGTTCGACTAGGCCGGGGATGATGGCGCAGCCTCCCGCTAAAAATATCTGATCGATGCGCGTGTATGGCGTGGACGTGAAGAAAAACTGGATTGCGCGCGTCACTTCGAGCGCGACATTCTCGAGGAAGGGCTCCAGCAACTCGCGATCGTACCCTTCAGGAAGGTCGCCTGTTTTTTTCTTTACCTCTGCATCTTCAAAAGACAAGCCGTATGCACGTACGATGTCTTGTGTCAGCTGATTACCGCCAAATGGTTGTTCGCGCTCGTAGATGGTTTGCCCGTCCTGCAACACGGACACATGCGTAACAAGCGCGCCGATCTGAAACAGCGATACGATCTGGCCCTGGCCGGCCTTGGGCAATTGCGCCGTAATACGGTCAATGGCAGCGCGCGCCGCATACGACTCGATGTCCATCACCACCGGTTTCAATCCAGCGGCCTCAACGACAGCGACACGATCCTCAACCTTCTCTTTGCGCGTGGCTGCAATCAGGACTTCGACATCGTCGGGAGCGTTCTGAGCCGGGCCAATCACGTCAAAATCAAGGCTGACCTCATCTAGCGCAAAGGGAATATACTGGTTGGCTTCGCTTTCAACCTGTACTTCTAGCTGGTCTTCCGACAGACCGGCTGGCAGGATAATTTTCTTGGTGATAACAGATGCTGGCGGCATGCCGAGCGCAACATGCTTGGCGCGCGTGCCACTTTTCTTCCAGACGCGACGCACCGCCTCCGATACCTGCTCGATATTTTCGATATTGCCATCTACAACGGCGCCGCGCGGTAAAGGCTCATTTGCAAAGCGCTCCAGCCGATATTCATTTTTGCCAGCTTCAGCTAACTCAACGAGTTTAACGCCCGAGGTGCTGATATCCAGGCCGATCAACGGTGGATTTTTCTTGCCCAGCAGCATTCCAAGATCTATGGCCAAGGGCTCCCCTCCCGAAAATGTGGTTATTGCGTGAACGCACCACTTATTTGTGTGTCGAAGCTTCCAACAAGGTCCGCCCCGAAAAAATTCGTTTAAAAACCGATATTTAGGCTACACATATCCAACGTTACATTAAATCCTAGCAATAAGTTTGACCTAGTGTAAAGCGATTTCCATATGGTAATTTGTAAATGCGTTGCCAAAAATCCACGTTGCAGCCAAGATAATAATTGGTTTTTTACCAATGTCGAATAGTATTGCACGCCGTTATAATTCAGAAGTTCTTTTTTCTCTCCCCACTTTTTCCGCATGACCCCTCCTAATTCTGCAGGCGACACCCCTAAAGAGGCGCCAAAGCGCCGTTTTTCCACGCTTACGCGCTTTGCCATCGGCGTAGCCGGAGGAATTCTTGGATTGGCGGCCGTAGGCCTTCTGCTTGTTGGATTTGCGCTATCAATGGCCTACCCAAACTTGCCGCCGTTGGACGCTCTGACCGACTACCGGCCAAAAATCCCGCTTCGTATCTTTTCTGCTGATAACGTCCTGATCGGAGAATTCGGCGAAGAAAGGCGCAATCTGGTACGCATCAAGGAAGTGCCAGATATCATGAAGAAAGCCGTATTAGCAATCGAAGATGACCGTTTCTACGACCACGGCGGCGTGGACTATATGGGTATTTTGCGCGCGGCGCTCCATAACCTTACCAACAGTTCGAAACAAGGCGCATCCACCATTACCCAACAAGTGGCCCGCAATTTCTTTCTGTCCAGCGAGCAGACGCTTAAGCGCAAAGTCTATGAGATTTTGCTTGCCTGGAAAATCGAACAGAATCTGACTAAGGATCAAATCCTTGAGGTGTATATGAACCAGATTTATCTGGGACAACGCGCCTACGGCTTTGCTTCCGCAGCACAAATTTATTTCGGCAAAAAGCTTTCCGACATTAATGTTGCCGAGGCGGCTATGCTAGCTGGCCTGCCGAAAGCACCCTCTGCCTATAATCCAGTTGCCAATCCTAAACGGGCCCGTGCACGTCAGCAATATATTCTGCAGCGCATGTTTAGCCTTGGCTATATCACTGCCGCAGAATATAACGAGGCCAAAGATCAAGTATTGAAGATTAAAGCCAATAGCGGTGAATTTGGGATACATGCTGAATATGTCGCCGAAATGACGCGACAACTGGTTTATGAGCAATTCAAGGACGAAGCTTATACCCGCGGCCTGAATGTCTACACCACCATTACCAAAGCCGACCAGGATGCCGCCTATTTGGCTCTGCGTCGCGGGGTCATGGATTACGAAAAGCGCCACGGCTATCGTGGACCAGAAGGCTACATGGAGATTCCGGCATCCAAAGAAGATGCGGATAATGCAATTGAAGTAGAACTAGCCGAACACCCAGACAGCGATGATATCGTCGCCGCAGTTGTGCTGGAAGCTTCGCCCAAGATTGTGAAAGCAGTCCTCTCCTCCGGCGAAGAAATCACTATCACCGGATCAGGACTCAGCTTTGCAACCAATCTGCTGAGCGATAAAGCGCCTCCTAACCGCAAAGTCAAACGCGGGGCGATCATCCGCGTTACGCAGGAAAATAATGCGTGGACCATCACGCAAATGCCGGAGGTCGAATCCGCTTTTGTTGCGGCGAACACCGAAGATGGTTCAATCCGGGCACTCGTCGGCGGTTTCGATTTCAACCGTAACAAATTCAACCACGTTACGCAGGCATGGCGTCAACCCGGCTCTTCATTCAAGCCCTTCATCTACTCTGCATCTCTGGAGAAAGGCCTGTCACCGGCAACCATGATTGCTGATGCACCGATCAGCTTCGGCGCTGGCCAGACTGGTGGACAGGCATGGGAACCGAAGAATTATGATGGTAAATATGAAGGCCCAATGTCAATGCGCAGAGGTTTGACCAAATCGAAGAACATGATATCGATTCGCATCCTGCACAAGATCGGCGCCAAATATGGCCAGGAGTATTCGACGCGTTTTGGATTCGATGCGGAGAAAAATCCCCCTTATTTAACCCTGGCGCTTGGCGCCGGTGCGGTAACCCCGCTGCAAATGGCCGGTGCCTATGCGGTATTTGCGAACGGCGGCTACAAGGTGAACCCCTACATCATTTCCAAGGTGACCGACTCCACCGGCAAAGTGCTGTCCCGAGCCGTGCCAGACAAAGCAGGCAATGAAGCCAACCGAGTCATTGATGAGCGCAACGCCTTCCTGATGGACAGCATGATGAAGGATGTTGTCAAATTCGGTACTGCGACGCGGGCACTGGTGCTTAAGCGCCCCGACATTGCGGGCAAAACAGGTACGACCAACGACTCCGTCGACGCTTGGTTTGCGGGTTATCAGCCAAAGATTGTTGGTGTTGCATGGATCGGCTTCGACCAGCCGAAGAACCTCGGCAACCGCGAAACCGGAGGGGGACTGGCGCTGCCAATATGGATTGGTTACATGCAAAAAGCGCTAAAAGATCTTCCGATCGTAGAACGCCCCGTCCCTGAAGGTGTCCTCCACGTCGGAAACGACTATTACTATGCAGAAAATCCGCCAGGAACTGGGGTACGCAACCTCGGCATTGCAGAACATCCGGGGGCAGGGGCAGAGCCAGAAGAGGAGACGACCAATGACGAGGTGAAGAACGAGTTATTCTGATCTCGTTCTGATTTCGAAAAGACTTTCGGAGCCGAAGCTGCCTGCGCAGACTTCGGCTTCGTTTTAAGAAGTGGCATCCAACACCAGGGGTACGCCCCCTTGTTCGCGAATCATTTCCGACAGAGAGGCAAACAGTTCACTGTTGTCGCGGGTATTGATCCAGAGCTCGCCATCGCGCTTATAGTGAAAACCGCCAGAACGAGCGGCAACCCACATTTCCTGCATCGGTGCCTGGCTGTTAACGATGATTTTCGATCCATTGTCGACAAATTCAATCTCTAGCACGTTACCGCTACGACTACACTCCACATCAAGGTCGCTATCATTCGCGGCGCGTTCCAGTGCTGACTCAATCTTGCTGAGCGTATGCTCGGCCAGAGCCAGGAATTCCGATTCAGTCATGCTACACTCCAGTGAGTTCCCAAAACCGTGATTCTAATCGTGAAGTTCGTTCTTGACCTGTCGCGCATCACCGTGATTGCCATCAGCACCGTGCTCGTGGGCTGCGGCCAACCTGGACCGCTGTACCTGCCAAAAAAACCAGTACCGGCCGCAACACCGGCGCCGCAGCAGACGCCATCCGCACCAGTCGACAACACCGCGCCCTCTCCCCAATAGTTCACCCTTACACCATGTCGTATTTCACTTATAAAAACAACGTACTACACGTTGAGAGCATGCCGCTGACCGAAATCGCCAAGCAGTTCGGCAGCCCCACTTACGTCTATTCGAAGGCGGCGTTGATTGAACACTTTTCCGCCTATGCCAATGCTTGCAAGGAACATCGCCGCGATGAGAGTACGGCACTCGTGTGCTACTCAGTCAAGTCCAATTCGAACTTGGCAGTGCTGAACCTGCTGAACCGGCTTGGCTCAGGCTTCGACATTGTGTCCGGCGGCGAATTGCTCCGCGTGATTGCGGCAGGCGGTGATCCGCGCAAGGTAATTTTCTCTGGTGTGGGTAAGACGCATGAAGAAATGAAGCTGGCACTGTCCCATGACATTCTCTGCTTCAACGTCGAATCGACCGCTGAGCTGCAACGTCTGAATGACGTTGCAGGAGAAATGGGCAAAGTGGCACCTGTTTCACTGCGTGTGAATCCCAATGTCGATGCCAAAACGCATCCCTACATCTCGACCGGTCTCAAGGAAAACAAATTCGGTATTGCCTATGACGAAGCGCTAACCGCTTACCGCACGGCAGCGGCGCTGCCGAACATTCGAGTGGCAGGTATCGATTGCCACATAGGCTCACAATTGCTGGACGACGCCCCCTTGCTGGAAGCACTCGATCGGCTGATTGAACTGGTTGATCAGCTAGCACTAGAAGGCATTCCTCTGCATCATCTGGATATCGGTGGTGGCATCGGCATTACCTACGATCAAGATAAGCCAGTCGCCATTAGCGACTACCTCGGGCGCCTGTTCGCAAAGATTGACAAGTGGCGTCTGCAGAATCACAAGGGCACACCAATCCAAGTAATGTTCGAACCGGGCCGCTCCATTGTCGGTAATGCCGGGGTACTGCTGACGGCAGTGGAATATCTTAAGCATGGTGCTGCGAAGAACTTTGCCATCGTCAATGCTGCGATGAATGATTTGATGCGTCCAGCGATGTATGACGCTTGGCACGGGGTGCAACCGGTGATGCAACGTGTTTCATCTACAAAAACCTACGATGTTGTCGGTCCGGTTTGCGAGTCCGGCGACTGGCTAGCCCGCGATCGCGCCTTGGCCATTGAGCAAGGCGATTTGCTGGCAATCATGTCGGCCGGTGCTTACGGCATGACTATGTCATCAAACTACAACACACGTGGTCGAGCTGCTGAAGTGATGGTTGATGGCGATAAGGCACATTTGATTCGTCAGCGAGAACTACCAAGCGACTTGTTCAAACTAGAATCGCTGCTGCCCTAACAGCTACTCAGGTCGGTGCCGGCGTGGAACGGCGCCGCCGCAGACGCGGCAGCACGACATTCCAATAGAAGCGCGCGAGAAGCAACACTGCGACGATACTCCCGAACAGGATTGGCTGTTCGAAATCGTGCTTACCCGCCTTCATCCACCAGAAATGCAAAATGCCAAGTGGTGCGATGACATAGATAATGCGATGTAGCGCCTGCCAACGCTTTCCACCTAAGTACCTCATCATGCCGTTGGTGCTGGTAACGGCAAGTGACACTAATAGCATAAAGGCGATGAATCCCACCAAGATGAATGGCCGCTTCACCACATCTTTTAGCATTTCATTGACGTCGAAGAAATGGTCGAACCAGAGAAATGTGGTGAAATGCAGGGCTCCATAAAAGAATGCAAACAGCCCCAGCATGCGCCGCAGCCGGATAAGCCAGTGCCAGTCGGTCAGACGGCGAAGCGGGGTAATGCTCAATGTCATACATAGGAAATACAGCGTCCAGTCGCCAGTGTTGCGGGTGATGAATTCAATCGGATTGGCCCCGAGCTCCCCTGTGAATGTGAACAACACTAGTCGCGCAAACGGCAGTAAGGCTGTAACGAACAGCCCTATCTTGATCAAACGGATTTGTCGCTGAGAAGGCATCATCAATAGAACCTCTTCAGATCCATTCCAGCATAGAGCGACGCTACATCACTATAGCCATTGAACATTTGCGTCTTACGCTTCCGTGTGAAGAAGCCGTCCTCGCCAATGCGGCGCTCGCTCCCCTGCGACCAGCGGGGATGATCGACCTCTGGATTGACGTTGGCATAGAAGCCGTATTCTTGAGGAGCTGCAATATTCCACGCTGTCTTTGGCTGGTCCCTCGTGAAACGAATTTTGACAATCGATTTTGCGGACTTGAAACCATACTTCCACGGCACCACGATGCGAACCGGAGCACCATTCTGGTTTGGCAGAACCTCTCCGTACATACCGAGTGTCAATAGGGTCAGTGGATGATTCGCTTCGTCCAACCTCAGACCTTCGACATACGGCCACTCCAGTACAGGGCTACGCAAGCCCGGCATCTGCTTCTTGTCAGCCAATGAAATGAACTCCACATATTTAGCATTACCTGTGGGCTCCACCTTGCGAATCAATTCGGCGAAAGAGTAGCCGATCCACGGGATCACCATCGACCATCCCTCGACGCAGCGTAAGCGATAAATACGCTCTTCCAGTGGCGCTAATTTCTGCAGGCCATCGAGGTCGAGCGTCATTGGCTTTTTGATTTCGCCTTCGATTGCGACCGTCCATGGTTGCGGTTTTAATGTGCTTGCAAGGCGGGCTGGATCCGCCTTGTCGGTTCCGAATTCATAGAAATTGTTGTAAGTGGTTGCATCCTTGTACGCAGTTGGCTTGTCCATCACGACATAAGCAGGATTCTGCCTAGCTGTCAGCTTACGCCCACCAGATGATTGGGCAAACGCCTCCCGCCCCAACATATCAGCAAGCGCGCTCGCGCTTATTGAGCCGATTGCGAGTTGTTTGATGAAGGTACGGCGCGATTCGAATACCGCGCGCGAGGTAATTTCAGAACCGAACGGAATATCGATGCCGTTCGGATTACGTTTAATTAACATGGTTACTCCATGGCGAGAAGGATGGGTTTGCCATTTGTCTGGTCAACCTGGCCCAACCTTACAACAATTTCACCATGGGTTTTGGTATTACAACTCTCCGTAGGAATGTAGACCAGACAAAAACAGGTTGACGCCGAGGAAGGCAAACGTCGTTATCAGAAGGCCAACTAAAGCCCACCAGGCAGCAACTGTGCCTCGCAAACCTTTCATCAAGCGCATATGCAGCCAAGCAGCGTAGTTGAGCCAAACGATCAGCGCCCAAGTTTCTTTCGGATCCCATGACCAATAGCCTCCCCATGCTTCGGCGGCCCACAACGCCCCCAGAATCGTCGCGATGGTAAAAAAAGCAAAGCCAACAGCAATTGCCTTGTACATCACATCATCCAGCAACTCTAGTGTAGGTAGGCGATCAGCGAATATGCCGTTACCCTTGAGAAGATAAGCGACCGCGACCATCGCCGCCAGCGCAAAGGTGCCATAGCCAATGAAGTTCGCCGGTACATGAATTTTCATCCACCAACTTTGCAAGGCAGGGACTAAGGGCTGAATCTCGGCGGCAGCTTCACGGCTGGCGTTGTACCACAGCAGGAAACCCACTGCAGCAGAAATTACCAGCAACACGAACGGCCCAAGCTGACGTGTCGCGTAGTGCTCTTCGTAATAAAGATAAAACAGCGCGGTAATCAGACAGAACAGGATAAAGACTTCGTACAGATTCGAGATCGGAATGTGACCGATATCAGGACCGATCAGATAGGATTCGTACCAGCGTACCAACATGCCGGTGAAACCAAGTACCACCGCAGCCCATGACAACTTGCTGCCAATCGAACCACCGAAATCTGACTTGGTCACCAGTGCGCCCCAATAGAACAGCGTCGACAAGAAGAACAAGGTACTCATCCACAGAATCGCAGATTGGCTTGAGAGTGCGTACTTCAACAAAAACTTGCTGTTGGCCGCCACCAACGTTCCACCATAAAGCGCAATAGCAGATAAGGCTAAAACGGCAAGCACGGCCATCAGCCAGCGGATCTGCTTCCACTGCCAGCCAAGCCAGGCAAATGTAGGGGCCGCTAGAACGAGAATCGACTTCTCGTACACGTCCATGTACTGGCCATAGCGGTGAAGTGCAAACAGCGCACCCGCAACGAGTACGGCGGCATAGATCCAGTCGACGAGCGTTCGTCGCTTGAAATAACCAGGGGGCGGCGAATAAGTTTGTGACTGTGTCAGTTCCATCATTTTCTCCTGGCGTTCCTGCGCCAATTGCACAGCGCTGCGACAAGACCACAGTGTATGCTGGTCGCAGCGCACGTTACATGGTTTGAATCAGTTGTGCTTTTAGGGTCTCAAACTCTTTTTCAAATTCCAGCGTCTTGCGCTGCGTGCTTACCGCCATCAGCGCGTGCGTATGGCCATTGGCATTCGGCTTCAGCCAAATCCACAAGCGCCGCTCACGAATATAGAACATGGCGAATATGCCCATAACCAAAAGCAAACAGCCAAAATACACTACATTCTTGCCTGGGGAACGTGTGACTTGCAACACAGAAGCTTTGACTTCCTCAAATTCCTGCAGTTGCAAATAGATAGGCGCGCCGTAGAGAGAGGCGTCTGAAATCGCATTGATTGCAAGTTGTAGAAAGCGCTCATGTTTGGCATCGGGCGTAACCGGTTCTAAACCATCCTGTTCTCGCGCTACTTGCCACAATTCCCAAAAACTACCGTTCAGGACTTTCATGAAAATGTCCGCAGCATTTTCTTGCTCTGCAGTCGGCACTTTCTCAAGGAATTTGACGACTGCCAGATAACCTGCTTCTTTCTCATTCCCGGCAAAGACTTCCATTCCGAGCAGGGCGGAGTGTTGCACTTGATCGCGCAAAGCATGTGTATTCTCTTTTGCTGCAGATATCGCATGATTCACATAGCGCTGAGCAGCACGCAGACGCAGGTCCGGGTTATACAATGCTGCGCGTAGCCGCATCCACTCTTCGACCGTATCCTTATCATCGGCTGGAATACGCAGATAGCGAAAGGACTCCCCAGGCGTCGCACGCATACCGGCGAGGAAAACATTGTCTCCGTCCAACTGAATCGGCAGCATGTAGTTGTGGTACTCGCGTGCCTGCCCCGTCTTGTCGCGTACCTTATATTGCACGCTAGGACCCACATTTTTCAAATCCTTATTATTCGAATTCTTTGCAGCAGAGCCCAGTTGCTTATCCAAGCCTGCTACGAATTTCTCACGGAAACTTTTATCAGTGTTGACTGCGCGCACATCCTCAGTGCTCTGCGCCATGTTCTCCACATTGAAAGGGCGAAAACCGGTCCATTCGATCGTGTATTCAGGTAACTTGCTATCACCCAATGGCGTTGTGCTACCGACTTCCCCTCTAATGGAAAAGGATGTGGCTTGTGCCCCGACCATCGGATAACCGGCCACCTTCAGTTTGCTACCACCATCATCAAAACTCGACTGATAGACTGCAATGCCCTTGTAGATCAACGGCTCGTTGACTTTGATCATGGCAGGAAAACTTTTACCGGTGTCCTTGTCATGCACTACGACTTCACTCGCAAACAACTTCGGCATGCCGGAAGAGTAATGTTCGATGATGAATCGCTTCAATTGAATCGAGAATGGCAGCTCTTGGACCAGGATGCCCGCCTGCCGCGGAATAATCGCAGTATTGCTTGTCGCCCCTTCTGGGATGAACGTATTGGCCCGGAAGGTTGGATTACTGACACTCAACCGATGCTGCACAGGAATATCAGAAATCACACCGCTACCGATGAAAGGTGTCTTGCCACCGAACCATTGTTGAAAACGAATCGGCAAATCGGAATCCAGTGAAGCACCAATACATATGATAACGATGGCACTGTGAGCAAAGATATAGCCCCACTTGTTGGCCGTTCCCTGCTTGGCAGCAATAAGAATGCCGTTGTCTTTCTCGACAACTTTCGACCGGTAGCCGTTGCCAGCAATACGCAAGACTAGCTCTTGGCTCAGACTCGTGAGCGATTTCGTGCTAGTCCACTCTGCTCGATGATGAAAATTGCGCAGTGACTGTTCACGCACATTTTCTCGCCAGCTCCGCATGTCCCTCAGCATCTTTGGTGTATTGCGTACAATGCACAAGGACGTCGACAGTACCAGGAGGGTCATGATCAACAGGAACCACCACGTCGAGTACACCGAGTACAAACCGAGCTTGTCGAACACCTCGAACCAAAATGGCCCGAATTGATTGACGTAGTTTGGCATGGGCTCGTTCTGCTTCAATACCGAGCCAATCACCGATGCAATTGCCACTAACGCTAACAAACTGATAGCGAAACGCATCGACGAAATCAGTTCGACCGCATTGGCCAGCCAGCGACGATTGGTGTTCAACTGTAATCCGGAGGTACTAACGCTCATTGTCTGCTTTCAAAAAGCAAAGAGGGTGGCATTTGCCACCCCCTCCGTCTGTTCCGCTTTGTTACTTTGGTTTTTACTTCAAACCAGCGATATAGTCTGCTACAGCTTGAATTTCATCATCGGACATGCGCTTCGCGATGGTCGTCATCTGCGCACTATTCTTGCGTGCATCTTGGCGGAAGCTCTTCAGCTGTGCATCGGTATAGTCTTGATGCTGGCCTGCCAGACGTGGGAACTGCGCCGGAATACCTCCTCCGGTCGCTCCGTGGCAGCCAGCACACGCTGGCACATTTTTTTCAGCGATACCGGCACGATAAATCTTCTTGCCAAACTCGACGATATCTTTGTTCTTGGCAGCCCCCGATTTGGACGCCTGCTTGTCCAAATACGCGGCAACGTTTTTTATATCCTCATCAGTCATTGCCTTGGCGATTCCGGACATAACAGGATTATTACGCCCTGGCGTCTTAAAATCAGCTAATTGCTTGGCGATGTACTCGGCATGCTGGCCTGCCAACTTCGGATTCTGGGTAATGGTGGAATTGCCGGCCGTCCCATGACAGCCTACGCACGCCATGATGTTATGTGACGCATCGCCACTGATGTACAACTGCTCTCCTTTTGCAGGATCGGCTTTGGGAGTTTTTTTCTCTTCGGCAGCATAAGCAATCGAAGAAACCGCCAGCATTGCAACAAACAAGGACTTCACAAACGGAGATAACACACGTTTCATTCAATCACCTTGAATTTGATTTTAAAATTCTGGCCAATGGCGGCGGTCTAAGGTTTTTAGCGTTTTGCTTCTGTGAGCAACAACCCATAACCCCTTATTGTACAATAGCTTCTCGGCAGTTTTACCTTCTTCCCTCTATTTCCCTCCCTATGTCTTTACTTTGGCAAGCCCGCTTTTTCACCACGGTGAACCACCTCCGCGATTTGCCAAACACGCAAGTCCCTGAAATTGCCTTTGCCGGTCGCTCAAATGCCGGCAAGTCTAGCGCCATCAATATCCTGTGTAATCAAAAAAAGCTCGCTTTCGCATCTAAAACACCAGGACGCACCCAGCACATCAACTATTTTTCCATTGGCGGCGCCCACGTGGGACAACATCGAAAGGATGCAACGCGCGTCGATGAAATTCGCGCACTGCTAGTAGACCTTCCGGGCTACGGTTATGCTGAAGTGCCCGGTGAAGCGAAATTGCATTGGAACGAATTGCTTGGAACCTATATCCAAGCCCGCGAGCAACTTGCTGCACTGGTTCTAATCATGGATTCGCGTCGACCGTTCACCGATCTCGACGTGCAAATGCTTGAGTGGTTCGCGCCTACTGGCCGGCCCGTACATTGCCTGTTGACCAAAGCCGATAAACTCAACCGCAATGAGTCGGCCAATGCCCTTCGGCTTGCGCACACGGTGCTCAATAGCTATGTGGACGAGCAAGGCCAGCCTTTCCCGTTTACCGTTCAGCTGTTTTCTACGTTGAAACGAACCGGTATAGAGGAGGCAAACGCGAAAATTCTTGATCTGCTTGGACTAACCAATGAGTCTGAGCTTGAGGGTAATGCCGATGGTTGAGGCGCGAAAACTTCAGACAAAAAAAACCCTGGAGAAAGGGGAAGATCTCCAGGGCAGTAACGCCTTATCGCT